>NZ_CP101153.1:967010-1289347 GCF_024298825.1 Haloglomus salinum
GATACGGGCGGGGTCCACGTGCCCACGTCCGCGGCGGCGGCCATAACCGCACCGGACTCGGCGACCCCGTCCAGCCCGGCATCTCCGGCGCGCGCGAGCCGCGCCGACCGGCCTGAACGTCTGGTCAGTGTACTGATACCAGAGCGGCCACCCGTCTACTAACGGTTACCGAGCAGCACCCGAAATGCAACCGTTACCGCCGAGCGCACTTATTAGCGAAAAGTAACTTAATTTCCCATCTATGCACGGTTATTTACCATACTTTATATACTACTGCCAGGTGCCGGAACATATAACCCCCTGTATAACTTGCGTCCATTCATGGTGGGACAACACGCAGCCAGCCAGACAAACGAGGAGAGGTCATCGACGACCCAGCCGTTCACGAAGAAGGTACTCCCGTCGCTCGGACTGATAGCGTTCCTGACAGTTGGGATCATCTTCAACCCGTTCTTCGGCGTCGGGGCGGGGGCGGTGCCGGGCGTCGACGGAGGAGCAGATTCCGGAAGTAGTGCCGGTCCCGGAAGTGGCGCGAGCACACCCGCCGATAGCGCGGCGGCAGCCGATGCCGGCAACGGCGGCGACACCTCACAGGGCGCCCAGTCGAGCGTCGGGACGCCCGAGCCACAGGGCATCTTCGCATCGAACGACCGGTCGGACACCGATGCCGCTGACGTGACCGATGGACCAGCGACCACCGCCAGCGGGAGCACGGCGGCTGACGCCGGCGGCAGCACCGCGGCCGAGGACGGCGACTGGATGGACTTCCTGAACGACCAGACCAGCCCGCTCGTCCAGACGCTCCGTGGCCCGCTCGGACAGCTCCAGCCGGACAGCCAGCTGGCCGAGACGATGCGCGGTCCGATGTACGAACTGGACGACCCGGACAGCAACGTAGCCCGGACGCTCGCCCGCCCCGACAGCGAGGACGTGGTGGGTGGCCCGGTTGGCGACGTGACCGCCGACCTCGACGAGACCGCCGGCGCGGGCGCCCCGAGCGAGGGTGCGACCGACGCCGTCGACGATGCGACCGGCGGTGCGTCGGAGGGAGTCACCGACGCCGTCGAGGGGACGACCGACGACGCCACGGATACCGTCGACGAGGCCACCGAGGGCGCTGGTGACACCGTGGAGGAGGCTGCCAGCGGTGACGTCGACGGCACCAGCGACGCGGTCGGTGACACCGTGGACGAGACCACCGATAGCACCACCGATGCCGTCGATGACACCACGGACAGCACCACCGATGCCGTGGACAGCGCCACCGGCGGTACCACGGACGATGTGACCGACACCGTGGACGACACCACGGACAGCACCACCGATGCCGTCGATGACACCACCGATGCCGTCGACGACACGCTGAGCGGTAGCGACTCCGGCAGCGACGACAGCGACGACGACGACAGCAACGACGACGACAGCAACGATTCCAGCAGCGACGACGGCCTGCTGTAGAGCCGGTCCCTCACGGCAGTCTCGCCCGCCGTATCCTCCCGCGCCGACCCCGTCCGGTACCGCCCGGTCCGGGCTACGTTCCGTTTTCGCCGTCTTCGGACGATGCCCGGTCCTCGTGGGGCGAGAGCGCCGCCACGTCCTCGGTGGTGACGTCGTGGTCGTCGGGGAGCCGCTCGATGCAGTCGTAACAGAGCAGATACTCCGAGCCGTCGGCCAGTTCCAGCGTCAACCCCTCCGTCCGGTCGCCGCCGAACGACCAGAGGTTGGCGATACCGCCGGCGATCTGGACGGAGCGGCCACAGCCATCGCACGGCTCTCGTGTCATGCCCCGCCGTTCGGGCGGCGCCCGCAAACCGCTGTCGGGAGCTGGTATCCCGGTCACTCAAAGACGCCTTTGATATTACGTAACAATAGGTGTAGATGCCCCCGTAGGGGAGTCCATGATTCCACGAACCGTCGCGGTCGTGGTGCTGGTCCTCGCCGCGTCCGTGACTGGCGCCGTCGTGCTGGACGACGCCAGGGACCGGACCCCGGCGCCGGAGGAGCGACCGGACGACCAGCCTGCGACCGACAACCGGAGCACCGTCCGCGAGGCGATGCAGTTGACCACGGCCGACTCCGACGCGGCGTTCCGGTCGTACCTCGAACGGGCCCAGCGCGAGGCCGGCGGTGGGCATCGCGGCGTCGAGTTCGACCGCGGTCGCCCCGCCCGGGTGACATCGGCCCCGAGGGCAACAGCCGTCGCGGCCGACAGTTCCGTGTCGCTGACCGGACAGGCCGCCGCAGCCGGCGGTGACGGCGGCGGTGGCGACGCCGGTGGAGGTGCGCCCTCACGCCGCGTCGGTGGGACGAACGTGCAGGTCGTCGGCATCGACGAGCCGGACGTGGTGAAGACGGTCGGCGACCGGTTCTACGTCCAGCGGGCAGGTGCATCGTTCGACGCGGCCGGGACGAGCGTCGTGGCTGCGACACCGCCGGCCGAGGCGCGTGTGACCGCCGCACTGGACCGGAGCGGCCGGATGCTCGTCGGCGAGAACCGGGTCGTCGTACTGCCGGACCGACGGGCCGTCCGTCGCCCGGTCGAGCCGGAGCCGCGGCGAGGCGGTCCGGCCGGCGCGGTCACCGGCGCCGTCGACTCGATGGTCGCCGACGAGGACGACCGCGCGGCCCGCGAGCGGGTGCTGACGGGGTACGACGTGAGCGACTCCGACGCGCCGACGGAGGCGTGGGAACAGCGCGTTCGGGGTCGCGTGGCCTCGGCGCGGCTGGCCGACGGCCGCGTCCTGCTGGTCGTCGCGAACGACCTCCCTCGCCCCGGTGAGCCCTGCCGCGTGCTGCCGCTGGCCGACGAGACGGTGGCCTGTACCGACATCCGCCACCCGGACCGACCGGTCCCGGCGGACGTGACCTACTCCGTGCTGGCCGTGAACGCCGAGAACGGCGACATCGAGCAGCGGACGACGTTCGTCGGGAGCCGCGAGTCGACGGTCTACGTCTCGTCGGACGCCGTCTACGCCACCTACACGGCGAGCGAACGGCGCTCCGCGCTCCGGACGGAGTTCCTGCTGGAGAGCGACGTCGTCCCCGAGCGCGTGAAGGAGCGACTCCGGACCGTCCAGGGCTACGACCTCTCCCCCCGCGCCGGGGAGGAGGAGGTCGAGGCGACCGTACAGAGCTGGCTCGGCACGCTCGCACCCGCAGAGCGCGAGGACGCTCGGCGGGAGCTCCGCGAGGACTGGGAGGAGTATCTCCGTGAGCACCGCCGGAACGCCACGACGACACACGTCGCGCGCTTCCCCGTCGACGACCTGGAGGACGTGACGACCGGGAGCGTCCCGGGTATCGTCCTCAACCAGTTCTCCTTCGACGTCCACGACGGCCACCTCCGCGTGGCCACGACCGTCGGCGAGCGGCTGCCGGGCGTCGAGAGCGCCAACGACGTCTACACGCTCGACGCGACGACGCTGGAGCAGGTCGGGAGCGTCACCGGGATGAGCGAGGGCCAGCGCGTCTACGGCGTCCGGTTCGACGGCGACCGCGGTTACGTCGTCACCTTCCGGCAGGTGGACCCGCTGCACGTGCTCGACCTCTCTGACCCCGCGAACCCGACCGAGGAGGGCGAGGTGAAGCTCCCGGGCTACTCCTCGTACCTCCACCCGCTCGGTGACGGCCGCGTGATGGGCATCGGCGAGGAGGACGGCCGCGTCAAGGCCGTCATCTTCGACGTGAGCGACGCCAGCGACCCGCGGGTCGAGGAGTCGCGAATCCTCGACGCCTACTGGTCCGGCGTCTCGCAGACCCACCACGCGTTCACCTACGACCCGCGCCACGGCGTCGCCTTCCTCCCGACGCCCGAGGGTGGCTACATCCTCTCGACCGACGACCTCGCGACCGAGAAACGGGTCGAGATGCGGAACCCTCGCCGGGCGCGCTACGTCGGCGACCACCTGTTCGTCTTCGGCGCCGACGAGGCCGTGGTCCTCGACGAGACGGACTGGTCGCGCGTGGCGACGGTCGACCTGAACGCGGTCCCGGAGCCACCGCGGACGGAGACACCGACGCCGGACGAGACGCCGACCGCGACGCCGACCCCACCGCCGGAGACGACGCCGACACAGACGCCGACCGCCAGTCCGACGCCCGAGGCGTCGCCGACCCCGACACGGACCGCGAGCCCAACCCCAACACCGACCGCGACACCGACCGAGACCACCACCGAGACTGCAACCGCGACACGGTCACCGACGCCCACGCGGACCGCGACGCCGCAGCCGACTGGGACGGCGACAGCGCCGACCGCGTCCTGACGGCTGCGGCATCACGGCTTCGTGGCGACTGCCCGCTGGTGCCGATAGCGCCGGGCGCCGGCTCTGGGACGAGATATTCGAACTTCTATCGAGAATACTGCTCGAGAACCAGACATTTCCCGATTACAATGCCAGTTCAAAAGTTATTCGCAGATTTCCGAATAATCAGGTGCCGAGCGGCGGGTTCCGGAACAGCGCGTCCGCGAGCACGAACGCGCTGACCAGTCCGCCAGCCGCCGTCGTGGCGTGCGAGGGTACATCCAGAAGCACGCCGGCGAGGGCGGCCACGACGAACGCGACTGGGATACAGAGCAGGACGATATCGTAGCGGGTCAGCCCCGACCCGCGACCACTGTTGGCACTCACAGACATGACTGACTCTCACCTCCACCAGTAGTGTACTCGGGCGTCCATCAAAAATTTTGCTCCGAACCCATCCACCGAACCGCCAGGGAACCCTGAACGAACAATATCTGGAGTTATATCGAATATTTCGATAACTTATCGATATCTCGCCCGCCTCGAGTCACCGATTCGGGTTCGCAGCGTCGGAGACACGGCACGGAATCGGCACCGGCCACCCCGACAGCGGCCGACGCAGGGCGTCGGTGACCTCGGGACGCACACTTATCCGCCGTCCGCACCTCGTGTAGCCATATGCGCGTACTGGTCACGGGGGCAACCGGATTCGTCGGCGGGCGGCTGGTGCCGGCACTGCTCCGGGCCGGCCACGACGTGGTGGCGATGGTCCGGGACCCTGCAGGGTACGAGGGGCCGTCGGGCGTCGAGGTGGTGCAGGGCGACCTCCTCGAATCCGGCTGGGAGGACACCCTCGACGGCATCGACGCCGCGTACTACCTCGTCCACTCGATGGGCGCCGGCGAGGCGTTCGCCGAGCGCGACCGCCGGGCGGCACGGAACTTCGCCGACGCAGCGAGCGCGGCCGGCGTCGACCGTGTCGTCTACCTCGGCGGCCTCGGTGCCGAGGGCGACGACCTCTCGGAACACCTCGAATCGCGCCGCGAGGTCGAGCGCGTGCTCGGGGAGGGAGAGTACGACCTGACGGTCCTCCGGGCCGCCGTCATCATCGGCGACGGGTCGCTCTCGTTCGACCTCATCCGCCAGCTCGTCACCCGGCTCCCCGTGATGATAACGCCACGGTGGGTCCGGACGCCGTGCCAGCCCATCGCCATCGACGACGTGGTCGCGTACCTCGTCGGCGTCCTCGACGTCCCGGAGACCCGGGCGGACACCTTCGAGATCGGTGGCCCGGAGGTCATGACCTACGAGTCGATGCTCCAGGAGACCGCCCGCCTCTCCGGGCGGCGCGAGCCGGTCATCCTCCCCGCGCCCATCCTCTCGCCGGGGCTCTCCTCGCGGTGGCTCGGCCTCGTGACCGACGTCTCGACCGAGGTGGCCGTGCCGCTGGTGAAGGGCCTGCGGAACCCGGTCGTCGTCACTGACCGGCGCATCGAGTCGCTCGTCCCCATCGAGCGGACGACGTTCGAGACCGCCGTGTTGCGGGCGCTCTCACCGGTCGAGACGGCACCGCCGCCCGAGACGGCGACGGCCCGTGTCGAACCCGACGGAGGCCTGCCGGACGGCAGCGGACCCGGCGACCGGGACAGCGGAACCGGACCCGACGCCGGACCCGGGGGTGGCCCCTGATGGCCTCCTCGACCGGCACCCGGAAACCCGAGTTCGGGGAGACGTGGGTGTACGAGAGCATCATCTCGGCGCTGCCGGGTATCGAGCTCTCCCAGCCCGTCGCCATCGCCATCCAGCTCGCCATCTTCGAGGTCGGAGTGCTCGCGCTGGCGCTGTACTACGGGCTGTGGAACGCCGCCATCGCCGGGACCGCTGCGGTCTTCGTCGCTGCGGTGGGGAGCGCGGAGATGCTCCGCATCAGCACCCTCACCCGCGCGGTGCCGGTGCCCGAGTCCTACCGGCGGCTCCTGTTCGGCTCCAGTGTCGAGGTGGTGCTGGCGGTGCTCGCCTACATCGCGCTCATCACGCACCTGTTCGTGTTCGACCCGGCGTCGGGCGGGACGCCACTCGTCGAGCGGCTGTTCGGCCCGGACCCGCCCGTGCTGGTGGTCTACATGACGCTACTGGTGCTGTGGGACGTCTGCTACCGTATCGGAACGAACTGGTGGGCGTCGGTGACGGCGCTGTGGCGCTCGGCCCGGTTCCAGTTCGAACCCGAGACCGCGCGGGCGTTCCAGCGAGCCGACCTCGAGACGGTCGCGTTCGGACTCCTCCAGTTGCTCCTCGTGCCGTTCATCACGGACTTCCCGGTCCTGCTCGCGACCATCGTCGCCCACGTCGCCGCCGTCACGACAGTCTGTGGCCTCTCGGTGGTGCTGTTACAGGTCCGGACGGAGACGGCGTAGGCGGGCCGAGGCGCGTTCCGAGAGTGAAGGGGTCAGTTGTTCTCCTTGATCTCCCTGAACTGGTCGAGGAGTGCCTCCGTCGAGTCACCGGAGTCGAACTCCACCTCTCCCCGGTACTCGTTCCGCTCGTCGTCGAAATCGGTGTCTACGGTGGTCGACTTCTCTTCGCGGCGCTCGTGCTCGTCCTCGTCATAGGCACCCATTGACATGGTAACTACACCCGAGCGTTATCAGTTGTCAATAATCAATCTATCGTGTGGGATAGCCGGGCGTTCATATACCAGCCGCCCAGAACCGGGGAGCGAACGACACCCGGCACCGGGCTCGGGCGCGCCAGCGGTCGAACGGGAACGATTACAGGTTCGGGTGTCGAAGGTGGGGTGTGGCAGGGCCACTCCGATTCCGCCGGTCACGCGAGCACTGGGGGACCGACCGGGTCCGTCGCGAGCTGCTGGAGCCGCTGGACGAGCGGTTCGGCGCCACGCTCACGGACCCGTGGTTCACCCCCGAGGGCTATCAGGCCCGCCGGCTGGAGATGGACAACGGCGACTTCGCCCTGTTCTGCTGGACGCACAGCGGCGACGACGGCAACCCCGACGCCTACTGGCTGGGCAACACGGAGACGCCCGAGGTGCTGTGGCGGACGGACAAGTACACCTTCGGCGAGGCACCCGCCGAGGTGGGCGCGTGGGCCGAGAGCGAGCTGTTCGCCCGGCTCGAGGTCGAGGAGCCGTGGCTGGCGCGCCACGAGCACCTCTCGCGGTTCTTCCTCCCCGTCCTGTTCTCGAAGGACGGCCGCGAGACGACCCGTGAGTTCTTCGCCGACCACGCCGCCGGCTTCCCGGACGCCGACCGCGACGAGGCACTGGCCTACTACGACGCCTTCCTCGCGACCGGCGCGCTGGACGAGCATCGCTACACGATGGCGGCCAAGCTCGGCACCTCGGAGGGCGGCGACTGGTTCCGCATGGCCGCCACCATGTCCGAGTTCACGACCGCGAAGCTGCTGACGGACGCCGGCCTCGACTTCGAGCCGGAGGTCCAGATGGACAGCGGCCACGCGCTCGACTTCCGCGTGAACGGGCAGCTCGTGGAGGTGACCCGCCCCCGACCGCCGACCCGCCGCCGGGCCGACACCGCCGTCGCCGCCGTCCGGCAGACCGGCAAGTCGAAGAACGACGGCCAGCTCCGCGAGCACCCGAACGCGCTCCTCCTCGTCGACTGCTCCTCCTTCCGCGACGACGAGTGGCGCCGCGTCGCCGGCGAGCGACCGGCTGTGGCCCACCGGCCGACCATCGTCTTCCGCGCCCGCCCGGACGGGAGCTTCGAGGGCTACCGGGTGGGCGGCTGTCCGCTCGATTTCGGCAGCGTCATCGACTGGCAGGAGTAAGACACCGATACCTCACGATTGTTGCCACATATTCAGCCAAAGGTGGAATTTTCTGTAATATCTTCACCATAGATATTCAAATATCGGTATGTTTCTCGGATGGAGCTGAGAGGGACAGAGTCGTGCCCCCGGACTCACTCCCCACCGATGCGACTCCGCGTCTCCTCGGCATCCCACGCCGAGTCGCTGGAGTCGCCGCCCGTCTTGTACGTCCCCCGTGCGGTGGCCAGGCGCTCCCCCTCGCCGTCGGTGATGACCACGTCGACCGTGGCGACGGACTCGCCGACGCGGGTGCACTCGGCCTCGCCCAGCATCACCTCGCCCGTCCCCGGCGCGAGGTAGTCGATGCGCATGTCGATGGTGGGGGTGATGTCCTCGACCGCAGAGATGACGGCGGCGCCGCCGACCGTGTCCGCGAGCGCGTACGTGACGCCCCCGTGGGCGACGCGCGTGAGTGGGCTGGAGGAGTGGCGGTCCTCGAGGTCGATACGGCCCTCGGCGTGGCCGTCCTCTGCATGGGTAATCTCGATGCCGACCTCCTGGTTGAACGGCATGTACTCGAACATCGACTCGACGTCCATACCCGTCGCTGGTGGGGCGCGGGCTTAGGCGGACCGCCTCGGATGTGGGGGCGGGGTCCGGGACGGCGTCACTCCAGCGCCGCCAGCACGTCCTCGTAGAACCGCTCCTCGCGGTCGGCGACGGCGTGGACGCGCTCGGCGGCCTCGTCCAGCAGCGGCGCCATGTCATCGTCGGTCTCGCTGGCCTCGTAGAGGATGGCGGCGAGCGACGACCAGTCGCCCGCGATGCCGTGCATCTCCTCGGCGAACGACTCGTCGAGGCCCGCCGCCTCGCCCAGTTCGTCGAGGAAGGGCGCGTACAGCCCCCGGAACGCGCCGCCGCCGGTCCCCCGGCGCTCGACGTTCTGGTAGGCGAACCGGGCAATCCACTGCGGGTCCTCCAGGTCGGGCCACTCGGCCATCGAGTCGGCGAACGCGTGCATCCCGTCGAGGCCGTGGGTGCCCATCCCCATCGTGTCGCCGAGGGTGTCGCGACTGGCCGTGGCCGGGTCGAGCATGTACTGCGCCGTCTCCCGGATAGCGTCGCGGGCGGCTGCGCCGACATCGGCCTGCGGGTCGCCCTCTGTGACGATGTAGCGGTTGTCCAGCGGGAGCATGTCCTTCGACGCCCACGCCTCGCGGAGCGAGGAGAGCGGGAGCGGCTGGACCTCGTCGAACTCGCTGTCGGCCATGTACGCGACGCCCGTGCCCGCGTCCGGGTCGGCGTGGGGCGCCTCCGTCGCGTCGGCGTCCTCGTCGTAGCCGACGACCAGCAGCGAGTGCGGCGCGAAGTGCGTGTCCGTGTCGTAGTAGTCGAGATAGTAGAGGTCGACGAACACCAGTACCGGGTCGCCGGCGTCGAGGTGGCGCTTCACGTCGCTCCAGGCCGTCTCCCAGTCGTCGCCGCGGCGCTCCGTGTGGGGGATGGAGAGGTTCTCGAAGAAGGCTTTCTCCAGCCACAGCGGGCGGCCGATGAACATCCGCCACGGGTCGATGGGCAGTTCGAGGTAGACGAAGCCGAGGCCCGAGCCCAGGCCGAAACAGCCTGGCTCGGAGAGGTCCCAGTCGTAGTGGTCGGCGAGGTTGCGCAGGGAGGTAGAGCCACAGTGGGCTCCCGTCTCGTGTTCGAACCCGTCGATTCGCATGCCGGCGGGTCGACGGGGTCGGGCTTAACGGTTCGGCCGGTTCCGGCGGCCGGTCACGCCTCGGCCTCGGCAACCGAGACCTCACCCTCGCTCGTGACGGTCACTGGCCGCTCACCGACCGGGCGCGAAAGAAGGGGAACGTGGTGTCGAGCGGCCTTCAGACGCGGAACTCGATGGCAGCGCCCTGCCCGAAGCCGACGCACTCCGTGGCGAGGCCGAGTTCGGCGTCGTCGCGCTTGTGCATCTCGTGGATGAGCGTCACGGGCAGGCGCGCACCACTGGCACCCAGCGGGTGGCCGATGGCGATGGCGCCGCCGTTGACGTTGAAGCTGTCGTCGTCGAAGCCGAGCTGCTCCTGACAGTAGACGGTCTGGGAGGCGAACGCCTCGTTGAGTTCGACGAGGTCGTAGTCCTCGGCCGATGTGCCGGAGCGCTCGAACAGCCCCTCGCTGGCCGGGATGGGACCGATGCCCATGACCTCCGGCTCGACGCCGGCGACGTTGTTGTTGCCGACCTCGGCCAGGATGTCCAAGCCGTGGTCCTCGGCGAACGCCTTCGAGGTGAGCATCGTCGCGGCGGCGCCGTCGGAGACCTGGGAGGCGTTCCCGGGCGTGACGGTGCCGTCGGCCTTGAACACGGTCGGGAGGCCCGACAGCTTCTCGGCGGTGGTACCGGGGCGCAGGCCCTCGTCCTCGGTGACGGTGATCTGCTCGCCCTCGTCGTCGTGGCCCTCGATGGGGACGATCTCGTCGTCGAAGCGGCCCTCCTCGGTGGCGGCGACCGCGCGCTGCTGGGAGCGGGCGGCGTACTCGTCCTGGACCTCGCGGGAGATGTCGTAGCGGTCGGCGACCTCCTCGGCGGTCATCCCCATCTGGAGCGACGCGATGTTGTGCTCGTCGTTGAGGCCGGGATGGATGGCGGAGTTCTGGCCCATCTTCACCCGGGACATGTTCTCGACACCTCCAGCGATGATGCAGTCACGCTGGCCGGCGCGGATGGCGTCGGAGGCCGAGATGATGGACTGGGCCGAGGACGCACACCAGCGGTTGATGGTGGTCGCCGGAGTCTTCTCGCCGAGGTCGCTCATCAGCGCGATGACGCGGGCCAGGTTGTTGCCCTGCTCGTCGCGCTGCTGGGCACAGCCCCACATCAGGTCGTCCACCTGCTCGCCCGAGAGGCCCGTCTCGGCGAGCATCTCGTCGATGAGCGGGATGGAGAGGTCCTCGCTCCGGACCTCGCTGAAGACACCGTCCTCCTTGCCCTGGGGCGTACGGTACGCCTGAACCACGACCGGCGTGTTGTCTGACATACGTTCCCGAGGAACCGCTCCGCGTGCATAAACCCGGCCCCTTCGGTCTGCGGGCCCTCAAGGGGATGTAGGGCCGAACGCCCGCGTGCGCGGTGGGCTGGTGCCCGGCTCAGAGCGGCGCGCCGCCGGGCAGGTCGCCATCCGGCAGGTCGTCACCGCTCGGAGCGCTCGCGCCGACCGCGACGACCGTGTTCGTATCCGACGTGCCGGGGACGGTCGCCCACGGCGTGTCGGCTGCCGCGTCCACCGGCCGCGCCTCGGCCGGGCCGAACGTGTACCGGTTCGAGTCCGCGAGAGCGTCGGGCGCCTCCACGAAGTAGGTGTACTCCGTGGTACCGTCCGGCGCCGCCTCGCCGTCGAGGTAGACGTACTGCGGTCCGTTCTCGGCCGGCTGTTCGACGCGGTCGACATCGCCGCCGACCACCTGCCACGCCGCCGGAACGACATCACGGACCGTCGCCGTCTCGTCGGGGTTCGTCACCGCGAGGTCGACCTGGTCGGTGGCGCCGGCCGTGAAGACGCGGCCGTCGTCTGTTCGCGAGCCGCTCTCGACGCCGAATCGCTCCTGGGTCGCGTCCACGCCGACGGTCAGGTCGAAGTGGCTCTGCACGTCGTGTCCGTTGACCACGCCGGGCACGTTCACCAGCTTCGCGACGACGACGTAGGTGGTCGTCTCGCCGGGGGCGCCCGGCACGGTCACGGTCGTCGAGGGCGCGCCGGTGAGCCCCTGTGCCCGGGCGACGATGGTCGGATCGCCGCGTGCGCTCGGGTTCGCGGGGTCGTAGACGAACAGGTCGATGTGCGGGTCGCCCGCCGCCATCCCCCTGTTCCCACCCGAGAGGTGCGACAGCGAGACGGACACGTCCAGCGTGCCGGCGGGCGCCTCGACGTAGCCCGCCACGGCCCGCGAGTCGTGGGGAACGTACAGCCCCAGTTCCTCGCTGGTGGTCGCCTCGGCGGTGCCGTCGGCGGCGGCGGGTGTGAGGTCGCGCGTGACCGCGTCGACGGCGGCGTCGGGATTGACACGGCCGTACCCCTCGAACGGGTCGCGGCCGCCGAAGTCGTAGGTGGGTGCCTTCGGCGGGTTCTGCGCGGCGTGGTACGGCGCGGCCGTGAAGACGGACTCGCTGGCGGTCGCGAGCAGCAGCGCCTTCAGCCGGTAGACGTCGGCCTCCTCGGTCGCGGCCGGTTCGGGGAGTGTCAGCGGCTCGGGCCGCTCACCCTGCCCCGGCAGGCCGTCCTCCATCGCCTGTGCTACGAGGCCAGCCACGCCGTTCGTGTACGGCGAGGACATCGAGGTGCCGGCCTTGTCCGTGTAGTCCCGCGGGGCGAACGGCTCATCGGCGCCGGGGTCGGCGGTCCCGTCCGCGTCACCGTAGGACGTCGACGGGTCGCCGTTCTTCGCCGCCCGGGCCAGCTCGTATATCGAGGGAATCGGGTAGTTGACACCGACAGGGAGGTCGATGGCGCTCCCGACGACCGGCGGGTTCGTCGCCAGTCCGAGGCCGATGTTCGCGAGCGCGTCGGGCCCGATGTCGCCACCCGGCGCCGTGATATCCGGTTTCGTGTAGGCCGGGTTCGACTCGGCAGACTCGTCGCTCTGCTCGTCCACGCCACCGATACCGCCGGAGGAGTACGTCGCGATACCGTCGAACGGGCCGGTCGCGACCACCGAGATGGCCTCGTCCGCGGCCGCGGGCCCGCCGTTCCCGTTGGCCGGCGTGAAGGAGTTCCCGGCCGAGGCACAGACCAGTATCCCACCCTCGGTGATCTTCCGCACGTCGGCGCGGGTGGAGGAGAGCTGCTCGACCTGTCCGAGCGGCAGGCCCTGGAGCGGTCCCCAGGACATGTTCACCGACCGGATGTTGAACGCCTCCTTGAACGCCTCGGCGTGCTCGCCGAGCGTGGTCGTGGGGGCACCGAGTCCCTGGAGCCCGACGATGCCGGCGTTGGGCGCGACGCCCGGGTGGAGCGACTGCACGTCGGTGTCCGGGTCGGCCTGGCCCGTCGTCGTCTCGGCGTGTGCGGTCGCGCCGACGGCGATGCGCTCCAGCGTCCCCCCGGTCGGGTTGCCCGCCTGTGCCTGCTCGGCAGCGCCCTCGACCACGACCTCCGTCTCCCGCGGCCGGACCTGTACGGTGTAGGTCCCGGACTCGTCGACGGGGTGCTCGACGATGATGGAGTCCTTCCGGACGGGCGACTGGTCGAGCTCGCGCCCCTCCGGGTCGAGGATGTAGATGTTGACGTTGGTGCCGAAGCCGGAGGCCCAGACGCTCTGCCCGGCGTCGGCCGCGACCTCGTACTCGAGGAAGTCGCCGGGCAGGAGCGTCGCGTTGGGCTCGTGGACCTCGCTCGTCTCGACCGTGCTGGCCCGTCCGGAGCCGGCCATGATGGAGGAGACGTGCGTCCCGTGGCCGTTCTGGTCCAGCGGCTCCTCGAAGCCGCCGTAGTCGCCGCTGGTGTACCAGCCGACCGTCTTCGGCGTATCGATGTCGGGGGCGAACGGGTCGTCCACGTCCGCGAACGGCTCGATATCACCGGTCGGTGCAGTCGTGGTCTCGCTGCTCCCCCCACCGACCTTCTGGACGTACGTCGCGCTCACCGTGTACTGGCCGGCGACGCTGGTGTACAGCTCGGCGACGAACTGGTAGTCCCGGCCCTCGGTCACGTCGACACGGAGCGTCTCGGGATTGTCGGCGGTCGCGGCGCGCCCCACTTCCGTCCGCTCGTCGGTCACGTCGTCGATGCGGAACTCCAGGTCGTTGCCCGGTGGCGTCCAGGATAGCTCGGCGTCCAGCTTGCTCGTCACGTCGGCAGTGAACGTCGCTCCCCTGACCTCGGAGAACTGCTGATTCGGTGCGGCGAACACCCCTGGCGTGAACGTTCCGCTGTCGGACTCCGTGAGCGGCTCACCCGCTTCGGTTACCGGTTCGAATTCGGCGGCGCCGCCACCGTCGCCGCCCGTGCCCCGGGTGAGGGTGAACCGACCGTCCTGTATCTCGGCTCGAACGCCGTTCCACGGCCCCAGGTCGGGGTGGCGCCCGTCGACGCCGGAGTCGGTCAGCGCGAGGGTCCGGTCGCGACGGCCCCGCAGCCCCCGCTCCCACACCTTCCGGGCCTCGACGGCCCGCCAGTTGAGGAACCGCTCGTCGATGCTCGGCTGCTCGGCGCTCCCCAGCCCCGGTCCCACGGCGGCCGCGGCCGCCGTCAGCCCGATGCCCTTCAGGAAGGTCCGGCGTGGAACGCCGGAGTCGTCACCTGGCATGTGTGACTAAATCGTTAGTCAGCAGGGTCTAAGGGGGTTCTGACAATCCCATCCAAACGTCCATGCTGGCAGCTGATGGGGCGATTTTCTGGAGTAACTCCCCCATAGTTAACATAGACGTTCAATAACGGTTCGTCCGAGGGGATGGAAACGGATTTGCCCCCGGCCCGCACAGCACCGACGAATGCGCGTCATCATCGTCGGTGCCGGCGAGGTCGGCTCCGCCATCGCCGAGAGCCTCTCCGGAGCCCACGACGTGGTTGTCGTCGATGTCGACGCCGACCGCGTCGAGCAGCTCACCTACGAACAGGATGTCCTCGCCCTGCAGGGCGACGGCTGTAGCCTGGACGTCCTGCAGGAGGCCGGAATCGACGAGGCGGACATGCTCATCGCCTCGACCGACGACGACCTGACCAACATCGTCACCTGCGGAACCGCCGCCGTCGGCGGTGACCCGTTCACCATCGCCCGCGTGAAGAGCCCCCAGTACCTCCACACCTGGGAACAGGACAACCGCGCCTTCGGCGTCGACTTCATGGTCTGTACGGACCTCCTCGCGGCCCGGACCATCGTCGGCGTCATCGGCCTCCCGACGGCCCAGGACGTGGACATGTTCGCCGACGGCGCCGTCCAGATGGCCGAGTTCGAGATCCCCGCCGAGTCGCCGGTCGCCGGCCAGACGGTGCAGGAGGCCGACCGGTTCGACTCGCTCACCTTCGTCGGAATCATCCGCGAGGACGACATCATCGTCCCCAGCGGCGGGACGACCATCGAAGCCGGCGACGACGTGGTCGTCATCGGGAGCCCGGAGAGCACGCGGGCGTTCTCCTCGGCCATCGCGCCCCAGGAGAACCGCCCCAGCGACATCGTCATCGTCGGCGGCGGGGAGGTCGGTTACCAGACCGCGCGGCTGCTGGAGGAGCGGGGCTTCTCCCCGCGGCTCGTCGAGCACGACCCCGGGCGGGCACGCTGGCTGGCCGAGCAGCTCCCGAAGACGACCGTGCTGGAGAGCGACGCCACCGACCGCTCCTTTCTCGAACGCGAGAACGTCGGCCGCGCGGACGCCGTCATCGCGGCCCTGGAGAACGACCAGCAGAACCTTCTCGCGACGCTGCTCGCGAAGCGTCTCGGGGCCGGCCGGGCCGTCGCCATCGTCGACACCGTCGAGTTCGCGGAACTGTTCGAGGCCGTCGGCGTCGACGTAGCGGTCTCGCCGCGCGAGGCGACCGCCGAGGAGATCACCCGCTTCACGCGGGGCCGCCACGCCGAGAACGTCTCCATCGTCGACGGCGACCGCGCGGAAGTGCTGGAGGTCGAAATCGAAGCCGAGAGCGTCTTCGCCGACCGGACCATCCGCGAGGCCGCTTCGGACCTCCCGGACGGCGTGGTGGTCGGCGCCATCACTCGGAACGGCGAGTTCGTCGTCCCACGGGGTGACACGGTCGTCGAGGTGGGCGACCATGTCGTGGTCTTCGTCGAGACCGACAGCCTCGAACAGATGACACAGCTGCTCTGAGACGCCCCGACGAGCCGTCGAGACCGACGATTGGGAACACGCCCGCGCTCGCCGGCGAGGCGGCGCCGGACGAGCACCGCCGGGTCGGGGACCGGAAGCGATGGATTGATTCGCACGCCGGAAAATCCTGGAGGCGTGCTACTGCTCGGCGTGACGGACGGCGGACGAGGGAGCCTCCGCGTCGACTGGCGGGCGTCACTGAGCCTCGTCGGGACCGTTCTGAAGTACCTCGCCGTGCCGCTGATGGTGCCGCTACTGGTCGGGGTCGTATACGGCGACGACGTGTTCGTCTTCCTCCTGACCGCACTGTTCACACTCCTCGTCGGGACCGGCCTCGAACGGCTCGACCCGGACCCGGACCTGGGCGCCCGCGAGGGGTTCCTGATGGTCGCCGGTGCCTGGCTCGGCGTGGCGCTGGTCGCCGCGGTGCCGTACCTGCTGGCGGCCCGCGGCGTGCCGGGCATCCTGCCGCCGAGCTCGCCAGCTTCGACGCTCGCGAACCCCGTCAACGCCCTCTTCGAGTCGATGTCCGGGTTCACGACGACCGGGGCGACGCTGCTCGGCGAGATATCGCTGGATCGGCACTCCCACGCCATCCTCATCTGGCGCCAGCTCACCCAGTGGCTCGGCGGGATGGGTATCATCGTGCTCGCCATCGCCATCCTTCCCGAGCTCTCCGTGGGGGGTGCCCAGCTGATGGACGCCGAGGCCCCCGGCGTCGGTATCGAGAAGCTCACCCCACGTATCGCCGAGACCGCGCGCGTCCTCTGGATCGCCTACTTCGCGTTCACCGCGCTGGAAATCGGCCTCCTGTACGGACTCCACCTCGCCGGCCCGCTGCTGGGGATGGAACTGGCCCCGAACATGGGCGCGTACAACGCCGTCGCGCACGGCCTGACGACGCTCCCGACCGGCGGCTTCTCCCCGGAGGCTGACTCCATCGCGGCCTTCTCCGCGGCCGTCCAGTGGGTCGTCATCCCGTTCATGGTCGTCGCCGGCACCAACTTCGCGCTGTTCTACGCCGTCTTCCGCGGTGACATCCGGAAGCTGGTCGACGACGCCGAGTTCCGGGCCTACGCCGGCATCATGGGCGTCCTGTCGGCGATACTCGCGGGCGTGCTGTTCGTCGGCGGCGCGCCCCCGCTGGGCGACCTCGGCGGCGTGGTCCAGGGGAACGTCGAAAACACCCTCCGGCAGTCCATCTTCCAGGTGGTCAGTCTCGTCACCACGACCGGGTACGCGACCAGCGACTTCGCCCAGTGGTCCGAGGCCGGCAAGTACCTGCTGCTGTTCGCGATGTTCATCGGTGGCTCCGGCGGCTCGACGGGCGGTGCCATCAAGATCGTCCGCTGGGTGGTCATCGTGAAGGTCGTGCGACGGGAACTGTTCACGACCACCCACCCGGAGGCCGTCCAGCCGATCCGGCTCGCCGGTGAGGTCGTCGACGAGGACGCCGTCCGCGGCGTGATGAGCTTCACCCTCCTCTACCTGCTCCTGTTCGCCGTCGGGACGGTACTCATCAGTCTCGACGTCTCCCGCGTCGGCTACGACATCAACACGCTGGAGGCGATGAGTGCAATCGCCGCGACGCTCGGCAACGTCGGTCCGGGCTTTGGCTCGCTCGGCCCGTTCGGCTCGTATCTGGAGTTCCCCGCCACGTCGAAACTGCTGATGGTGTTCCTGATGTGGATCGGCCGGCTGGAGATCCTGCCGGTGCTGGTGCTGCTGACGAGCGGGTACTGGAAGTCGTAGATTCTGGATCTCTCCTCGGGCCCCTCGGCATCTGTGAGAACGAGCGTGCGTGTGTACCGATTTGTTTGGTGTTCCTGGCGACAGCAGCAGCAACCGGTAGAAAGCCCCGGGGCGCTGAGGGGCCCCGCGGCTCGCTGCGGTCCTCGGTCGCTTCGCTCCCTGCGGTCCTTACGTCGTCCTCAGAAATCTCCGAGTTTCGAAGACAGCGAGACCCGGACAGTCGAGCAGCCAGGGGCTTCCAAGACGTTCCTTCCAGCAGCAAATCCAGCAGGCCAACTGACAAAGCAATCCCCTACCTCTACCACCACATCCGAGCGAGTACCCGGGGTGAGAACGTCCACTCAGGGGTCGAGCCCCTTCACCAGCGCCCGTCCGAAGACGAGCACCGGGATGATCTCCAGCCGACCGACCCACATGTTGAGGACGAACATCGCCTCGGCGACCGGGGGCATCGAGGGGCCGGTGATGCCCGAGGAGAGGCCGACGTTGCCCTGGGCGCTGGCGACCTCGAACAGCGCGTCGGCGTAGCCGAAGTCGGCGCCCGCGACGTTGACCAGAACGAGACTGGAGGCAGCCAGCAACAGTACCCACAGCAGGCTGATGATGGCGGCCTCGGAGAACTCCCGCTCCATCTCCTCGCGGTCGAGTCGGCGGCCGTCGATGTCGATGGAGACGACCGCGCTCGCCGGCAGGAACACACGGCTGAACTGCCACCGGATGCCCCGCGCGACGGTGTAGGCGCGGATGATCTTGATACCGCCGACCGTCGAGCCGGCAGCGCCACCGATGACCATCGCCACGGAGATGATGAGCTTGCCGCCGTCGCTCCACGACCCGATTGGGGAGGACTGGAACCCCGTGCAGGTGAGCGCGCTCACGAGCTGGAAGACGGCATCGCGGGTGGCGTCCGCGGCGAGCCGGTCCACGTACGGGACGGCGACGCTGGCACCGTAGTCGCTCGTCGGCGCGGTGAGCAGGTTCTGGGCGACCAGTATCAGCGTCCCCAGGCCGAGCAACACGAACAGCCACCGGGTCTGGAGGTCACCGAACAGTTCCCGGTAGTCGCGGTCGTGGAGGACGCCGTAGTGGACGGGGAAGGCGATGGCCCCCAGCGTCATCACCGGCAGGAGGATGCCCTCGATGAGCGGCGCGTTGTAGGTGCCGATGGAGTTGTCGGTGACCGAGAACCCACCCGTCGAGAGCCCGGTCATCGCGTGGTTGAGCGACTGCCACGCCTGCTCGCCGAGCGTCAGCGTCGACCCGTACTCCGAGAAGTGGAGCGCGAGGAAGAACAGGACGATGGCGAGGACGGTGTAACCGACGAATATCTTCCAGATGGTCCGGACGGTGGAGACGACGCTCGGGTGGATGCGCTCCTCGCGCGCCTCGGAGCGGTAGAGCGCGTAGCTGCCCGACCCGGGCCGTGCCAGGATGGAGACGGTGAGGACGATGACGCCGATGCCGCCGACCCACTGGATGACCGACCGCCACCACTGGATGGTCCGGGGGAGCGACGGCTCGTGGATGGCCATCGTCAGGCCGCTGCCGGTCCAGCCGCTCATCGACTCGAACAGTGCGTGCAGGGGCGACCGGAAGTAACCCAGGCTGGACTGCGTGGCCGGCCCCCACACCGTGACGGGGTCGTACGTCACGCCCGCGGGGACGTACGTCGCCATCGTCGACACCGGCGTGAGATGCGCGGTCAGGAAGAACGGGAGCGACCCGAACAGCGCGACCGTGAACCAGCCGCCGGCGGCGATGACCATCCCGTGTTTCATCACGGGAGCGGGGGCGTCGGTGAACGTCCGCCGCGCGAGGGAGCCGACGCTTGCGGTGAACCCGCCGGCCAGCAGGAATGCGAGCGCGGCGTAGAGCTCGCCCGCAAGCAGCGCCACGCCCACGGTGACGGTCATCACCAGTGCCTCGATGAGCAGCAGCGACCCGACGTCCCGGAGGACCGTCGCGAGGTCCGCTGGGAACCCATCGAACCGGTCCGGGTGCCGCGCCACGCTACCCACCCGCGCCCCCGTTCTCGGCCTCGTCGTTGGCGGGACGCGTCTCCGGGTCGGCGTGGTCGCCGTACACCCCGAACACGTCCGTCACCTCCGGGGTCGCACCCGAGGCGGAGTAGACCGTCAGCAGGTCACCGACTCGGAGTTCGGTGGGGCCGCTCGGGGTGATGGGGTCGTCGTGCCCCTCGCGCTCGATGGCGACGATGAGCAGCTCGTCACCGACGTGGCCGGCGGCGGCGGCCTCGGCGACGGTCATCCCGGCAACGGGGGCGTCGTCGGCCACCGCGATTTCGAACACCTCCGCCTCCTCGCCGATGCGCATGTAATCGACGATGGCTGGCCGCTTGACCGCGCGGTAGAGGTACTCCGCGATGAGGCGCTGGGGGTTGCCGATGGTGTTCACGCCGATGCGCCGGTACAGCGCCATGTGCTCTGGGTCGTGGACGACGGAGACGATCTCCGGGACGTCGAGTTCCTCGGCCAGCAGGCAGACCATCACGTTCGTCGCGTCGCGGTCCGTCGTGGTGATGAGCGCGTCTGCGCGGCCGGCACCGGCGTCCTCGAGGGTCTCCTTCACCGTCGCGTCGTCCTGCAGGACGAGGCAGTCGAACCGCTGGGCCGCTCGCTCGGCCCGCTCGGGGTCCCGCTCGACGACGACCACCTCGTTGCCGCCGGCGGTCGCGATCTCGATGAGCGGCGTCCCGATGTCGCCCGCCCCGACGATGATGAGGTACACGGCGGGTGTGTATCGGGGGGCCCTCAAACGTCTACCGTTCGATGACCGGCGACAGGATGTCGCGACGCACACCGCGACACCGCCCGGGGCGGGAGGCTCGTGGTGGTGACGGGGCAGCGCCCGGCGGAACCCGAGCACCGATATACCGCCCCGGCCTACCGCGGGTATGGACGACCGCGTCGACGAGGTGGACCGGCGCATCCTGTACGCCCTCGCCGGGGACGCGCGGGGGACCTCGGCACCGATGATCGCCGAGCAGGTGGACGTCTCGCCGGGGACCATCCGGAACCGCATCGACCAGCTGGAGACGGCCGGCATCATCCGGGGCTACCACGCCGACATCGACTACGAGCGCGTCGAGGGGCGGCTGACGAACCTGTTCGTCTGCACCGCCCCGGTCGCGGACCGCGAACGCCTCGCGAACCAGGCGCTCAACCTGTCGGGCGTGGTGAACGTCCGGCAGCTCACGGCCGGGCAGCGGAACCTCCACGTCACGGTGGTCGGGGGCGGGTCGCGAGAGCTGACCCGCATCGCCACCCAGCTCTCGGAACTGGGGCTCACTATCGAGGAGGAGCGCCTGGTCGAGCAGGAGGTGACCCAGCCGTACGAGCCGTTCGGCCCGAACGGCGACCGGGAGTTCCCCTCCCTGAACGACTTCATCAGCCTCACCGGCGACGCCGAGATCGTCGAGCTGACCGCCTCCGTCGGCGCCCCCATCCTCGGGATGACACTCGAGGAAGCCAAGCGGGACGGAGTCCTCCCTGACGAGACGCTCGTGGTCGGCATCGAGCGGGGCGACGATGTGGTGACACCGAAGGGCGAGACACGCATCCAGGCCGGCGACATCATCACGCTGTTCTCCCGCGAGCCGTCCTCGGGCGAGACCATCGCCGCGTTCGGCGGCGAGTGACCGCCGGGCGAGGCCGGCCCGCTCCCCCGTCACCGCCGACTCAGCCGATATTCTGGACAAGGTGGCCACACAACCCATTATTTGGCAGAATATATTGACTGCTTGGCGATTAGTCGAAAAATTCGCCGCTGCGTCTACGGCTGGAGCCGCTCGACGAGCGCTTCGCGGACGGAGCGCGGCGAGTCCTCGGGGCCTCGAGCGATGGCCACCGTGCCCTCGACCTCGCTGCCGACCGTCTCGGGGAGCGACCCGAACAGCGCCTGCGACACGGTGCCGGTGCGGGTCGCGCCGACACAGACCGTGTCGAACCGCTCCAGCGCCGCCAGCAGGTCCGTCTCGAGGTCCGTCGCCGGCACGACCTCGGCTTCGTAATCGTCGGATTCGAGTCCCGCCGCCTCGGCGACCGACTCGACCGTCTCCATCCCCGCGGCGTGGTAGTCGTCCTCGCCCTCGCCTTCGTCCTCGGCGTCGTCGCGCACCTGCGCGTTGAGGAGCGTGAGCGTCCCGTCCGCTGCGTCGGCGAACTCGTGGGCCCGGCGTGCCGCGACCGGCGCGTGGGGGCCCTGGCCGGCGAGCGCCGCGATGTCGCCCTCGCCGCGGCTCCCCTCGGGACCGAGCTTGACCAGCGTCACGTCACACGGCGCCCGGCTCACGACGGGGTCGATGGTCGAGCCGAGGACGTGCTCGCGGCGGCTCCGCTTCCCGGTCCAGCCCAGCAGCACCTGGTCGGCGGCCTCGTCCTCGACGATGTCGAGGATGGCCCTGGCGGCACTTCGCCCGACGACCGCGCGGGTCCGGATGCCGACCTCGAGACCCCCGGCGACCTCCCGGGCCTGCTCCAGGAGGTCGCTCTGGGCCTGGACCCGCTCCTCCTCGAAGGCGAGGTCCTGCGAGAGCGAGGTCTGCTGGGGGACCTCGATGACGTTCACCGCGACGAGTTCGGCGTTGCCGTCCTCGTTGGCGTGGGCGCTGGCGGCGGCCAGCCGCAGCAGGTCCGACTCGGTCACGGGGTTCGAGACCGGCACCACGACGCGGTAGGTCCCGCGACCGTCGGGGACCGTCGCCGGCTCCGGGGAGATGGCCTCCCCCATCAGCCCCTCCGTCCGGGACCGGGACCGGGCGTAGAGCACGTACCAGGCGATGCCGACGCCGACGATGACGACGCCGATGACCTGAACGACGAGGTCCATCTGGAACAGGATGGCGACGCAGGCCAGCAGGCCCAGCACCGGCACGACCGGGTAGAGCGGGTCCGGGATGCGGAACGCGGGGTCGTAGTCGGACGGGTCGGCCCGACGCATCACCACGACGGCGACGTGGACCAGGGCGTAGGTCACCAGGTAGGAGAAACTCGCGACCTCGGCCAGCGTCCCGATCTCGACGTTGAGCGCGATGAGCAGCAGGATGACCCCGCCGGTGGCGAGGATGGCCCGGTACGGCGTCCGGAACGTGTCGTGGACCTGGTTCAGCCAGTTCGTCAGGATGCGGTCCCGGCCCATCGCGAAGTTGACCCTGGCCGCCGAGAGGATGGAGGCGTTGGCGCTGGAGACCGTCGCCAGCACGGCCCCGACGACCATCGCCGCCGCACCGACGTTGAACCCGGCGAGGGAGATGTCGGAGAACACCGCCGCCACCTCCGCGACGGGGATGCGGGAGTTGATGAGCAGGTCACGACTGATGGTCCCCGTGCTGACGAACATCACCAGCACGTACATCAGCGTCGGCGTGACGACCGCCGCGAGCATCGACAGCGGCAGGTTCCGGCTGGGGTTCTTTATCTCCTCGGCGCTGGTCGCGATGACCTCGAACCCGATGAAGGTGACGTAGATCGTCCCGGCGGTAGCGGCGACCTGCGCCCAGCCGAACGGGTTGAACTCGCCCATCGTCGCGGCGTCGTAGTTCAGCAGGCCGAACGCGATGAAGACGATGATGATGCCGACCAGGGCGATGACGATGACGTTCTGGAGCGCACCGGTCTCCTTCACGCCGACGTAGTTGACCAGCGTCAGGATGGCGGCCATCACGAGCGCGGCGATGGCGACGCCGGTCGCCCCCATCGGGAGGAAGAAGGTGAGGTACCGGCCGAAGCCGAGCATGTAGAACGCCGAGGCGAACATCAGCCCGCCCCACATCCCCCAGCCGACGATGCTCCCGAAGAACGGCCCGAGTGCCCGGTTGACGTAGTAGTAGCTCCCGCCGGCCCGGGGCATCCCGGTCGCGAGTTCCGACAGGGAGAGCGCCGCCAGCAGCGACACGATGCCGCCGATGGCGAACGACACCATGCTCGCAGGTCCGGCCTGGTCGGCGGCGATGCTCGGCAGGACGAAGATACCCGCGCCGATCATCGTCCCCAGGCCGATGGTGTACGCCTCCAGGAAGCCCAGGTCGCGGGCCAGCTCCTGGTCACCCGCGCCCTCGGCCTCACTCATCCGTACCACCCGGCGCCGGCCCGCCGTCGGTCGCCGCCTCGTCGACGTCCGGGAGCACGACGACCGGGATGTCGCTCCCCTCCACCAGTGAGGTGGCGACGTCGCCGGTCAGCAGTTTGACCCACCGGCTCCCGCCACGCGGCGTGAACGCGATGGCGGAGGCGTCGGTCTCGTGGGCCGCCGTGACGATGGTCTCCGCGATGTCGGTCCCGTAGCGGAGTTCGCTCTCGACGGTCGCGGTGTCCGAACCGAACGCCGTCTCGAACGTCTCGAACAGGCCCCGACCGTACGCCTCGCGCTGTTCGACGGACGCCTTGTCCGGGGCCCCGCCGGCCTTCTCGACGACGAAGACCACGAGCACGGAGGCATCGTCCGGGAGCGGTGCGTCCCGGAGTGCCCGGGCCGTCGCACGGGCGTCGTCCGGGTCGGCGACGGGAACGACGACGCGACGTAGCAGTCCCCCCGTCATGTGGCCGTCACCGTCCCGTGACCCGCCCCGAGAACGGTCGAGTGGACCGACGTGCGTGCTTGCATATCTGCGGCGATAGACGGGAACATCATAACTGGTTCGGTGAGGAATACTGATTCAGCAGTAGAATATATAAATGACATCCGGATAGCCGACAGATAGCGGATATCTTATTACCAAGTGCCCCACACGACCGTGGCATGGACGGACCAGAGGGTACGCCCCGTCGCCCGTCGCCGGAGGTGGGTCGATGTACCTGATCATCGTCGGCGCCGGCAACATCGGGATGCCGCTCATCCAGCTCGCGACCGCGGACGCCAACGAGGTGGTCGTCGTCGAGCAGGACCCCGACGTGGCCGATGCAGCGGCCCGTGCGTTCGACTGCCTGATGCTGAACCGGGACGCGACGGTGGCCGAGACGCTCCAGGAGGCCGGCGCCGACGAGGCCGACGCTATCGTGAGCACCACCGACCGCGACGCGACGAACGTGATGGTGATGCTGCTCGCCGACCAGCTCGGCATCCCGACGCGGGTCTCCGTGGTCCACGACGAGGAGCACATGGGGCTGTTCGAACGCATCGGCGTCAACACGATGGAGCATCCCCAGCAGCTCATCGCCGACCACCTCTACCGGGCGGTCAAGCAGCCCTCGGTGGAGGACGTGCTCCACCTCGCGGGGGAGGCGGAGATCTTCGAGATCACCGTCGCCGAGGACGCCCCGCTGGCGGGGCTCTCGCTGGCCGCGGCCGACGAGCAGGGCCTGCTCGGAGACGACGGTCTGCTGGTGGTCGCCATCGAGCGCGGCAACGATGTCCTCACCCCGCGGGGGGACACGACCGTGCTGGCCGGCGACCTGGTGACGGTCTTCTCGAGGACGGGATTCGCGCCGGACGTGCTGGCCCGGTTCGACCCCCAGGGGGCGACCACATGACCGACGAGGCGCCGGAGCCGGAGCCGTCGCCGGCCCTCCCGTCCTCGCTCGTCGAGACGGTCCGGGAGCTGTCGGACCACCAGCTCCGCGAGCTCATGTCCTTCAGCGGCGACCTCCTCCAGTACCACGACGAGCAGTTGCTCGAGGACATCGAGGCCAATCCCGGCGAGGAACTCGTCCGCGTCGAGAAGCGGGACGGTTACGTGGAGGTGGTGAAGGCGGTCCCGTGCGGCGAGGACTGCGCCGACTGTCCCCACGGGCCGTACCTCTACCACGTTCGGACGGCGCCGACACAGGCGGGCGAGAAACGGTTACGCTGGGAATTCATCGGACGCGTCAGGGAGTGAACCGTGCGGACGGAGTCTCACACTCCGGTCCACGAGCCGGCGGTTGTATCCGCCGGTGAGGGTCTGCCCAGTCGTGTGCCGGGCAACGGAGGGCTGACGCGATGAGCCACTTCGGGACGCTGGGCGATCCCCGGACGGTCGCTCGCGACCTGGGCCGGATGCTGCAGGCGCTGTCGGGGCTGATGCTCGTCTCGGTGGCGATTCCGATGGTCTGGATGGAACTCTGGGCGGTTCCGGCGATGCTCGTCTCGGCTGCGGTGCCGCTGCTGCTGGGCACGCTGCTGGCCCGCCGGTACCGTGACGCGAAGAACCCGGACCGGTTCCACGGGATGGTGGTGGCGGCGTCCGGCTGGTTCGTCGTCGCGGTGTTCGGCTCGCTCCCGTTCCTGCTGGTGGCGTGGACCATCCGGCTGGACCCGACGGTGCTGGATGCGCCGACGCTCACCGGGCGTGCGGCGGCGACGGTGGCGGCGTTCGAACACCCGCTGAACGCGCTGTTCGAGTCGATGTCCGGCTTCACCGGCACCGGCCTCACGATGACCGACAACGAGGCGGCGCTGCCCCGGACGCTCCAGTGGTGGCGCTCGTTCATCGAGTGGGTCGGCGGCGTCGGTGTCATCGTCCTGACGACCGCCATCCTCTCGCGCCCGGGCAGTGGCTCGCTCACGCTCTACGAGTCCGAGGCCCGCAGCGAGAAAATCCACCCCAGCATCGTCTCGACGGTGCGGACCATCTGGTGGATCTTCCTGCTTTTCACGTTCGGCTCGGTCCTGCTGCTGTGGCTCGTCGGGATGCCGCTCTGGGACGCCATCAACCACGGCATGACCGGGCTGGCGACGGGCGGGTTCTCCATCACCGACAACAGCATCGCCACCTACGACAGCGCCCTCATCGACTACGCCCTGCTGCCGATAATGACGCTGGGGAGCATCGCGTTCCCCATCCACTACCTCGTCCTGCGCGGGGACCTCTCGCACCTGTACGAGGACCTCCAGACCCGCTGGGTGTTCATCTCGTTCACCGTCGGGACCGCCGTGCTCGTCGGGCTGCTCGTGGTCAACGGCACCTACGACTCGGTCGAGGCGGCGGTCCGCTACGGGGCGTTCCAGTTCGTCTCCGCCATGTCCTGTACCGGGTTCCAGACCGCCGGCGGCCTGGGCACGGACTGGACCGCCGAGGCACAGCTGACCGTCTCGCTCGGGATGGTCCTCGGTGCGGCCGCGGGGTCCACCGTCGGCGGCATCAAGCTCGTGCGGGCGCTCACCCTGTCGAAGGGCATCCTGTTCCGCATCACGGGCGTGTTCTACCCCGCCGACGCCGTGCGGTACTTCCGGCTGAACGGGCGGGCCCTGTCGGAGGAGGAGACCGCCCGCGAGTTCGAGGAGGCCGCCATCGTCGCCTTCCTCTGGTTCCTGTTCCTCGGCGTCGGGACGCTGACGCTGCTGCTGGCGCTCCCCGACGACTACACGCTGGCGAACGTCGTCTTCGAGGTGGCCAGCGCACAGGGCAACGTCGGCCTCTCCTCGGGCATCACCGGCCCTGGGATGCCCGACCCGACCAAGGTGATGTTCCTGTTCAACATGTGGATCGGCCGGCTGGAGATAATCCCGGTGCTGGTCCTCCTCCGGGGGCTCCTCTACGGAGGGCTGGGTCGATGACCCCGGACGATATCCCCGTCCTCGGCGCGCTGCGACGGGTCGGTCCCGACGACAGGGTGTTCGACCTCCTGTTGCTCACCGGACCGCTGGTGGTCGCCTGTATCGCCCTCCTCGGGCGCGGGCCGGTGACGGTCGGGCTCGCGGTCGTGTACCTCCTCGTGCTGGTCGGACGGGTCGCGTACAACGCCACCGCGGCGTGAGATGGCCGGGGACCGGTCCCTCGACCACCGCCGAGACGCCCACGCGCCCCTCTTCGGCCTCACCAGCCCCGGAGCCGAACAGCCCCACCCGTCACGCGGACGGGCCGTCCGCCGTCGTGCTGCAGTTCGACGACCGGACGGTCACCGGGTGCCAGCGCAACCGGACCCAGCGCGACGTGGCCGCGGCCGTCCGCGGCGACGTCGAATGTCCCGCTCGCGCTCGCAGCTCCCGCGGAGCACGTCGTCTCGACGGCCACCGGGCCGGGGCTCTCGACCTGCGGCCGGACCGACACGCGGTACCAGCCGCCCTCCGGCACAGCGAGCGTCCCCGTCACGGAGAGGACGGCCCGCTCGCCCGGATGGACCGTGCGGCTGGCCAGTGCTGCCCGTTCCGCCTCGTCCGTCCCACCGTCGAAGTCGCGCGTCCGGGCCACGCCGAGGCGGTAGCGCCGGTCGGCGTCCTGTCCGTCCACGAGGACGAGGTCGCTTCCCGTCGCCCGGGCCAGCCCCGCGTCGACGTGGTGAACGTTGCGCTCGTCCCAGGCGCCCGGCTCGCCCGACCCGGAGACGACGGGCGACGTGGGGAGTTCGTGCATCGACCACTCGTCGCGCGAGGGGTCGACGACGCGCCAGGCCTCGACGATGCCGGGGTCGCCGCGCCGGAAGAACAGGTCGACCGTGCCCGCGCTCGCGTCGACCAGCGGCCGGCCACCCGGTGCGATGTCGTTCCCGCCGGGGTCGAACAGCGGGCTGGCGGGGTGCTCGTGCCACTCGCCGCCGACGAGCCGGTCGCTGTAGCGCAGGCGGACGGTGTAGTCCGGCGCCTGGTGGACGAGGAACCACGTCCCATCGTACTCGAAGGGGGTCGGGTCGATGCGGACTTCGCCGGCGAGTGTCGTCTCGACCAGCTCCCAGTCGGTCGGGAAGTCGGCCGCGCGGTAGACCCGCAGCTCGTCGGGCGTCGACCCGGCCGGCGAGGGGACCATCCACCAGTCGTCGTCGTGGTGGAAGACGTGCGGGTAGGTGTGCTCGGCCTGCGCCGCCGGGAGGACGACACCCTCGTACGTCCAGTCCCGCCCGTCCGGGCTGGTGGCGTGCCCGATGTCGAACCGCGCCTCGGTGTCGCGCAGGCACAGGAAGGGGCGGCGGTCGCGGCGCTTCACCTCGAAGAAGCAGTGGTACGGCTCCGAGACCGCATCGGCCGACCCCGCGCGGACGACGAACGGGTCGGCGACGAAGCTGACGTGGGGAGTGTCGGCCACGTCCGCGGCCGTCAGGACGGGGTTCCGGTCGGCGTCGGAGGAGCGGTCCACCCGAAGCGGAGGTGTCGCGAGCCGCGGGTCGGCGGCCGACGCGCCGGGACCGGCCCCGGATGCGACGGTCGGCACAGGCTGACCGGCGACATCGGTGTCTGCCCCGGTCGACTCGGCCGCGTCCGCGTCGTCGCCCAGCACCCGGCGGACCACCGCCGGCGCCGGGCCGGGGAGCGACGGGACGAACGGGATGCGCATGGACGGGAGGCGTTCGGGGACCCGATTACGCTTTCGGGAGTCCCACGTCGCGAGGGCGCGTCGCGAGGGTGGGTCGGGAGTGGCGCATCGCGAGGGCGAGCAGTGATTCCCGGCCGCTGGACACGAGCGTCGGTGTTTATCTCCGGTTTCGGCGTACAGCTAGTATGAGCACAACCACCTCACCACGACGGTTCCCGTCCGTCCAGGTCCTGTTCGGTGCCATCGTCGTCCTGCTGGGGGTCCTCCTGTTGCTGGACACGACCGGTGTCTTCCGGGTCGACGACCTCCTCGTCTACGTCCCGTCGCTGTTCGTCCTGCTCGGCGTCTGGGCGCTCGTCCGCGCCGGGCTCCGCGGCTTCGTCGGCCCGACGGTCCTCATCGTGGTGGCCGGCGCGTGGCAGGCCGTCGCACTGGGCTACACGACCGTCGACGCGGTTCTCGCGTTCTGGCCGGTCCTCGTCATCGCGTTCGGCCTCTCGGTCGTCCTCGGAACCTACCGCTCGAAGGCGCGCGCGACCGACGACTCGTACAACTCCCTGTTCGCCGCCTTCGGCGGCGTCGTGCGGCGCAACACCTCGAAGGCGTTCACCGGCGCGGACCTGACGGCCGTCTTCGGCGGGGCCGAACTGGACCTCCGGGACGCCGAACTCGCCAGCCGCCCGGCCACCGTCAACACCGTCGCCCTGTTCGGCGGCGCCGAGGTCATCGTCCCGCGGGACTGGAACGTCCGGATGGAGGTCATCCCGGTGCTGGGCGCGGCGAGCGACGAACGACCCCGCCGCGAGGCGACCAACGAGGCGGTCGACCTCGTCGTCACCGGCTTCGCGATGTTCGGTGGGGTCGAGGTCAGCGACTGAGGAGCTTTCGCCCTACAATCTCAACTAAGACATATATAAGATTTATTCGCAGTTTATGAAACACATTCAAAATATGGTATGGCAGTATCACAGATATTCGCCACCGTCCGCCCAGTGTCGGCGGCCGCCGGGAGGCAGGAACGAGCCGCCGAGTGTCCACGGCTGGACCGCGGACGCGCAAGGTCAAGGGTTTTGAGTCAGCCCCGGCTACCAGAGGTATGGACCTGCGACTCGTGGCCGTCCTGCTGCTGGTCCCGATACTGGACTTCCTGCTCCTGGTCGGGCTGGTGGCGGTCGGGCCGCTGACCATCGCCCACGGCGTCCTCGTCGTGGTCGTCACGTCGCTGGTGGGCCTGCTGCTCGTGCGGGCCGAGGGGCGACACACGCTCCGGAAGATACAGCGCAACCTCGCCGACGGCGAGCTGCCGGGTGACCAGCTACTGGACGGCGCGCTCGTCCTCGTCTCGGCCGTCCTGTTCCTCACGCCGGGGCTGCTGACGGACCTATTCGGGCTCCTGCTGGTGCTGCCGCCGACGCGCTACCCGTTCCGGCTGGCGACGAGGAAGTTCGTCGTGACGCCGTATCTCGACGCGAAGACGGGCGGCTTCGTCACCGGCGACGTGTACGAGGGCGGACCCCCCCGGACCGAGGTCGAGCTGGACGAGTCGGACTACCGCTTCGACGAGGCCGACGACGACCCGGGCGACCCCCGCAGCAGCGATTCGCCGCAGGACTGACACGAACACGCGCCGGCGGGATTCCGGACCGGTATAGCAGGGACAGTTCTCGAGCCGTATCCCACACCCCCCGAGATTGAACAGAGGTTCCAGCGGAACGAATCCCGCCTATATATCATTCTTGTCGGCTCTTACAGCTCTGTAGTGGTTCCACCGGGGACGGTACACATCCCGCCACCACGGGGCGGACCCCTGCCGAACACCACACTATATTTTTAGAATTTCTTGCTAGAAATTTTATCCAGATACGGGCGATATACCGGAGTGATGACAGACCGGCGTGGTGACGAGGCCGAGCACAGCACGACACGACGCGGCATCCTGAAGGCGGCGGGCGCGGCGTCCGCAGGCGCCGCGGCCGCGACGCTGCTCAGCACGGGCGCGGTGGCGGAGCCCACCGACCCGAACGAGGGAGGGAGCGTCCCCGCGGAGTTCCGGACCGACGACTACGACGCGTTCCCGCAGTCGGTCGGGAGTGGTGGGCCGACGCCGAGCGGGGCCATCGTCTGGACCCGCATGGACGAGGAGCTGGCCGCGTTCACGAACGGACAGCTCTACCTGCAGGTCACGGGGGACGAGACGGACGGCGACGCCGCCAACGCGGACGCCGACTTCACGGACGCGCGGACGTTCACCGTTCCGACGGCCGGACGACGCGACGACGCGACGGCACTGTCGGCCGCGCAGGACCACACGGTCCGTGTCGACCTCGACGGCGAACTGGACCCGGACACGTACTACTTCTACCGCTTCGTCTACGTGACCGACGGCGACGCGCCGTCGACGGCGAGCCCGGTCGGGCGGCTCCACACGATGCCCGCCCCCGACGCGCCCGTCGACGACGTGCGGCTGGCGGTCAGCTCCTGCAACAACTACCTCCACGGCTACTACGGGGCGTTCGCGCACATCGCCGAGGAGGACGCCGACTACCACGTCTCGCTCGGGGACTTCCTCTACGAGTACGCGGGAGAGGCCCAGCAGCCCGGCCGCGACATCGAACTGCCCAGCGGGAACAGCGTCACGCACACGCTGGCAGACTACCGCCACCTGCACCAGACGTACCGGAGCGACGACCACATGCAGGCCGCGATGGAGCGACACACGCTCATCCACACGTGGGACGACCACGAGATAATCAACAACCGCTGGTGGGTCGGCGATGCCGAGGACGGCTACCCGGACACGCGGAGCCACCCGTTCGGGGGCGACCCCGAGCGGATGCGGCGACTGTACGCTCGTGGCATCAAGGCGATGCTGGAGTACATCCCGCTCCGGGTCGAGTACGAGGACCCCTACGAGGCCGGGACGCCGGTCGAGGACAGCAGCGCCCGGCAGTACTTCCGGCTCTACCGCTCGTTCAAGTTCGGCGACCTGGCGGAGCTGTTCATGACCGACGAGCGGCTCTACCGCTCGCCGCCGCCGAAGGACGACGACGACCCATCGGCGGCGACCGGTCGAGACACCGCGCCGCCGTCGCCCGAGCGCAACCAGAGCGACCTCGACCGGACGATGCTCGGGACCGAGCAGTACCGCTGGTTCCTCGACGGGGGCACCAATCCGGGGTCGATGCCCGACACCGACGGCGTCACCGGGACGGACGCGACGTGGAAGCTCCACGGCAACGAGGTGCTGAGTGCGGCACTGAAGGTCGTCAACGTCGGCATCGACAGCCTCTACCTCAACTACGACGCCTGGGACGGCTACGAGGCCGAGCGCAATCTTCTCATGGCCCGGCTCGCCCGCGACGAGGTGGACAACTACGTCACGCTCACGGGCGACATGCACACCTACGTCGCCGGCTACCTGAAACAGGACTACAAGGACCCCGAGCAGTCCGAGTACGTCGGCGGCCCGCGGGTCGGCGTCGAGTTCATGACGCCCGGTATCACCAGCAACAACCTCGCCAGCGCGGGGGGCCTCCCCGCGGACGCGACCGAGGACGCCATCGACGCGGCCGTCCGGACGCAGAACCCCCACATCGAGTGGTTCAACTCCTCGCGCTGGGGGTACACGACGATCCACATCAGCGACCAGTCGCTCACCTACACGGCGTACGATGTCGACCGGTCGGTCGACTCGTCCGAGGCGCCGAAGCAGCTACTGCGGAGCTACCGGGTCCCCGAGGGCCGCTACGAGCTGCAGGAGTTCCGCTCGCCGCCGCTCGACGGGACCATCGGCGACCGGGTCGCGGCCTCGTTCGCAGACTCGACTACCGCGAGCGATGCCCCAGACGTGACGACCGGAGTGGGTCCGGTCGACGAGACTGTCAACGCCGTGACCGGCGACGAGGGCGGCGACGGCAGTGGGAGCGGCGGCAATGCCGACGGCACGGATAGCCACCCGGACGACACCGGCAGCAGCACTACCGGCAGCGACGGCGACAGGAACGGTATCCCGGACCCCATCGAGGACGTATTCGGGCGGGGACTCTGACAATGACGCGCGACACCACAGCCAGCACGGACGGGGAAACGTCGGAGGGGGCACGAGACGACGACCAGGGGCAACTCTCCCGGCGAGGCGTCCTGCGGGGCAGCGCGGCACTGGGTGCGGCGCCCATCATCGCCAGCGCTGCGGGGGCGGCCGAGGCCGGCATCGGCGACGGGCCGCAGGGCATCCACGTCGCCTGCGGGCAGGAGCCGACAAGCATGATGACCGTCGCGTTCACCGGCGCGCCCGCCGCGACCGGGGCGACCGTGCGCTACGGCGAGCCGGGCGACCTCGACACGACCACGAGCGCGACCGGCCGGCCCGTCCCCGGCAGGGACGCGATGGCGTACACAGCCACGCTGACGGGGCTCGCGCCCGACACGGCGTACGCCTACGAGGTCGAACTGAACGGGACGTCCTCGGAACGACGGCGCTTCCGGACCGCGCCCAGCTACGACGGGGACACGGGGACGGACGGGTTCACCATCACGCAGGTCGGCGACCACGGCGCCGCCGACCCCGACAACCCCGGCCAGCGGCCCGGCGACGCCCATCCGCGGATGGTGATGGCCATCGCCGAGGCGCTCGACCCCGATATGCAGCTGCTGTCGGGTGACATCTCCTACTCCAACGGGAAGCCCTCGACGTGGGAGCTGTACTTCGACGTCCACGAGGACTACTACGGCGGGACCGCGGACCGCCCCGCGACCCCGTTCATGACGGTCCCGGGCAACCACGAGGCCGAGGTCGGGACCGGGATGGTCCAGTACGACCGGCGGCTCAACGACGCGATGCCCATCTACGACCCCGACATCGACGTCGTCTCGAAGCAGCGGTGGTGGGACATCGTCTACGAGAACGCCTTCATCATGGGGCTGAACACGACGGCGGACGCCTGCGGCGACCTCGCGCGGGCCGAGGAGTTCGTCCCGCTGTACGACCCCCGCTGCGAGACCGAGCAGGGACTCACCTACGGGGCGGTCCAGGAGCGGTACATGCGGTCGGCGCTCCAGCGTGCCGAGGACGACGAGGACGTGAAATGGAAGATCGTCACCTTCCACGGTCCGCTCTGGACCACCTCGCCGGACCACGAGCCGCGGCGGGACCTGCAGGAACGCTGGGGCCCCATCTTCGACGAGTACGACGTGGACCTCGTGCTCCACGGGGACAACCACGTCTACGAGCGCACGAAGCCCATCCGGCACACCGACGACCTGCTGACCTACTCGGAGCGCCGAGCCCCGGCGCGGACGCCCGCCGGGGAGAGCGCCCCGCCGCCGGCAGAGGCCGCCGAGGGCCTCGAGTTGCCGTTCGACGAGGAGGACCCACACGGGACGACCTTCATCGTCAACGGGACCGGCGGCGTGAGCCACTACCCGCTCGGCGTGAAGGAGAAGTACATGGACACGACGACGGGCGAGTTCTTCGGCATCACCCGGCTGGACATCGACGAGGGATCCATCGACGTGCAGTACGTCGCGGCGCCGCCGCTCGCGGCCCAGGACCTGGACGAATCCACGCCCCTGACCGACGACTTCGACCCGACCGGGGACGCCGTCCGGGTCGTCGACGAGTTCTCCATCGTCAAGGACAGCCGCGGCCGCCCGACGCAGGTCGAGGGGACGCCCAGCGGGCCGACGACGCCACAACGGCTCGCGGTGGCCGGCCGCCGGACCGACGACGGCAGCCTCTTCACCGCCGGCAGCACGAACCAGATGACCGTCGAGGTCACCGAGGCCAACGATGCGGTCGAACTGCGCGACCGGATTCCGGCGGCGTGGACCGTGGTCGGTGGCGAGGTCGAGCGTGTCGAACCCGGCCCCGAGGGGACCGGGACGAAGTACGTCTACCTCGACCCGTCAGCGCCCGACGACGAGGGGGGCCGGCTCCGCGCAGACTACTTCGTGGAGGCCCCCAGCGACGCCGACGGCACGGGCAAGTACACCTTCGGGCCCGTCCAGGCACGCGGAACCGAGCAGTACCGGGACGCGGGCTGGACCGCGGTCGCGGGCACGACCAGCACCGAGCGCGTGGTGGGCATCGGCACGCAGGGACTGCTCTGAGGAGGTCTGCCCGCGCTCCGGGGCCGGAGAGCCGGTAGGCGACCTCCCCGCCCACAGGTATTTCAGCGGCGACGGGGAACCGTACGGATACCTGCGATGGACTCGCCGAGCGACCCGAGACGGGTACTCCACGTCGACGACGACCAGGCGTTCCTCGAACTGACGGCGGAGTTCCTCGAACGCGAGAGCGACGCCCTCGTCGTGACGACGGCGACGAGCGTCGACGAGGCGACGGCCATCCTCGACCGGGAGTCGTTCGACTGTATCGTGAGCGACTACGATATGCCCGGCACCAGCGGGCTGACGTTCCTCGAACGGGTTCGCGAGCGCCACCCCGACCTGCCGTTCGTCCTGTTCACGGGCAAGGGGAGCGAGGAGGTCGCCAGCGAGGCAATCACCGCGGGCGTCACCGACTACCTGCAGAAGGGGGGCGGCACCGAACGGTTCGCGCTGCTGGCCAACCGCATCCAGAAGGCCGTCGAGCGCTACCGCTCCGAGCGGGCACTGGAGGAGCGCAACCGCCGGCTCGAGACGCTCATCAGCAACCTTCCCGGCATCGTCTACCGCTGCGAGAACGCGCCGGCCTGGCCGATGAGCTACGTGGCCGGGGAGTGCGAACAGCTGGTCGGCTACCCCGCCGCCGCCATCGAGGACGGCGACATCTCGTGGGGTGAGGACGTCCTCCACCCCGAGGACCAGGAGATGGCATGGCAGACGGTACAGGACGCCGTCGAGAGCGGCGAACCGTTCGAACTCACCTACCGCATCGTCGACGCCGACGGCGAGGTGCGGTGGATGTGGGAGCGCGGCCGAGCCGTCGACGTGGCGGACGCGCCGTGGGCCGACGCTCTCAACCGCGAGGGAGCCGACGCCGAGCGCCAGACCGTCGACACGGTGGCGCTGGAGGGGTTCATCACGGACATCACCGAGCCCAAGGAGCGCGAACAGGAACTCCGCGAGCAGCGCGCGTTCACCGAGACCATCATGGACGCGTTCGACGACATCGTCTACGTCTTCGACCACGGGGGGAACTTCATCGAGTGGAACGACCGGGCGACGGTCGTCTCGGGCTACGCGGACGAGGAACTGGCCGAGATGGGACCGCTCGACTTCATCGCGGACGAGGACGTCGAGCGCGTCGCGGACTCCATCCAGGAGATCTACGAGACCGGTCGCTCCCACGTCGAGGCCGGCCTCGTCATGGCCGACGGTTCGAGGGTCCCCTACGAGTTCCGGGGCCGGGCGCTCACCGACGATGACGGCGAGCCCTGGGGCTTCTGTGGTATCGCCCGCGATATCTCGGAGCGCCGGCGCAACGAGCGCGAACTGGAGTCGCGCAACGAGCGCCTCGACGAGTTCGCCTCCATCGTCAGCCACGACCTCCGCAACCCGCTGAACGTGGCCGAGGGACACCTCGAACTGGTCCAGGAGGAGTGTGACTCCGACCACCTCGAGCCCGTCGAACGGGCCCACGACCGGATGGACGCACTCATCGAGGAGCTCCTGACACTCGGCCGCGAGGGCGAGTCCGTCGAGGCCCCCACTCCGGTCCCGCTGACGGATGTCGTATCGGCGAGCTGGAAGCACGTCGACACGGGGGACGCGACGCTCACCGTCGAGACCGACCGGCACGTCCGGGCCGATGCCCCCCGGCTCCAGCGCCTCCTCGAGAACCTCGTTCACAACGCCGTGACACACGGCACGGACGACGACACGGCGGCCGATATCACCGTCACCGTCGGCTGCCTGCCGGACGATGCGGGCTTCTACGTGGCCGACAACGGCTGCGGTATCCCGTCCGACGAGCGTCAAGCCGTCCTGGACCCGGGCTACTCCACGAGCGAGGGCGGGACCGGGTTCGGCCTCACCATCGTCCGGCGCATCGCCGACGCCCACGGCTGGGACCTGTCGCTCGCCGAGAGCGAGGCTGGCGGCGTCCGGGTTGAAGTCCGGAACGTGGGGTTCGACTGACCGGAAAGGGGACCCCGCGCTCGGAAAGGTAATGCTTAAACAATCGACGACAGTACCACCGAGTGCGCCTACCTGGGCCAATAGCTCAGTCAGGTACGAGCGCTCGGCTGATAACCGGGAGGTCACCGGTTCAAATCCGGTTTGGCCCATATCCGGCGCCGGCGGTCTTTGGCCGACGGCGCTCGGGGGCGTCAGACCTCCCCAGCCAATTCATCTCGGTGTAACAATCCTCATTAGAAACTTGTCTGTCCTGCCGAGTTGAACCAGCAGACTCCCGCACCTCAACGCAGTCGGCTACTTTGGATTAGCCCACGGCAGAAGTTCTCAATTGATACAATAGGACTGCATCTGGTCATCTACGAAATAGACCGTAGACGTATAGACCGAGTAGGATAACCGCAATTGTCGCAATAGGAGGGAGCTGACTACCAGTCATCTTGTTCTGGTGTAAAAGCTCTGAATCCACCAATCCCGACGTAGCCATCATCTGAACAGATATACCGATTGCCACAAAAACGAGAGAGACAGTGGAACTTGCCACGGTGATGGCCCTGAATCGGAGGCTTGCTGGGATACCATCCTCATCTGTTACCTGAGCATAGTCTGCGGCCAGCATCCGTCGTCCTCGGATGCTTGCAGTCAATCCAATCAAAGTGGCTAATCCGACAATAAAGAGGCCATACGCTCCAAACGGAAGATGATATAGATAATCATAGAACAATAAAATACTGGTCAGCAAAACGAACGGCCTTGTTTTCGGTTCGTTGTCGAATGCCTTCCACAGAGCAATCTCGGCTAATGCTTCATCCTCGGTCTTAGTTTCAATACCGTCATCAACCTCAATCACCATCTCAAGGATTGGCAGTAGATACGCGACGAACCACCTTCCAGCCCTCGGCATATTGTGTTTGTCGTAGATCTCCTCCCGAGAGGGGGAATCCAGTCCTGAAGACATAATTCTGCAATCCGGATTCTGATTATTAGGGCTTACTCTGAATCCAAAACGAAGGATTCGAAAATTGGAAAATATGGGCTTATATCACATCCCAACCAGAACCGCTGCACTGCGAACAGAGATTAACGCCGTGAGCTCCGCTACCATTACAGGGGCGGCACCTCACAAGCTGCTCCCCCTGTCGGAGTTGAAACTTGTGACGTCCGCTACCGCCACACGCAGGGCACTTACCAGTTCCTTCTACCCCCGTACCACCACAGTATCCGCAATTAACGACCTCCGTATTTGGCTGTCTCCGGGCCATTATATTCCATACTATCCCAAAATCAGAAAAGTGTATTCCCGAATGTAGGGTTCAAGAGGACTTGAACTCATAACACTCGAAATGGAGGTATACGAGGTGGTGATTCGCCCCGCCAAAAAATGCCAATATATTTATAATTTTCAAAGTTGTTACTTAGATTCCCTTCAGATAGTCCCTCCGCTGATCTGCCTTCTCCTCCTCACTCCGCCGGTCGTAGTGCTTCTCCAGCACGTCAAGACTGACGTTCATCCGGTCGCTGACCACCTTGTCTGGAACGTCCTGTGCCAGATGATGCGTAATCGACCCGCGCCGAATCGCGTGCGGGCTGACGCTCGAGGGGCAGGTACTCGCCTTGTTCGTCTCCAGGGCCTCACAGGAGTCCAGGTCGCGGTCGTGGGGACACTCCCCCGTGTATTTGCAAGGCCGCGTGACTCGGTAGATGCTGTCCCGCAGTGAACTCTTAGCCACGCGTCCGTGCCGACTGGTGAACAGCGGGCGGCGTCCGTGGTCGTCCTTCGCCTCAACGCGGTTGTACTCCAGATAGGCATCCAGGGTGTCACAGACATCCGGAGACAGCGTGACAATCCGCTCGCCGGCTTCCTTGTTCTTGAGTCGGGTTCCCTTCTCGGGCCGGTGCCGCACCTCAACGTGTTGATTCTCGCGGTCATAGTCCTTGATGTCGAGGCTGTGAGCCGCACCGATTCGCAGACCAGTGTGCCAGAGGAGCTGGACGAGTGCGTGCGTACGGGTAGCGAACTCGAACTGCTGGAGATAGTTGATGAGTTTCTCGGCCGCCTCCCCGTCGAGCATCGCCGTTCGTCGGTCCTCGTTGGTGGCGAGCGATGGCAGCAGCACCTTCTCGAAAGTTCCCGGCTCCACCGCGTCGATCTTCTCGCACCACTTCAGGAAGACGCGAAGCGTGGACAACTGCGTGACCATCGTGACGTTGTTGAGGTCGCCGTCCTCCCGCCGCCACATCTTGTATCGCTGGAGGTCACGCCCGCTCAACGTGTTCAAGTTCTCCACGTTTTCCACGTTCTCGCACCAGCGCACGAAGTGTTTCAGGCGGTAGTGATGTGCCTGAATGGTCGATTCTGATACCTCTTGCTTCCGCTGTTGGAGATACATCTGCTTCGCCTCGGCCGGGGCGATGGGGTCGAGTCCTGACATTTCGGTAATCTTCCAGAAGCCGTATACGAAGGAACCAGCCTCCCGGACTACACACCCGGAGCCTCAGACATCCGAGAGCGCACTTCTCGGACCGGGACTTTTCTCGCCGCGAGCGCGTTTTGGCGGTAGACGCGCTCTTGCGGCGAGTCACCGGTGATAATCCGGTTTGGCCCATACCGGGCCTCCGCCCGAGGCGCTGACCTCCCCAGCCAATTCATCTCGGACGTTGCTTCGGAGAGCGACAGCACTGGTCTCCCGACACGCCGTCTCAATCCCAGAGCGTCGTGACGTTCCGCACGTCCCCGAGGTCGGGGTCACGAGTGACGATGGCGTCCGTGCCGCGTGCCGTATGGTTCGCGACGAGCATCGCGTCGTGAAGCGAGTACTCCTCGACGAGCTGGATGAGCTCCGACATCGAGGCAGCGTCGAGACTCGCGACATTCACGGGGCCGTTGACGTGGAGGTTCCGCCAGCTCTCGGCCGGCGTCAGGTCGAGATCGACACCGCTGACGTCGGTCCCGCCGCGCAATCGGTAGAACACCTCGCCGAAGACGACATCCGGGGCCTCGACCACGGCCGTCCCCCGTTCGGCCCGGGAGAACACGTTCTCGGCAGCCGCCGGGAGTACGTCGACGAGGTACCCGAGCAGCGCGTTCGTATCGGCGGTGTACCGCTTCATTCGCCTGTGTTCCACGCGGCAGACCCGCGGTCACGCCGGTTCTGCTCGGCGAGGTCTTCGAACACCGCCCGCCGCGTCTCCTCGTCCTCGTTGCTCAGGAGGGCGCCACGACCGCTCTCGATGTGCTTCCTGATGACGAGTCCATCCTCGGTGCGGTACCACTCGACCTCGTCACCGGCCTCGACCCCGAGTTCGTCGCGGAACTCCTTCGGGATGGTCGTCTGGCCCTTCTCCGAGACACGGGTGGTCCGTGGGTCGCTGCTCTCGTCGTCGGTGCCGGTCCCCATACGAGGTAAAACCCAGTGTAAAACCTTGTACCTTGGGGCAGTCTGTTCCGGAGGTACTGGCGTGGCAGTTCCGCACGCTCGGCGACATCTCGACCGGCAGCATGGCAGGAGGACAGTCCGTGAGGAGTTGGTTTTCGCGATTTCTATCGTGTACGGCGAATAATCCAAATATTTCTGGCATTCTACGAGAATGTAGCATTTCGAAGGGCAGAGCAGGATACATCAATCAGCCGGCCACCGACGGTGGGCGCCCGCTCGAACCGAGCCGCGGACAGATTGACGAACAACCACCAGCCACCACTTGCTCAATACATTCATACACCTTATACAGTCTAGAGTGCCTTTCTGCAAACCTTTATCCTGTGTTCGAGTGAAAAACAGGACAAGATGTCCGCCCCTGCCAACACGGGTGTTCAGTCAGCATCGTACCTGCCCTGCGAGCACTGCGCCGAGGGGTCCCTCTCGTGGGACCCGACCGAGCAGGCGAGCGTCTGCGTCGCGTGCGGTGAGTCGACCGGGGGCGAGGAATGACGAAGCGCCACGTCGAACTGCCCCCGGAGGTCCAGGCGCGCATCGACCAGGCGGTCGCGTTCGCCGACCGGCGGCTCTCCTCCGACGACCCCACGGGTGCCGTCGTGGGCGAGTTGCTGGCGGAGCTCCACGGCGACCGGCGGGCGTACGAGCGCTACCTCGCGGGCCGGTCGCAGGCACCGCTCGAACGGGCGCGGGCGGCGAGCTACGACCCGCGGAACGCGCTCACCGAGTCCGAACACTGGGCCGAACAGGAGCTCCAGGAACTCCGGGAGGCGAAGTACCTGAACTACCTCTGGCGCGGCTTCGACGGGTCCCCGCTGGCGAACAACATCGCGTTCGCGCTGCCGTTCCGCCGGCTGCTGGCCTCGCACCTGTTCGCGGAGGTCGGCGAGGACGTCCGGCTGTTCGGCGGCATCAAGATCCAGTGCGGCCACAACATCGTGATGGGGGACAACGTGGTCGTCCACAACGACGTGCTGCTGGACGACCGCGGAGAACTGGTCATCGGCGACCGGGTCTCCATCGCGGACCGCAGCCACCTCCATACCCACAGCCACGACGTGGTCGACCAGTCCGACGTGACCAACTACCGGACGGTGGTCGACGACGACGCGCGGCTGGGCTACGACTCGATGGTGAACGCCGGCTGTCGCGTCGGGACGAACGCGATGGTGGGGGCGGGCGCGATGGTCCGGGGGGACGTGCCCGACCACCACATCGCGGTCGGGGCGCCCGCAGAGAGCGTGAAGGTGAAGCCCGGCTGGGAGACGGTCGCCCACGAGCCCGGTCCGCTGGAGAACCGGGCCGCGGAACGGCAGCTCGACGACGACCTGACCGGAGAGTTCGAGGCCGTCGACGAGTTCGGCCGCGACCTGACGCCACCGGGGCGCTCGGACTCGAACGCCGACTGACGCGTGGGCTAACGTCGACGGAACAGCGTCGCGTCGGAGGAATCGTTCTCAGACGCGGAACTCGAACCGCGCCCCGCCGTCCTCGCTCTCGGTCACTGCCACCTGCCAGCCGTGGGCGTCGGCGATGCGCCGGACGATGGCGAGACCGATACCGGTTCCGCCGGAGGCGGTCGTGTACCCCTGATTGAACACCTCGTCGCGTTCGTCGGGCGGGATGCCGGGGCCGTCATCGGCCACGTAGAAGCCCTCGTCCCCGGGGAGCGCGCCGACCGTGACCGTCGGGTCGGGGCCGGCATGCTCGTGGGCATTTCGGAGCAGGTTCTCGAAGAGGGCCGTGAGGCGCTCGGGGTCGGCACGGAGCTTCGTCTCGTCGGTAACGACCACCCCGAGGTCGGCGTCGACCGTGTTGCGGGCCCGTTCGACCGTCCGCTCCAGCGAGACCGGCTTGAGATCGGTCACGTCGCGTCCCTCCTGGGAGAGTGTGAGGAGTTCACCGATCATCTGATCCATCCGCCGGTGGGCCTGCTCGACGCGCTCGAAGTCCGCCTCGTCGCCGGTCTCCTTCGCGAGCTGGAGGCCGCCGCTGGCGACCCCGAGCGGATTGCGGAGGTCGTGGCTGACGATGGAGGCGAACTCGTCGAGACGGACGTTGCGCTGGCGGAGTTCGGCGGTCGTCTGCTGGAGCTGGGCGTGGTAGTAGCCCGCGGCGCCGCCGAACGTGGCACCGACGGTCGCCGAGGAAGCGACCATGAAGATGGGGTCCGTGACGCTCTCGCGCTGGAACGTGAGTACCGCGAGTAGCCAGACCGCGAGCGCCCCCGTCACGACGGCGCCGCTGAACCCCCACGCGCTGATGAGGAGCATATCCTCGGGGTCGGTGCCGCGCTCCCAGAGCACGACGCCGAAGGCGAGGAAGAACAGCGACAGCCCGACCGGAAGCCCGGATTCGACCAGCCGGAGCCAGAACGGCGCCGAGCTCACGGCGATGTTGGCCAGCGAGAGGCACAACAGCAGGAAGCCGAGCCCCGCGACGGAGGCCCGCTGGAGCACGGTGTCGGGAAGGGAGAAGGGCGAATCGGAGGAAACCATCGATGATACCGGGACCTGGTCCCGTCGTCCACGACGACGCCCGCTGTCGATATAAAAACTGGCGTAGGCCCGCGTAACACTGGGGCCCCGCCCGACCACCGGGCACAGTGCCGTTCCATCGCCGCCGCTGCCGGCCACCACGGGGGCATCGGGAAGGGTGGGCTGCCGACGCCGGAACGGTCTATCCTTCCACACCGTGAGTTCATCGTAAATACACCCGGACGGCACCGGCAGTACCCCTTTGCCCTGGTGCTCGGTACGGAGTATCATGGGAGACAGTGCTGGCGAGACGGTCCCGTGTCACTACTGCGGCACCGCCGTCGACGTTCCCGCCGAGCGAAGCCGCTTCGAGGTGTTCACGTCGCACTTCGAGACCGAGCACATCCGGAACCGGCCCGCTGTGTCCCGCGGGCGGGCGAGCGGTGAGCTCGCCGCCGGGTCGCACTCCCGAACGGAAGGGGACCGGGACGCGGGGAACTGACAGGGAACCGGGACACGGGAACGGACCCGCGAACCCCCGAGACGGTCGGACACAGCATCGTTCCACAGGCGTCTGACGCTGCATAAATACCCCCGGGGCGTACCGGCACCATCCCTTTGCGAGTCCACATGATGGAGACTGGCATGGGCGACACCGCCGGCGAGTCGATCACCTGCCAGTACTGTGGGACCGACATCCAGGTGTCCGCCGAGCGGTCGCGCTACGAGGCGTCCGTGGCGCACTTCGAGGCCGAGCATATCCGACGGGCGGGCGCGCCACACGAGGCCGGCGAGCAGACCGGCGTCGCAGCGCGGTCCGCACCACCCGTCGAGAGCGACGAACAGGGCATCAGCGACTGACGCCGCGGTTCGTGGCGTGTGTCCGCGCGGGGTAGCTTTTTGGTCGCCCCAGTCGACCCGATAGCCGCATGATCGTACTCAACGCGAGCATCCCTATCGACCCCGACAGCCGCGACACCGCCATCGAGGCCGCCACCGAACTGGCCCAGCAGTCCCGCGAGGAGGACGGCGTCATCGACTACCGCGTCGCGCTCGACGTGGAGGACGATACGACGCTACGCATCTTCGAGCAGTACGAGGACGACGATGCCGTCCAGTCACACATGGGGAGCGACCACTTCGAGGCGTTCCAGGGCCACATTCCGGAGTTCGTCGCCGGCGACGTCGAACTCCACCGGTTCGACGTGAGCGAGAAGTCCCGTATGATGTAGGCGCCGCTGGGCGGGAGCGGTCGGAAGCGGAAGTGACGCGTCGCGGGCAGCGACGCGCCTGACACGGTGAATCGACGTGCTGTGGCTGGGCGAGCGCGCCGGCGGGGGCCTCGGTGGCAGCGCCGTCTCGGGCGGGCGGGCGCCTACTCGCCGCCGCCGTCCTTCCAGGTGGTGTCGTGGACCTGTCGCGACGACCCCATCGCGCCGAACGGCGCGACGTGCGTGTTCGGGTACCAGAACCGCTCGTCGGCGGCATGGGCGACGTTCAGAAGGATGACGTCCTCCCAGTTGGCCTGCTCCATCGTCACGGCGGCCTCGTCGCGGGCCTGCTGAGCCTCCTCGGTGGGGCCCTGATTGGTCTGTATCTTCTCCCAGGCGGCCTGTGCGTCCTCGCTGGCCTGGGTGTCGGCGTCGTCCCAGTCCGTGTAGGTCGTCGCGGCCGACCCCAGCTCGTCGACGTCGGTGAGTGCCGGCGCCATCAGCTGGAGGAAGTTGTCCGGCGCGGGCCAGTCGGCCAGCCACCCCAGCGTGTAACACTGGAGTGTCCCCTGGTTTCCCTTCTCGATGATGGTCGAGAAGTCCGTCGGCTCCACGGTGATGTTGATGTACGCCGAGGAGAGCTTGTCGCGCAGCCCGTTGGCGAGCTGCTGGAACGCCCCCGAGTTGTACGCGTTGATGGTCAGGTCGAACCGGTCGTCCTCGCCGTAGCCGGCGTCCTCCATGACCTGCTTGGCGTCGTCGATACGGGTCTCGCCGATACCGTACGGGTAGTTCTCCTCGACGTCGCTGTTGTAGGCGCTCGCGCCGCCCGGGTAGATGCCCGGCGGCGTCAGGTTGTACCCCGGCTGGTAGCGGTTCTTGAACACGCTCTCGACGACATCCTCGCGGTTGAGGGCGTAGGCAGCGGCCTGCCGGACCGGCTTGGGCGTCTGCTTGGCGTTGAACGCGATGTAGTAGGTCGTCAGCGTCGGCGACCGGACGTAGCGGACGTTCTCACCGGAGGCCTCGCCGGAGTCCAGTGGACCGTAGAACCCGAGCTCCTGGCCGGAATCCGTCTCCTCGACGACCGTCACCTTGTCCCGGCTGTACTTCGAGGTCGGAATCTCGAGGATGTTGGTGTTCTTGTTGGTCGAGTAGGTGTAGCGAGGCTGGTCCTCCTCGATGACGGCCCAGTAGATGCCGTCGAGGTAGGGGAGCCCATCACGATGGTAGTCGCCGTAGGCCTCGACCTCGGCGTGGTCGCCCTCCGTCCACTCGACGAACTGGAACGGCCCGGTGCCGATGGGGTTGGCGGTGGCGAACTCGGACTGGCTCATCTCGCCCTCGTACCCCTCGATATCCCCGACGATTCCCTCGGGAGCGACCGCGAACGAGGAGTAGGCCAGCATCTGCAGCGAGTCGTGGAACGGCTCGGCGAGCTGGATCTCGAGTTCGTGGTCACCGGTCGCCGCCACCTCGATGCTCCCGGGCACGTAGCTCCCGTCCTGGGTCTCGTGTGCGACGCCGAGGCTGTCGAGGATGAAGTACTGCCGATTGGAGTTCTCGGACTGGGCCAGCCGCTCCCACGAGTAGATGATGTCCTGGGCAGTCAGCTCCGACCCGTCGTGGAAGGTCACCTCCTCCGCGATGGAGACGGTGTAGGTGGTGAAGTCCTCGCTCACCTCGATGTTCGTCGCGAGCTGGTTCACCGGCTTCTGCTCGCCGTTGGGGTACTTCGTCAGTCCCTCGAACAGCTGCCGGATGACACGGCCGCTGGCCGTGTCCGTCGCCGCGATGGGGTCGAAGGTGGTGATGGTGTCGTTGATGAGCTGGAGGGTGCCACCCGTATCACCGTCACTGGGCTCGGTACCCGTCTCGAACATCGTCGGCGTGGCATCGCCGCCGGTGCCGTCACCGCCGTCGTCGTTCAAACTACACCCGGCGACCGTCGCCGCCGCTGCGGCACCGCCGGTCGCCTGCAGGAATCGCCGTCTGGAGAGTCGGTCGTCTGTCTCGGACATGTTCGTTGCTGTCGCTCACACCGCTGCTGACGGGGGAGGCGTGGACACGGTGTGGGAACCCGACGCGTGGAGGGCGGTCGAGATACCTCACCCCGAGGCTGGGGACCGTACGCTCGGGGCGAGCGCCGCCGGGGCGTTATACCTGGCGCACGATAAAAGACCGATTTCACCAACCAGCGCGCCGCTGACGGGGAACGCGCCGTGCGAGACCCCCCGTCGAACGCGCACCCGGTCGACACCCCGCGAACGCCTCACTCGGTGAACGACTCGCGGACCGTCTCGATGGCCTCGAGGAAGCCGTCGCCGTACGAACCCTCACAGACCGTGTCGGCAGCGGCACGGGCCGCGGTGTCGGCGTTGGCGACCGCGAACGAGCGGCCGGCGAGCGCCAGCATCGCGGCGTCGTTCTCCGAATCACCGACCGCGACGAACGCGTCCGGCTCGAGGTCGAGGGCGGCCGCGGCGGCTCCCAGTCCCCGTCCCTTGTCCACGTCGGGAGAGGTGACGTGGTAGGCGAAGCCGGTGTCGAAGACGTGCATCCCGTGGTCGTCGGCGATGCGCTCCAGCGGCTCCAGCGGGGAGTCGTGCGCGACGGCGAACTCCGTCTCCCGCCAGCGGTTGACGAAGTCCGTCGGCCCCCAGCCCACGTCGTACCCCTCGGCCTCGTACTCGCGGGCGACGGCCGCGGCGGCCTCGCGGTCGCCCGTGAACCGCAGCTCGCCGTCGCCCTCCCGCTCGTGGTCGACGTAGACGGCGCCGCCGTTCTCCGCGACGACGCGTTTGGGCACGCCCAGGAACTCACAGAGTGCGACGGGGTACGGGAGTGCCTTCCCCGTCGCGACGACGACTGGGGCCTCGGCGGCCCACTCCCGGAGTGGGGGCAGTATCCGGGGGTCGAGCGCCCGTTCGTCGTCGGTCAGCGTCCCGTCGATGTCCACGGCCAGCGGCGGAAGCACGCCCGGCCCTCCGCCCGCCGAGGGTATCAAGTCCCGGTCTCCCGTACGCCGGGTATGGCAGAGCGGGATACCGGTGACGCTGCGACGACCACGGACGACGCCCCCGGGCCCATCGCGGTCCCGGGCTGTCCGGACACGTACGCCGTCGACCACCTGTTGCACGGCGAACCGACCGCGCTCTCCTCGTACCTCGTGGCCGGGGAGGCGCCGGTCGTAATCGACTGTGGGGCCGCGGACACGACCGACCGCATCCGAGCGGCGATGGCCGACCTCGACATCGACCCGACGGCCGTGGAAGCGATTCTCGTCACGCACGTCCACCTCGACCACGCGGGTGGCGCAGGCGACCTCGCACGGACCTGCCCGAACGCGACCATCTACGTCCACGAACGGGGGGAACCGTACCTGACCGACGCGGAGCGACTGACGCGACTGAAAGAGAGCACCGAGACGGCGATGGGGATGCCCGATGCGTACGGCGACCCGGAGGTCGTCCCCGGCGACCGGTGTGTGTCGGTCTCGGGCGGCGAGACGCTAGCCCTCGACGACCGCAGCATCGAGTTCGTCGACGCGCCGGGGCACGCCCCCCACCACTACGCCGCCCTCGACCGCACCTCGGGGGCGCTGTTCTCGCTCGACGCCGCGGGGATGTACTACGACGGCCGCGTGCTGCCGACCACCCCGCCGCCGTCGTTCGACCTGGAGGCGAACCTCGAGACGGTCGAACGGCTACGGGCGCTGGACCCGGTCGTCAACTGCTACGGCCACTTCGGCCCCGGCGAACACGGGGCCGCGGACGACGAACTCGCACGCTACGCCGAGGTGCTGCCCGAGTACGTCGACCGCATCGACGCGCTCCGGACCGACCACGACGGGGTCAGCGGGATTCTGGGCGCGCTGGGCGAGCGGTGGCAGACCCCCACCGCCTACCGGGACGTGGCCGGCGTCCTGCGATATCTCCGAAAACGGGCGGCCGAGGACTGACCGCGCCGGGCGCGACCCGTTGAACGGATTTATGCGACCGGGCCGAGTCACTCCCCCCGTGCCGATAGAGCGTCACCTCCGTGGCGACGAGGCCGTCCACGCCCGCTACGACGGGGACTGGGTGTGGTGCTGTACGGACCGGCGCGTGCTCCGCGTGCCGGCAGCGACGACGGACGCGGACCCGGAGACCCTCTCGTACGACGATATCGAGCGCGTCGGCCGCGTCGCCGGGCGCGACACCCGCTACCTGGTCGCCGCGCTCTCGGCGGTCCTGCTGGCCACGCTGGTCCCCGCGCTCCTGATGGGCGTCACGGCCGTCTCCGTCGCCCCGGCATCCGCCGTCGCCGCCGCCTTCGCCGCCCTCGCGGTGTACGGGTTCTACCGCTGGACCGAGTCGACCCAGCCGTACTACCAGTTCCAGGGGACCGCGGGGCTTGAGGCCACGAACGACTGGCGGCTCCCCGACGACGAGGACGCCACCGCGTTCGTCGAGACGGTCCGGTTACGACTATGACATCCTCCCCGGCGTGAACGGAGAGGGACTCGTCCGTCAAACAGTCGAGCTACGCCCGACAACGCCGGGGGCCCTCGCACTGGGGGTGTAGACCGGGCCGCCAGCCGAGCACGAAACGGTGAACAGTCGCGAGCGCCAGTCCCCGATATGAACGACGAGCCGACGACCGACGGGGACGACGAGGCGCCGGCCGGGACCGATGGTCCCGCGGACGCCGAGTGCGGCCAGTTCGTGGTCACGCACGCCGACGAGGACAGCGCCGTCCTGAAAGCCGTCGACGGCGGGCAGGTCCACACGCTCGCGTCGAACCCGGACCTGGCCGAGGACGACGTGGTCGAGGCGACGCTCGCGCCCGAGCCGCCGATGGAGGTGACCTGGCAGGTCGTCGAGGTGGCCTCGCAGCGCGCGCTCAGCATCGAGCGCAGTCCCGAACCGCCGACCGAACTGGCCTACGATATCGCCGCCGACCAGCCCGTCGGCGAGGTGACCCGCCGGGAGCGTGCCGGGGAGGGCGAGCTCCACGTACTGACGCTGGACCCGGGAAGCGTCGCGGACGCGGCCGCGGAGGTGGCCGGCGACGAGGCCACCCGAACCGTCGCCGCCCGTGCCGGCGCCCGCCGGGTCGAGTTGCGGCTGGACGACGAGGAGGGCGTCCTCAGCGTCCGATACCTCCCGTAGCCGGACGTGGACAGCGCTCGGGCGGCGGAATACCCCCGGAGCGCCGTCCCGGACCACTTATCACCCGGTCGTACGTACCAACTCGTGTGCAGTAACCGGCGTCACCCGCCTTTCGACGACCGCAGTGGTCCGAACCGGGCGTCGCCGTAGTGCTGCCATGACTCTACACCGCCAGCAGCGGCGCTGTCCGCCGGACACGAGCGGAATCCGTCCTCAGCGTGGTCGCTCGTCGAGTCGCATCGACGAGGCCGTTATGTCACTCGACAGCGAGATGAAACTTGCTAGCAACTTTTGTGGGCGTGGAATGAAGCGGTTCCCATGGGGTCGACCGCGCGGGAGAGATTCAAACGGAAACTCGTCTACCTCGCCATCCTGGCGGTGCTGTTCCTCGGCACCGCCATCGGACTGGGGTGGGCGTTCGTTCAGGGTACGCCGTAGCCGGTGCGATGCGGGCGCTCCCGACCGACCGGGGGAGGTGGGGACACGCCGCTCGTGGCCTGCGTAGCCCCCGGCTCGGCTGGCGGACCACCGACACCGCTTAACGGACGCGCACCGAACCCGGGTGTATGAGCGACGCGGACGAGCCGGTCGACCCGGCCGAGATCGGGGAGACCGACGCCCCGGCAGTCGAGGAGAAGCCGTACAAGATAATCTTCGAGGCGAACAAGTGCATCGCGGCCGGCAAGTGCGCCGAGGTCTCCGCGAACTGGGAGATGGACCTGAAATCCGGGCTTGGACAGCCCGAGACGTACTTCTTCGACGAGTCGGAACTCGACCACAACATCCGGGCGGCCGAGGTCTGCCCCGCGAAGAAGGACCGCGGCGTCATCCACGTGGTCGACCGCCGGACCAACGAGGAGATCGCTCCCGACCCGCACGGGGACGGGACGCTCTCGGTGGATTGGTAGCGTTCTACCATAATCTCACCGACATATAACAACCAGCGGACTTTGGGAGATAATGCCTCATTCATGCCAGATATTCGATAGAAAGCAGAGCCTATCCGGGAGAGCGCGGGGACCGAAACCGACAAACCGCGCCCCCGCCGACTGAGGCACGCGCGGGGGTGGCCGAGTCCGGACAAAGGCGGCGGACTTAAGATCCGCTCCAGTAGTGGTTCGAGGGTTCGAATCCCTTCCCCCGCACTCCGACGAGCGCCGGCGAGTCGTGAGTGCGGACCGTAGGATTCGAACCCTGGAAGTCGCGCGCAGCGACCACCGGGAGCGAGCACCTCTTCCTCCGGTTCGAATCCCTTCCCCCGCACTCGCCGGCTCGAACGCACGTGAGAGCCACACGCCACACTCACTCGAAGGCGATGGGGCCCGATGCCGCGTGGGTCCGAACCAACATTCATTACCGACGCAACCACACTTCGGGAGAAGCGACAATGGCAGAGCACGGGGGTGGACCGCTGGCGACCGATGGGAAGACGAGCGAGATACGGTTGCTTCACGTCGACGACGACGCGGCCTTCGCGGACATCGCGAAGCCGCACATCGAGCGGTGCAACTCCGCTATCGACGTGACCGCGGAGACCGACCCCGAGCGGGCGCTCGAACGGCTGGCCGAGGGGTCGTTCGACTGCGTGCTCTGTGACTACGACATGCCCGGGCTGACCGGGCTCGACCTGCTGGCTGAGCTCCGGGGGTTCGCCCCCGAACTGCCGTTCATCCTGTTCACGGGCAAGGGGAGCGAGGAGATCGCCAGCGAGGCGTTCTCCGCGGGGGCGACCGACTACTTCCGGAAACCGACCGACACCAGCGAGTACGAGGTGCTGGCCGAGCGGGTCGCGACGGTCGTCGACAAGTACCGCACGGAGCAGCGCCTGGAGCGGAGCGAGGAGCGCTACCGGCGGCTCGTCGAGACCGCGCCGGTCCCCATCGCCGTGCACCACGGCGACGAAATCGTCTTCGCCAACCGGGCGGCCGCCGAGTTCCTCGCCGTCGACGACCCCAAGGAGCTGGTCGGGGACGACCCGCTCCAGTACCTGGAGACCGACGACCGCGCGGTCGCCCGCGAACGGGTCGGGCGGCTCCTCAACGATGAGACCACGACCGAGTCCATCGAGGAGCAGTACGTCGACGCCGACGGGAACGTGAAACAGGCGCTCGTGGCCGGGAGCGCCATCGAGCACGGCGGGGAGCGGGCGGTGCAGGTCGTCGTCCAGGACGTGACCGAACACCGGGAGCGCCAGCAGAAGCTGGAGCGCTACCGGCAGCTGGTCGAGGCGATGGGCGACGGCGTCTACGCGCTCGACGCCGAGGGGCGCTTCGAGATGTTCAACGAGCGGATGGTGGAGCTGAGCGGGTACAGTCGCGAGGAGCTACAGGGCCGGGTCGCGAGCGAGGTGATGACCGAAGCGGGGCTGGAGCGGACGGAGACAGCCATCCGCTCGCTGCTCGACGGCGAGGCGGATTCGGTCACCATCGAGGTGCAGGCAGAGCGCGCGAGCGGGGAGGTGGTCCCGCGGGAACTGACGCTCACGCTCCAGCCGACCGGCCCGGGCGAGTCGTTCGCGGGCACCGTCGGCGTCGTCCACGACATCTCGGAGCGCCGGGCCCGCGAGCGGGAACTGGAGCAGAAGAACGAGCAGCTGGAGGCGTTCGCCGAGATCGTCAGCCACGACCTCAAGAACCCACTCAACGTCGTGAGCGGCCACATCGCGCTGGCCCGCGAGCTGGCCGACGAGGGGGCGAGCGGCGAGGACCTGCTGCCACAGCTCGAGGCCATCTCCGAGGCGACCGACCGGATGACGACGATGACCGACGACCTGCTCACGCTGGCCAAGCAGGGCGACACGGTCGGGGACCGCGAGCCGGTGGCGCTGTCGGTCGCCGTCCGGGATATCTGGGGAACCCTCGACACGACGGGCGCGACGCTGGCGGTCGAGGACCCCGGGACCGTCGAGGCCGACCCGACACGGCTGGAACAGCTCCTCGCGAACCTGCTGGAGAACGCCGTGGAGCACGGCTCCACGGGCAGTCGGCCGCCGGCCGACGACGCCGTCGAACACGGCACGGAGACGGCGGCGTCCGCCGCGGACGGGAACACGACGACGGACGGTGGCGACGACCAGCTCGAGGTCGTGGTCCGGGGGACCGAGACGGGCTTTGCGGTGCTGGACAATGGCCCCGGGATTCCCGAGTCCGAGCGCGACGACGTGTTCGAGCGGGGCTACTCCACCGAGACGGGCACCGGCTTCGGGCTGGCCATCGTGCGGACGGTCGCGGAGGCACACGGCTGGGAGGTCACCGTCGACGAGAGCGCGGCCGGCGGCGCCCGGTTCGACATCCACATCGACGCCTGAGCCGCGGGCCACGGACGACCGGTGAGCGCTCGGCCGCGCGCCGACCGCGCCGCTCTTGTGCACGCATCCCCGAGGACGGGCATGGAACTGGCCTCGCTGGGACGGGACCTGTCGCCGTCGGAGGCCCGGAAGCTCCGCTTCCTGGCGGTCCAGCTCGTCGGCGCGGTCGCGGTCGTCCACCTCGTGGTCGGAGTGACGGGGTTCGTCGACATCCTCGTCAACGGCCTGCTCGTGACCTACCTCACGGAGTTCGTCTTCGAGCGTCCGCGAACCCTCCTGTTCACGCTCTCGGGGAGCGCCATCCTCGTCGGGCTGTTCGCGACCGCGCGTGGCCGGCTCGATCTCCGACGGGCGTATCTCCTCGGAGCGGCGATACTGGCAGCGTATCTCGTCGGCTGGCTCGCCTGGCACACCGTCCTCGACCACGGGTTCGCGCTGACCGGCGGTGGGCCGACCGAGACGACCCACACCCACGGCGGCGTGCTGGCCACGCTCTTCTCGCACTACGTCGAGCCGCTGCTGGCGACGCTCGGGGACGCCGGCTCCGGAACCCCCGGCTCCGGCCGGACGCTGCTCGGCATCGTCTCGGTCACGCTCGAGGCGGCCGGACTCGTCGTCATGGGACTGTTACTCCGTGGTGACCCCGATATCGAGCGGCCGGACGGCACGTTCGGTAGCCTGACGCTCGAGCGGCCGGACACGGACGAGGAACCGCGGGAGTCGAACTGAACGGGCCGGAATCGGCGCCAGCAGTACCGACTCTCGACACCAGGCAGCGCCGACCGCGAGCCGGGACTACGAACGGGCCACGGGCGCAGGGGTCTCGATGACCGACGGGTCCCCGAGGCCACCCTCGTCAGACGAAGGCGTCTCGTGTGAGGCTGGCGTCTCCGCGGACCCGTCAGCGACGGTCACGTCCTCGGCGGTGACCGCGTTCGGGCTGGCCGTTCCGAGACGTGCCGACGCCAGTGTCGCGGCGGCCCGTGCATCGAGCAGGCCGGCACCGGCGGCGGCGTCCGGCCCGGGAGCCGCGACGTCACGGGCGCTGTCGGTGAGCGCCGCCCGGATATCGGCCGCCGTGGCGTTCGGGTTGGCCTGGGCGATGAGCGCGGCGGTCCCCGCGACGTACGGAGCCGCGAAGGACGTACCGGCCGACGCGTCGGTCCCCGGGGCGGCGACCGTGTCCGGCGCGACCATCCCCACGCCGGTCCGGTTGCCGACCGGGCCGCGGGAGCTGAAGTCGGCCACCTGTTCGGCCTCGTAATCGTACACCCCGACGCCGAGGACACCGGGCGCGGTCGCGGGGGTGGCGAGGCTCCCCGCGGCCGTCCGGTAGGTCAGGTCACGGGTGGTGAACAGCTCCAGTTCGTGCGCCCGGGAGACGTTCTCGGCCTCGATGGCGAGGTAGTAGTGCCCACGAGGGACCGTGGCGTCGAGGTAGGCCGTACCGTTCCCACCGCCCCCCGACGAGGCGACGAGGCGCTGTCCGCCCACGCCCCGCCGGAACAGGTAGAGTTCGTACGCATCGGCAGTCGCGTTCGCACCGGTCGGTGACCACTCCAGGCTGGCCCGGACCCGGCCGGCGAACACCTCGCCGTCGGCCAGTGCGTTCCCCTCGGCACCCGGTCTGAACGTGACCCAGCGGCGGTCGTTCGGCTCGTGGGTGCCCGCCCAGTGTCGCCGGGCGTAGTTGCCCGCCGAGGTGACGAAGACGGCATCCCGGGAGGCGTTGCGAGCGACCGCAGACAGCGCATCCGTGTCGGCCCCGGCGTTCCCGAAGTAGCTCCCCGAGTCCACGATGACATCGGCGCCCGAATCGCGGAGCCACGCCACCGCCTCGCGGTACTCCGCCGCGGAGGTCGCGTCCCCGACGGCTGCGACGTGGAGGTCGGCGTCCGGGGCCGTATCGGCGACGACACTGGCGACGGCCGTCCCGTGGTCGGCGTCACCGGGCGAGCCGAACGAGCGGTAGGCCGCGACGTGCCCCGCGAGTTCGGGGTCGGAGACGCGGAACCCGCCGTCGATGATGCCGACGGTCACGTTCTCGCCCGTCAGCCCCCGTTCGTGGAGGGCGGTCGCACCGATGCGGTCGACGCCGGCCGCGACGCGACCGCCGTGGTCACGGCTGGCACGCAGCCGGACAGCCTGGACCGCCGGGTCCGACGAGAGGTCCCGGACCGCCGACAGTGGGACGTATCCCTCGACGTGGTGAGCTCCCTGTCTGACGAACCGGCGCTGCACGTCGAGCCCGGCATCCGAAAGCGTCCCCGTCTTGTGGAGTTTCACCGTCACCAGCACCTCTCGGTCCACGGACTCGGGCTCGGACGCCCCGCCGCGGAACAGCCGCTCGAGCTCCTCGACGGCCCTGTTGCTGTCCCCGAACGCCGTCCGTTCGGCGGGGCCGAGGTCGACGGTGAAGACCGGCAGGAGCGGCGTGGTCAGTAACGCCGCGGCGAGCAGCAGTCTGAGGCCGGTCTGTCGGTTCATTGTTCGCGCTCGTGCGGGATTCCGGAGGGCGTATCAAGAACGTTCGCCCGCCTATGTGGTGGCCTGCCACCGGGACACCGCGAGGACCAGTCCCAGCGCGAGGAGACCGCCGGCCAGGAAGACGAGGCCGACCGGAAGAGCGAGCGGACCGGCGCCACCGAGGCTCTCGCCGATGCGCGGGAGGTCACCACTCGCGGCCGTGCCGATGCTGGGGACGACCAGCCACTGGACCAGCAGACTCGCGACCGCCAGCACCACCACTGCGGGGAGGATGCTGCGGAGGGAGTCGAGCAGCCCACCGTCGTGTTCACGCGAGCCGACGAAGACCACCGTCGGGTCGCGTGCGGGCGCGTAGACGTTCATCTCGCGGCCCTTCGAGGAGTAGCGTGTCTCGGTCACCTCGACGAGGTCCGCGTCCTGGAGACTGTTCAGGTGGTGTCGGGCGTTCTGGAGCGACGTGTCCACCTCGTCTGCGACCTCGGAGGCGGTCGCGGGCTCGTCGTGGAGCGCCGTGAGCACCGACCGGGCGGTGTCGGACGCCAGCGACGAGAGCAGGTCCCCGGCCTCCTCGGAGTCGAGCCAGAGCGTCTGGAGGTCCCCCTCGCCCTCGGGCTCTGCCGACTCGTCCGCGATATCCCCCGACGGAGTGTCCGAGTCGGAGGACAGCAGTTCGGACATTGTCGGTGGTTGCCGCCCCGCGCGTTTAAGCTTTGAGGATACCCCTGCCGGGAATCTGCCAGGAGATTCCCTGAACGTTCGTTCTCGTTGAGTGAATGTACCCATGTAGGCATCGAGGAACGGATTCGGATTCCAGATTGCAACTTCTCTACCGAGAACGGCTACCGACAGCCGCAATTTCTGCCCATCGGTGCCAGTTCTGCCACCCCGGCAGGACGGCTCCGATACCTCGGAGCGCACCAGGGGGCTGGGTGATGGGCCGGGAGACGGAGTCGTCCGGAGCGTGACGAACCAGTCAGTTCTCGGCGTCCAGCTGCTCGCGCAGCAGCTCGTTGACCGTCCCGGGGTCCGCGCTCCCGCCCGTCGACTGCATCACCTGCCCGACGAGGAAGTTGAGCGCGCCGCCCTCGCCAGCGTGGTAGTCCTCGACGGCATCGGGGTTCTCGTCGATAGCCTCGCGGACCGCAGCGGCCACCTCGTCGTCGCCGGTCTTGCCCAGCCCCTCGCGCTCGACGATGTCGTCGGGGGCGTCTCCGTCGTCGAGCATCCCACGTAGAACGGCCTCACGGGCGTTCTTCGCGGTTATCTCGTCGGTCGCGACGAGCTCGACGAGTCGCTTGACCTCGCCGAGACGGTCCTCGACATCCGTGACGTGCATGTCGCGGTAGTTCAGCTCGCCCAGCAGCTCGTCGGCGACCCACGTGGCCGCGAGGTCCGGGTCGAACGCCTCGGCGACCTCCTCGAAGAAGTCCGCCACCTGCTTCGTGCTGGTCAGCTTGTCGGCGGCCTCCCGCGAGAGCCCGTACTCCTCGCGGAACCGCTCGCGGCGGGCGGCCGGGAGTTCCGGGATGGCGATGCGCTCCTTCCAGTCCTGCACGCGAAGCGGCGGGAGGTCGGCCTCGCGGAAGTAGCGGTAGTCCTTCTCCTCCTCCTTGGTCCGCATCGAGAGGGTGACGCCCTTCGACTCGTCCCAGTGGCGCGTCTCCTGTTCGACGTCGGCGCCGCGCTGGATGGCGTTCTTCTGTCGAGACTGCTCGTAGGCCAGCGCCTTCTCCGCGCCCTTGTGGCTGGAGATGTTCTTGACCTCGGTGCGGTTCGCGTCCTCCAGCGTGGCCTCGTCGATGGCCCCGTCCTCGGCCACCTCGTCGGCGTCGACCATCGAGAGGTTGGCGTCGACACGCAGGGAGCCGTCGCGGGTCGCGTCGAACACGCCGAGGTACTCGAGGACCTCCTCCAGTTTCGCGAGGAACGCCCGGACCTCCCCCGGCGACCGGAAGTCCGGCTCCGTGACGATCTCCATCAGCGGCGTGCCCGCGCGGTTGTAGTCGACGAGCGTGTAGTCGGCGGTGTCGATGCCGCCCCCGACGTGCTGGAGGCTGCCGGGGTCCTCCTCCAGATGCGCCCGGCGGATGTTCACCGAGCGGTCCTCGCCCTCGACGGAGAACTCCAGGGTCCCGTCCTGGCAGACGGGCGCGTCGTACTGCGTTATCTGGAAGTTCTTCGGCAGGTCGGGGTAGTAGTAGTTCTTCCGGTGGAACCGGGTCTCCTCGGGAATCGAGGCGTCGATGGCCTTGCCGATCTTGACGGCGGCCTCCACCGCGCCCTCGTTCAGCACGGGCAGCGCGCCCGGCAGCCCCAGACAGACCGGACACGTCCGGGTGTTGGGTGCCTCGTCCTCGGCGGGGTCGGTCGAACACCCGCAGAAGATCTTCGTGTCCGTCTCGAGCTGGACGTGGACCTCCAGCCCGATGACGGTCGCGAGGTCGCGCGATTGCGCGGTCTGTGCGGTCATTGGACCACTTTCGGGAGGGCTGGGGCTTTAGCCTGACGGACAGTGCTGTTCCCTCGGCAGCGGTTCACGCGATGCGCGCTCTGGAGCCACTCACTCCTCACCGCGTCGAACGAGGTTCTCGAGCGCGGTGTCGCCGACCGCGAGGACGATGACCGCGCCGAGGAGATTGAACACGAGGTCCAGAAGCGTGTCGCGTTTGCCGTAGGAGACGAGTATCGGTTCCAGCCCGACCCGGCGTGAGGCGACGTGGACGGCGTACTCCAGCAGTTCCCAGCAGACGCCCATGATGGCGACACCAGCGAGCACCCGCGGCCGCGGGTCCACGTCCGACCGCCGCGAGACCACGTGAATGGCGCCACCCACGAGCGTCGCCGACTGCAGGTGGGTGAGGTGGTCCCACCACCAGACGTCGTCGTACGGCCCGAGCATCCCCACGGCGTGCAGCAGCATCGCCACCGCCACGTAGAGCCGCTGCCACGGCCGGAACTCGACGCTGAGTCGCCGTTCCAGCACGGCCGGGAGGTACGTCACCCAGATGGCGACGAGGGCATTCACGACTGCCCCCGGGTCCCGCTGGCGGACACCCTGGACCAGGACGACGGCGATACCGGTACGGAGTCCACGCTCGGTACCCGCGACGACATCCGGTGGCGGGGTCCCGCCTTCGGAACGACTCATGCACTCACTGGGTGGGTCGCCCCCCGCACTCACAAAGGTAGTGAACTGGACCATGGGCACCCGAGTCAGTCTGACGGCGTCGACCGGAACGGGACCTCCGTGTTCCCCGCTCGACACCCAGTACTCGTAAGCCGACACCACGTGAACGGGCCCTATGCCGAAGTCTGAACCCTTCGAACGCCACACCGACCGGTACGAGGACTGGTTCGACACGCACCAGAGTGCCTATCGGTCCGAGGTCGAGGCGCTCGAGCGATTGCTCCCCCAGCCTGGATTCGGGCTCGAAATCGGTGTCGGCAGTGCCCGGTTCGCGGCGCCTCTCGGGATGCAGGTGGGGCTCGACCCGGCAGCCGAGATGCTGGCTCGGGCTCGCGACCGAGGGGTCGACGTCGTCAGGGGCGTCGCCGAATCGTTGCCCTTCGGGGACGGGACGTTCGACACGGCGCTGATGGTGACGACCATCTGTTTCGTCGACGACATCGCCCGGACCCTGGCTGAAGCCCGCCGGGTACTGCGTCCAGACGGCGCGCTCGTCGTCGGCTACATCGACAGGGACAGTCCCGTCGGCCGGGTCTACCAGGAGAAGCAGTCGGAGAACCCGTTCTACCGGGACGCCGTGTTCGTCTCGACCGACGAACTCGTCGAGGCGATGAAGGCGGCGGGGTTCTCGGCGTTCGAGTTCGTCCAGACCATCTACCACTGGCCCGGCGAGATCGACGACCCCGAACCGATAGACTCGGGGTACGGAGAGGGCTCCTTCGTGGGAATCAGGGCGACCCGGTAGGTCCCCCGGTGCAGCGATGCCGGCATCCGGTGGTGCCGACAGCTCGCTCGCGCAGCGAGTTCGTGGGGCCGGGCCGGGGTCGGGGTCGGGCCCGGGGCGGGGTCGGGGTCGGGCCCGGGGCGGGGTCGGGTCGGGCCCGGGGCGGGGTGCGGGGCCGCCCGGCTCGAAGCGCTACCGCACCGCGGCCGTCGCCTCGCCCATGATTGCCAGCGCCTCCTTCAGCGTCTCCATGTCCGTCGCATAGGAGATGCGCGCGTGGCCGGCGCCGTTCTCCCCGAACGCCTCGCCCGGGACGACCACGACGCCGCGGTCGATGACCTCGTCGACCCACCCGTCGGGGACGCGGGGCATCGCGTAGAACGCGCCCTGCGGGGTGGGCACGTCCAGCCCCATATCTTCGAGTCCGTCGAGCACGACGTCGCGGCGCTCCTCGAACGCGGCGACCATCTCCTCGACGGGGTCCTGTGGCCCGGACAGCGCGGCCTCCGCCGCGTACTGCGAGGGGGCCGACGCGCAGGCCTGACAGTACTGGTGGACCCGGAGCATCCGCTCGATGCGCTCGTGGCTCCCCGTGACCCAGCCGAGCCGCCAGCCCGTCATCGAGTAGGTCTTCGAGCAGGCGTCGACCACGACGACGTTGTCGGACTCGGCGAACTCCAGCGGCGAGCGGTGCTCGCCCTCGAAGACGATGCGGCCGTACACCTCGTCGGAGATACACAGCAGGTCGTGCTCGTCGGCGATGCGCGCGAACTCGCGCATGTCCTCGGTGGACTGGACCGCGCCGGTCGGGTTGGCGGGCGAGTTGACGACGAACGCCGCGGTGTCGTCGGTGATGGCGGCCTCCACGTCGGCCGGGTCCATCGTCAGGTCCGCGCGGAGTTCGACGGGGACGGGCTCGCCGCCGGCGAGGTGCGTGAGCGCCTCGTAGGAGACGAAGCCGGGGTCCGGAAACAGGACCTCCTGGCCCTGGTCGACGTGGGCCTCGAGCGCGATGTGGAGCGCCTCGCTCCCGCCCGCGGTGGCGATGACGTTCTCCGGGTCCACGTCGAGGTCGTTGTCGCGGGCGTGCTTCGCGGCGATGGCCTCGCGGAGTTCGAGGGTGCCCTTGTTGGAGGTGTAGGCGTCGCTCTCGCCCGACTCGATGGCCTCGACCGCCGCCTGCTTGGCGTGGTCGGGCGTCGGGAAATCGGGCTGTCCGAGTCCGAGGTTGATGGCGTCCTCGCCGGCCGCCTCGAACACCTCGCGGATGCCGCTGATGGAGACCTGCTCGACTCGCGATGAGAACCCGGTCATGGGAGTCGTGTGGAGGGGCGGGGTGGTAACTGTTCGTGGTCCGGAACATAGTGGTCAACGGCCCCTTTTACCACCTATACCCGCTATTTTATACTTATACTAGCTAATACTGATGAACAACGGCATTTCGAAGTGAATTCGGCAGTGCCAGCTAATTCGAACGAACCTCGAAGACCACCTACGAAGCCCTCGCGCGCTCCGGGGTCCCTGACTCGCTGCGCGCCTCACTCGCTCGCGGTGCTCGCTCGTTGCGGTGCTTGCGTCGTCAGCTGCCCCGGAGCCCGCTCGCCTTCCGGCAGAGCACGCTCTGCCGACGTTCGCCTCGCTGTGCTCGGCTCACCTTCGAGTCCGCCAGGATTCGGTTGTGTCACGGAGCGGAGCCCCTGCCCTTCCCCAGGTCGCGCGGGTTCGCCCGCAAGGGGCGAACCACCCGCTCCCGGCCCGTGGATTGTGGCGGGTCGCGCACGCCTGTCAGTCGCACCGGCGCGCGCTGGCTGGCGGCGCCCGCCCTCCGCGAGCGGTTTCATGCCGCGAGCACCAGCGGCGGGCGCCGCCAGCCTCTAAGCACGCGAGGGGCGAGGAGCGCAGCGAAGCGAGCACCACAGGCGGCTGGGGAGGTGTGAGGCTCACGGGCCCGACTGACCGATACCCGGTCCTGGCGGACTCGAAGGTGAGCCGAGCACAGCGAGGCGAACGTCGCTGGGCGAGCGAAGCGACTCCCGGACGGTCGAGAGCGCGAGGGCTTCGTCGGCGTTCTCGTCGTCCCCTCGCTGTCATCTCGAGAGAGCGCGAGAACGTCGGGCCCGTCGACAACGTAGCGGTCGGTCACACCGGCAACCACCCACGAACAGCCTTACGTGCCGACCACCCGCAGGGCGAGCCACGACATGAACCACATCGACATCGCCGACATCGAGACGTGGCCCCACCCGATGGGCGTCAACAGCGACCGCCGCGACGTGACAGGAGCGCTCGAGGCCGAGGACGTGGCCATCGTGCGCTACGAACTCGAACCGGGCGAGCAGTTCTCCGGCGGCCTCCACACCCACCACGACCAGGAGGAACTGTTCTACATCCTCGAGGGCACCGCCACCTTCGACGTGGGCCCGGAACCCGACGCGGACCACGCCGAGGGCCACGCGAGCGAGCGCCCCGACACCGAGGAGGTCGTCGCCGAGGCCGGCGAGGTCGTCCGCTTCCCGCCGGGGCAGTTCCAGTGCGGCCGGAACAGGTCCGACGACACGGTGGTCGGCCTCGTCATCGCCGCGCCGGACACGCGGCACGAGTGGGAGGCCCTGGAGTCGTTCGCCCCCTGCGCCGGCGACTGCGACGGCATCACCAGCCACGGCGTCCGCCAGCCCGACGGGGACGGGATGGTCGTCTACTGCAACGAGTGTGGGACCGAGCTGCAGGTGGCCTGAGGGGACGGCGAAGTCGGAAGACACGTGGCGACCCCCGCCGGAGCCCAGAGCGTGACCGAGTCGTCACGCGACGCGTTCCTCGCCGGGGTCCGAGCCGTCGCGCCCATCATCGTCGGCATCGTCCCGTTCGGGCTGGTAGCGGGCGCTGCGGCCGTCAACGCGGGACTGACGCTGCTGGACGCCGTCGGCCTGTCGGTCGTCGTCTTCGCCGGGGCCTCCCAGCTCGCGGCCATCGGCCTGTTCGGCGACGGCGCGCCGCTCGCCCTGGTCGTCGTGACGGTACTCGTCATCAACCTCCGGATGGTGATGTACAGCGCCAGCATCGCGCCCGAACTGCTCGACGAGCCGCGGCGCTGGCGGACGCTGGAGGCGTACCTGCTGACCGACCAGGCGTACGCGCTGTCGGTGACCCGCTTCGAGCGCGACCCCGGGACGAACCGCCGCTGGTTCTACCTCGGGGCCGCGGCGCCACTATGGGTCGTCTGGCAGGTCTGTACGGTCATCGGGGCCGTCGTCGGCGCGCGGGTCCCACCCTGGCTCCCGCTGGATTTCGCGGTTCCCCTCACGTTCCTTGCACTCCTCGTCCCGGCCGTCGAGGGGCGGGCGACCGGCATCGCCGCTCTGGTCGGCGGCGGACTCGCCACGGTGGGGACGAGCCTGCCGCTGGAGGCCGGGCTGATGGCCGGCGCACTCGCGGGCGTGCTGGCGGGTCTCGTCGCCGAGCGCGTCGTCGGTCCCGACGCGGTGGGGAGGGACGGGGACGGCCCCGGAGGTGGGCACGCGTGAGCGGTCGTCCCCCCGGAGGTGAGAGTGCGTGAGTCCCCCGCCCGGCCCGCAGGTATGGCTCGCCATCGTCGCCGCCGGCCTGGGTACGTTCCTCATCCGGGCCTCGTTCCTGTTCCTGTTCGAGCGGATGGGCGGCGTCCCGCCGCGACTGGAGCGGGCACTCGCCTACGTCCCGGCGGCGGTGCTGGCGGCGCTCGTCGTCCCGGCGATCGTGGCGCCCGACGGGACGGCCTCGGTGGTCGGAAACGACCGCCTGCTCGCGGGCGCGCTCGCGGCACTGGTGGCCTGGCGGACCGAGAGCGTCCTCGCCACCATCGTCGTCGGGATGGTCGCACTGGTGGTGCTGGGACAGGTCGGCGTCGTGTAACCACTAGAGACTTCTCGTGGAGATTTTGAAAACACTAGTGGTTACTTACGCCTCGGTACCGAACCCTCCGTATGGAGTCGACGCTCGGAGGGCTCATCAGCGACCGTCCTCATCAGGCGATGTCGCGGGCGGTCGTGAAGACGGCACTCTATCGGGTGCTGATGGTCTTCGTCTCGGTGGCGGTCGCCTACCTCGTCGTCGGGGACGTGTCGGCGGCGCTCAGCATCGGCCTCGCCACGAACGTTGTCAAGACGGTGACGTACTACGGGTACGAGCGGCTCTGGGACCGCATCGCGTGGGGCGTGTAGGTCACTCGAACGCCGACTCGTCCTCACGCGGCCGGTACAGGTGGCACATCTCCTCGGCGTCACCGTCCGGCCGGTCGACCGGGCTCGGGTACGGCTCGAAGCCGAACCGTTCGTAGAAGTCGACGAGTCCCTCGCGGCAGGTCAGCGAGAGCAACACGTCCTACGAGGTCGGGATGCGAGACGGCCGCGGCCAGCAACTCCGCGCCGATACCCTCCCCGCGGCGGTCCTCGGCGACCACCACGTCGTAGCATTTCGCGTAGTAGACGCCGTCACCGACGACACGCGCAGCGGCGACCAGGTCGCCATCGGCCCGGACGCCGAGCGCGACCATCGTGTTCGCCAGCGCCTCACGGACCTCGCCGACATCACGGTCGGCCCACCAGCCGTACTCCTCGTACAATCCCGCCAGCTCGGGAGCATCGGCGGGACCGAGTTCGACCGCTTCCATACACCGCCCTCGGCCAGTGGGAATAAATCGATGTCGTCGGCCCGGGACGACCTGGCACGGAGCGGGCCGCCCCTTCGCGCCGGAACCGGAACGCACCGTGTTTAAGACGCCCCTCCGACACCTACGAGTATGAGCGACGCCGACGACGGCGACGGACAGGAACTCGGCATCACCGAGTCCAAATCACACAAGCCCGGCGAGTGGTACGCCGAGGTCGTCCAGAAGGCCGAACTCGCGGACTACGCGCCGATGGGCGGGTTCATCGTCACGCGACCGCGGGGGTACGCCATCTGGGAGCGCATCCAGGAGCATCTCGACGGCTGGTTCAAGGACACCGGCGTCCAGAACGCCTACTTCCCGATGTTCATCCCCGAGTCCTACCTGGAGAAGGAGAAGGACATCGTCGAGGGGTTCGACCCCGAGGTGGCGTGGGTGGAGACGGCCGGCCACGAGGAGCTGGAGGAGCGCCTGGCCGTCCGGCCGACGAGCGAGTCCATCATCACGCCGTTCATCGCGCAGTGGGTCCGGAGCCACCGCGACCTGCCGATGCGACTCAACCAGTGGTGCTCGGTCGTCCGCTGGGAGGCCACGGACACGAAGCCGTTCTTCCGCACCAAGGAGTTCCTCTGGCAGGAGGGCCACACCGCACACGCCACCGAGGACGACGCCTGGGACGAGACGATGACCCGCCTGGGCCAGTACGAGCGCCTCTACGAGGAGGTCATGGCCATCCCCGGGCTCACCGGACGCAAGCCCGACCACGACAAGTTCCCCGGCGCGCACACGACGACGACCATCGAGGCGCTGATGCCCGACGGCAAGAGCGTGCAGGCGGGCACCTCTCACTACCTCGGGCAGTCGTTCGCCGAGGCGTACGACGTGACGTTCACCAACGAGGACGAGAACGAGCAGGTCGCCCACACCACCTCGTGGGGGCTGTCCTGGCGGGCGATGGGCGCGCTCATCATGACCCACTCCGACGACCAGGGACTCGTCCTGCCGCCCGCGCTCGCACCCCAGCAGGTCGTCGTCGTCCCCATCTGGCAGGAGGACACCGAGGACGAGGTGCTGGAGTACAGCGCCGAACTCGCCGCCGAACTCGACACGGAGTTCCGCGTCCATCTCGACGACCGCGACGAGCGCAACCCCGGCTTCAAGTACAACGAGTGGGAGCTGAAGGGCGTCCCCCTTCGCATCGAGGTCGGCCCCAACGAGGTCGCAGACGAGGAGGCGACGCTGGTCCACCGCCCTGACGGCGAGAACGAGGTCGCCGGCCGCGACGGACTGACCGAGGCGGTCGGCGAGGCGCTCGACACGGTGTACGCGAAGCTGTACGCCGCTGCCGAGGAGCGCATCGAGGAGAACATCCGCGAGGCCCACGGCCGCAACGAGATTCTGGGCACGCTCGGCCAGCACGGCGGCTACGTCAAGACCGGCTGGTGTGGCGATGAGGATTGCGAGGCCGAGATAAAAGACCAGATCGCCGCCGAGATCGTGATGGTGCCGCTCGACCGGGACGAGGAGCCCATCCACGAGACGTGTGGTGTCTGTGGCGAGGAGGCCGTCGAGACGGCGTACTTCGCGAAGAACTACTGAACACGAGCTTTTTTGCGCCGAGTGGTTCCGTGCCTGCGGCGCGGAACCCGAGACGGAAAGAACGTTCAGAAAAAGGCCGCACTCCGGTCGCTCCGCTCCCTCCGAGCGGTGTCGTTCGAGAGAGCTTCGCTCTCTCGTGATGAGGAGAGACGCCAGAGGCGTCTCTCGAACCAAAACGCGCGCCGAGGGCGCGCGTATGCTGTCCTCAGTCGTCGGCGGGCGCCGCGCCGCCGCCGCTCCCCCCCGTGACCTTCGCGTCCGGGACGGTGCCGTCCTCGTTCCAGCCGCGCAGGTCGTAGTAGTTCGACAGTTCCTCGTCGAGGCCCTCCAGTTCGTAGGGCAGGGCGTTGTCGTCGGCGCGGTCGAAGCCACGCTTCGAGTTGAAGTGCCGTTCCAGTTCGACGATGCGGCCCCCGACGTCCATCAGCTCCTCCCAGGAGGCGTCGAACAGCTGCTCGTAGCGCTCGTGGTCGAAGCTGGAGGCGGCGAACTTGCAGAGGACGCCCGCATCGTGGACGGCGTTCTTGTTCTCCTGCTCGATGAGACGGTCCGATTTCCCGGCGACGCCCTCCTTGTCGAGCGCGTCGTTGGGGGCGACCAGCGGGTACTCCAGCTGGTACATCTCGGCGTACATGTGGTCGGCGCCGCGGTTCGCGGTGGCGAAGGAGAGCCCCTGCCCGTTGAGCGCGCGGCCGTCGTGGGCGGCGAACTCCATCCCCTTCATCGTCCAGTTCTCGACGCCGAGCTCCTCGTGACAGCGGTCGATGCCCTCGGCGAGCGTGTCGCCGATGCCCTCGCGGTCGGCGATCTTCTCGACGGTCTCGACCATCAGCTCCTCGTTGCCGAGTTCGCCCTCGCTCTTGAGGTACGCGGCGACGGCGTCGCCACAGGAGATGGTGTCCATCCCGAGCTGGTCACACAGCTCGTTGGCCTCCATGATGGCGACGAAGTCGTCGTTGTCGGCGTTCGAGCCGAACGACATCATCGTCTCGTATTCGGGCCCCTCGGTGACGATGCCGGACTCCTCGTCCTTCGTCGGGAGCTTGCAGGCGAACGCACACTGCGAGCAGGTCCCCTTCTTGTACTTGTGTTCCATCACGGCGCCGGAGCCAATCTGGTCGAGGTGCTCGTACGACTGGTCCTCGAAGTAGCGGGTCGGGAGCGCGTTGACGGCGTTGGCGTAGTCCGAGACCGACACCGTCCCGGCGTCCTTCATCGGACTGCCGGAGGTGGAGGCCTCCTTGTGGATCTCCATCCCGAGCTCCTCGTCCAGGTCGATCTCCGGCGGCGAGTCCCCGTCGAAGGTGAGGAACTTCACGCCCTTGGCACCCAGCACCGCGCCGAGGCCGCCCCGCCCGAACGCGCGCGACTCACTGGTGATGATGCTCGCGAACCGGACGCCGTTCTCGCCGGCAGGACCGACGACAGCGGTGTGGCCCTCGTCCAGCCCGCGGGTGTCCTCGATGTGCTCGATGGTCTCGCTCGTGGTCGCGCCCGCGAGGTCGCTCGCGTCCTCGAACTCGACGCCCTCGTCCGTGACGTGGATGCCGACGAGGTCGTCGCTGGCGCCTTTGATCTCGACGGCGGCGTTGCCGGCCGCGGCGAACGGCCGCGACATGTAGCCGCCGGCGTTCGAGGAGAGCAGGCCGTCCGTGAGCGGCGATAGTCCGGTGCAGGACATCCGGCCGGTGAACGATGTCATCGCGGTCTGGAGCGGGCCAGTAGCGAAGACGAGCCGGTTCTCCGGGCCCAGCGGGTCCGCATCGAACGGGATGCGGTCGTGCGCGAGCTTCGTGCCGACGCCGCGCCCACCGATGAACGTCTCGTTCACCTCGCTGATATCCTCCTCCTGCGTCGTCCGCTCACCCACGTCGATGCTGAGGAGCGGGCCGCGATTGTGAATCATCGTCTCACGGGAACAGTCCCACCATGATAAACCGTGTGCCCCGGAACCCGGGCCGATTGATGGACCGGGCACGAACCGCTCGCGGGCGTGGAACGGCGTACCGCCGACGGGTTACTCCCCGGGGTGGCAGAACTCCATCGCTTCGCGGACATCGTCCCGGCTCCCGATGAGCGTGATGCGGTCGCCCATCTCCAGCGTGAAGTCCGCGTCCGGAACACGGGTGTCGCCGTTCCGGGCGACCAGCGCGATGAGGACGCCGCCCGGGAGTTCGGGGCCGACCTCGTGGACGGGTCGTCCGACCATCTCCTCGGAGGTGACCTCGATCTCCTGGACATCGCCCGAGCGCCCGATTTCACCCATCCAGTTGGCGAGCGCCGGACGCTCGATGGCGTTGTCCATGGCCTGCGCCGTGGCGACCGCCGAGGAGATGGTCCGGACGCCCAGATCCTCGAACGCCTCGACGTTGTTCGGGTTGTTGGCCCGGGCCATCACCGTCTCGATGTCGAACTTGCTTTTCGCGAGCTGTGCCGTGAGGAGATTGGCGTCGTCGTCACCGGTGGCGGCGACGAGGATACGGCAGTTGTCCGCACCGGCCGAGCGGAGGACATCCGTGTCCGTTCCGTCGCCGATGTGGACCGTGTGGCCCTCGTTTCGGGCCGTCTCGACCGCGTCCTCGTCGACCTCCACGATGACGACGTTCTCCCCTCTGTCTTCGAGGCGGTCGGCCAGAGTGCGTCCCACCTGGCCGCCGCCGACTACGATTACACGCATGGGTATCACGTCGAGGAACTCCGCGATGTACCGGGCGAGGCCGCCCTCGAACACGACCGTCGCCAGGATGACCAGGAACACCGTCCCGACCAGCAGCGTCGCACCGGCGTCGAGCTGGGCCGCCCGCGCAACCTCGCCTGCCGCCGCCAGCTCGTCGGCTTTCCCCTGCAGTTCGACCGCGAACAGCGTCGCCACGGACGCGGGGATGATACCGCGCGGGCCGACGAACGACATGAAGGCACGCTCCTCGAAGGTGAAGCGGTCGCCCACCGTCGTGAGGAACACGAGCGCCGGGCGGATGACCAGGGCAACCGCCACGACGACGAACACGCCACCCAGTCCCAGCCGGAGCAGGTCCTCGAACCGCAACAGCGCCGCCAGCGCGATGAACACGAACGAGAGCACCAGCAGCGTGATGTCGCCCTTGAACTCGGAGATATCCTCCTCGTAGGGGATGTCGAGGTTCCCGAGGACGATACCGGCGACGGCGACGGCGGCGACGCCGGCCTCGGCGAAGACGAAGTCGGCGGCCGCGAACGCGACCAGCGCCCCGGCCAGCACCAGCAATCGGGCGTTCTGCGGGGCATTCCCCGGCGAGAGGTCGACGTACCGGAGCGCGTAGTACAGCACCCCGGCGACGATGGTCCCGATGACCATGCCGGTGCCCAGCCGCTCGACGAACAACTGCAGGAACTCCGCGGGCGTCGACCCACCCGTGACGATGACCTCGAAGACGACGACCGCGAGGATGGCCGCCGTCACGTCGTTGACGATGCCCTCCGTCTCGAGGGCGGCCTCCACCCGGTCGCGCACGGGGACGACCTCCATGATGGGCGTGATGACCGTCGGCCCGGTCGCGACGAGGAGGGACCCGATGAGGAAGGCGAACTCCCACGAGGTCTCGGAGAACGCGAGTTTGACCGCGCCGGCGGTCCCGAACAGCGCGATGGCTGCGCCGATGGTGACCAGCCGGGTCGTCGCGGCGGGCGTCTCACGGAACTTCTCCAGCCGGAGATGGAAGGCCCCCTCGAAGACGATGATGGCGACGCTCAGTCCGACGATGGACGGGAGCGCCCCGGCGAACGTCGACCGCGTGACCAGGCCCAGCCCCTCGGGGCCGAGTGCGATGCCCGCGGCGATGAGGAAGATGATGCTGGGTACCTCGAAGCGGTCCGACAGCACCTGCGCGACCACACCGATGCCGATGATGGACGCGACGAGATAGAGCCCAGTACTCGCTCCGGCTGCCATACGGTCGGGTCGTCTCGCGTCGGTCGCTTAAGTCTCCTGTCTCGCGGCGATGCCCGGCATCACTTGCCCGCCTCGTCGGCCGCCGTCCGCCGGTCGAGATACCCCAGCACCCCGCGCACGTTCATCGCCGTCTCGGCCTCCGCCTTCCGCTCGCCCCACACCGCGTCCATCTCGGTCCGCTCGACGAAGTGCTCGATGACGGCCTCGTCGTCCGTGAGTTCGACGCGTGCCTCCGCGATGGCCTCGACCCAGTCGGTCAGCACGTCGGCGTACTCCGTGAGCAGGCCATCAGCGGGCGCGGGGCCGAAGTGAGCGTAACACAGCGTCTCCGGGTCGAGTCGCTGGATGAGACGTACGTCCTCGATGCACTGCTCGAAGTCGAAGTTCGCCGGCGGCGAGGTCGGCTCGATGGCGTCGAGCTGTGGCACGTAGATACCCGCGGCGTCCGCGACGAACACGGCGTCAGCTTCGGCGTCGTGGAAGACGTGCTGGTGCGGGGCGTGGCCGGGCGCCTCGTACACGTCGAGTTCCCGGTCGCCGAGGTCGACGGTGTCACCGTCGACGAGCGGCGCCACGCGGCTGTCCGGGACGGGCTCGGGCTCGGTGTAGAACTCGATCTGCTCGCCGACCGCCGCCTTCGTCCCCTTCCACAGCCGCTCCGGGTCGATGAGGTGGCGCGCACCCCGCCCGTGGATGAGAACCTCCGCGTTCGGGCAGGCCTCAGCCAGGAAGCCTGCCCCGCCCGCGTGGTCGAGGTGGACGTGGGTCGGGACGAGCAGTTCGAGGTCCTCGCGGTCGATGCCGACCTCGTCGAGGGCATCGAGGAGGAGGTCGTGGTTCGTGCCGATGCCCGTGTCCAGCATCGTCGGGCGCTCGGTGTCGAAGATGTAGACGGCTCCGTACTTCTCGGTGCCGTACATCCCGGTGTCGACGTAGTAGCAGTCCGGGACGGATTCGACGGGTTCGACGTCGCCGATTGTCATTGGCTCTGATGCGGGTGCGAGCGTCTTAGTTCGGTTGGGTGTGATTCGTTCTCGATGGTGGAATCGTCTCCCGAAGCCCTCGGCCGCTGTTGGTCAGTCGGAGAGTGTGGGCCTCACGCCTCCCCAACCGCCTGCGATGCTCACTCGCTGCGCTCGTTGCGCTTCTCGTCCCTCGCACGTGTAGCGGCGGCTGGCCTGCGGCACAGCCGCCAACGCGCACCGGCTGGACTGACGAGCTCGCACGCACCAGTCGAGCGGCTAGTCGGCAGGTCGGTTCCGAGAACAGGTAGCGCGCTCGCGCCACCGAGAGCGGTGCCCGAGGCCCGTGCGGCCGAGGGGCCGCGGTCACCCGGCGCGAGCGCGGGGAGGTGTGGGGACGCTAGCGCTCCGCTGGAACCACCACGCGCGTCGCTCGAGCCGAAACAATCCCCTGGCGGAATCGAAGGTGAGGCGAACAGCGGGGGAGCGAAGCTCCCCCGAGCGAACGGCGGCTTCGCCGCTGTGAGCGTCGGCAGAGCTTGCTCTACCGGAAGTCGAGAGCGCGAGGGCTTCGGAGCCCACTCACCTCTAATTCGCCAGATTACTCGACTATCAAGGAAACAACAAGTGAAACAAGATATTACGTGCGTTACTTCCTACTCTTCCAGGAAATCAGGCTCCGTCCGCTTCTCCGCCCGCTCGCTCTCCAGGTGCGACAGGAAGTCGTCCAGCTCGATGTCCTGCTCCTCGCGCTCCTTGCGGTCGCGCACGGAGATGTTGCCGGCCTCCTCCTCGTTGTCGCCGACGATAATCATGTACGGGAGCCGGTCCTCGTGAGCGCCCCGGATTTTGCGGCCGATGGTCTGGTCGCGGTCCTCGACCTCCACCCGGAAGCCGGCATCGTCGAGTTCGTTCTTGACGCGGTGGGCGTAGCCGAGGTTGTCGTCCGAGATGGGGAGGATGCGGACCTGCTCGGGCGCGAGCCAGAGCGGGAACTTCCCGTCGAAGTGCTCGATGAGGACCATGAAGAAGCGCTCGTAGGAGCCGTACAGCGCCCGGTGAATCATCACCGGGCGGTGCTCCTCGTTGTCCTCGCCGATGTAGCTCAGGTCGAACCGCTCGGGCATGTTGAAGTCGAGCTGGACCGTCGGGCCGTCCCACTCCCGGCCGAGGGCGTCCTCGAAGCCGAAGTCGATCTTCGGGCCGTAGAAGGCGCCGTCGCCGGGCTCGACGTGGTAGTCGAGGCTGGAGTTCTCCAGCACGTCACGGAGCTGTGACTCGGCGCGCTCCCATATCTCGTCGGAACCGACCGACTTCTCGGGCCGCGTCGCCAGCGCCACCGTGTAGTCGAGGTCGAACGTCTCCAGCACCTCGTTGATGGCGGTCATGATGTTGTCGACCTCCTGCTCGATGTCGTTCGGCCGACAGAACAGGTGGCCGTCGTCGATGGTGAACGCCCAGACACGGGAGAGCCCCGACAGCTCCCCGCGTTGCTCCTTCCGGTACACCTTCCCGTCCTCGGCGTAGCGGACCGGGAGGTCTCGATAGGACCACGAACCCTCCTCGAAGATGGTGGCGTGGCCGGGACAGTTCATCGGCTTCAGCCCGTACTCCTCGTCGTTCACGTCGAGGAGGAACATGTCGTCCCGGTAGTTGTCGTAGTGGCCAGACTTCTTCCACAGCTCCGTGCGGAAGAGGTGGGGCGTCTCGACGTACTCGTAGCCGTAGCGCTCGTTCAGGTCGCGGACGTAGCCCGACAGCTCGTCGAGCACCGTCTTCCCGGCGGGGTGGTACAGCGGCAGGCCGGGACCCGTCGTGTCCGGGATGGAGAACAGGTCGAGTTCGCTCCCGAGGCGGCGGTGGTCGCGCTTCTTCGCCTCCTCGCGCCGTTCGAGGAACTGCTCGAGGTCCTTCTCGGAGGGGAACGCCGTCCCGTGGACGCGCGTCAGCGTGTCGTTCTCCTCGTCACCGCGCCAGTACGCCGCGGAGATGTCGAGCAACTCGAACGCGCCGACCTCACCCGTGCTATCGACGTGAGGCCCCTGGCAGAGGTCCTGCCAGTCGTCCTGCACGTAGAAGGAGACCGCCTCCGCGTCGGCGGCTTCGGTCTCCAGAATCTCCTGCTTGTACTCGTTGTCCTCGTAGACCTCGAACGCCTCCTCGCGGGAGCGCTCGACGCGCTCGATGTCGTAGTCGGCCTCGACGATGTCGGCCATCTCGTCCTCGATGGCCGCGAGGTCGTCCTCGTCGAGGTCGACGTTCGTGACGTCGTAGTAGAACCCCTGGTCCGTCGGCGGGCCGATGGTGAGCTTGGCCTCGGGGTGCAGGCGTTGGAGTGCCTGCGCGAAGACGTGGGCGGCAGAGTGGCGGAGGACCTGCAGGTACTCGTCGGAGTCCTCCGTGACGATTTCGAGCTTGCAGTCCTCGTACAGCGGCGTGTGCCGGTCGACCAGCTCGCCGTCGACGACGCCGGCGACTGTGGCCGCCCCGAGTCCCGGTCCGATCTCGTAGGCGACCTCCTCGACCGTGACCCCGTCGTCCAGGTCCAGGACGGACCCGTCGGGGAGCGTGACGGCTACCATACCACGAGGGAGTCGGGAGCGCCGGATAAAGCTTTAGAGACGGCGGGAGGGGTTGGCACACACCCGCAAGCCGGGCATCGCTCGGCCGGGTGCGCTCAGAACAACGTCGACTCGCCACCCTCGGCCATCCGTGCCTCCGCGAAGCGGTCGGCCGCCGCCAGCGGCGTGATGCCCTCGGCCCGCGCCGTCTCGAAGATGGACTCCAGCCGGTCGCGGACGGCCGCCACCCGCTCCAGCGCCTCGGCGGTATCGCCGCCCTCCATCTCGGTGACGCCCGCGACCAGGCCGCCGGCGTTCACCACGTAATCGGGCGCGTACAGGATGCCGCGCTCGGCCAGCGCGTCGGCGTGCCGGCGCGCGGCGAGCTGGTTGTTGGCCGACCCGCAGACGATATCGCACTCCAGCCGGGAGATGGTCTCGTCGTTCAGCACACCGCCCAGCGCGCAGGGTGCGAAGGCGTCGCAGGGTTCGTCGTAGATGGCCTCGGGCGCGACCGACTCGACATCGAACTCCTCCTCGACCGCGGCGACCGCTTCCTCGTCCACGTCGGCGACGACCACGTTCGCCCACTCGTCCACGAGCCGCTCCACGAGCGCCCGCCCGACCTTGCCGACGCCCTGCACCGCGATGCGCCGCCCGTCCAGCGAGTCGTCCCCGCCCCGCTCGGCGAAGCAGGCTCGGAGGCCGTGGACGACCCCCGCCGCGGTCACGTCCGTCCCCTCGCCGCCGCCCGCGCCGCCGACGTTGCCAGTCGTCTCCTGGATGACACGAAGGTCCGCCACGTCGATGTTCACGTCCTCGCCCGTGACGAAGCGGCCGTCGTAGCTGTCGACCACGCGACCGTACGCCCGGAGGAGGTCGTCGGTCTTCTCGTCGGGGTCGCCGACGATGACGGCCTTCCCACCGCCCAGCGGCAACTCGGCGGCGGCGGTCTTGTAGGCCATCGCCTCCGAGAGCCGAAGTGCGTCCTCGAGCGCGTCGGCCTCGTCGTCGTAGTCGAGCATCCGGGTGCCGCCGACCGCCGGGCCGCGCCGGGAGTCGTAGACGGCGACGATACAGCGCAGGCCCGTCGACTCGTCGCGGTAGAAGGCGACGTGTTCGTGGCCGGCCTCGTCCATCTCGCGGAGGGTCATGTGCGGAGCCGACACACGGAGAGGGCTTAACGACGGGGGCGACACCCGGGCCAGCGGTCCCACGAGCGGCCGACTACAGGTCGATGGTCGCCACCAGTTCGTGCGTCCCGCCGTCGGCCGCCGGCCGCGTGACCGAGACGTTGTCGACCGTGAACGTCCAGGCGAACTCCCGCTCCAGCAGGTGCCCGACCACCTCGCCCGCGAGGTCGTGGTCGAGCGAGAGGGCCAGGCCGACGTGCGGGAACCACCCGTCGGGTTCGTAGTACTCGGTCGGGGCGTCCCCCAGCGGTGCGAGGGCGTCGACCGTATCCTCGTGCAGGTGCAGCAACGCCGGCGACTTCGCGACGGGGATGTAGACGTGGTACCCGGGGAACGTGCCCAGGCCGGACGTCCGGACGGTGAACGGGTCGTGCTCGGCGGCGACACGCTCGGCGGCGGCCACGACCGCGTCCACGTCCGCGGACGCCTCGAGGCCGTACAGCGTGACGTGCGGGTACGGGTTGACGTAGCGGTCGATGCCGAACCGGTCAACCAGGTCGTCCCACACGGCCTCGACGCGTTCGAAGTACGGCTCCGGGAGGGTCGGCCCGACGATGATGGCCATGGCCGACCGGCACGGCGCGGGCGCAAAAACCTCGCCCTCCGAGGCCACCCACAATCGCTTTGCCGCGACCGGCCGACCGCTCCCCATGCGCGTCCTGGACGTCCACGCCGACCACTGCTCGTTCGAGACGGTCGCCGCGCCGCCCGCCGAGGACGCCCCCGACCCCGAGGAGCCGACCCCCGACCCGACCGACGCACCCCCGGCCCCGCGCGAGGGTGGGTTCGACGACTGTCTCGTCGCCTTCGTCGCCATAGAGGGCGACGACGCACACGACCCCGGCGCGGTCGCGGCCGAGGCTGCCGACCACCTCCTCGACCGGGCCGACGACCTCCGGCTCTCGCGGGTGCTCGTCTACCCATGCCCGGCGCTCGGCGAGCGACCGAGCGACCACGAGACGAGCGTCGCGTGCTGTCGGGCGCTCGCGCGAGCGCTCGACGACCGCGGGGCCGACGACGGGGACGGCCTCGACGTGCTCCGGGCGCCCGTCGGCTGGCACCACGCACTCGCGCTTTCGACCGCCGGTCACCCGTTCGCCGAATCGGTGACCCGGTTCACGGGCGCGGTCGAGGTGCAGGCGGTCGAGTCCGAGTGGACCGTCGTCGCCGACGGTGAGCGTCGCGACATCGAGACTTCGCGCCGGGACCTCGACACCGACACGCGCGCGGCGTTCGACCTCGCGATTGACGGGCCCACGGTCGACCACCTCGTCGCGCGTGGCGACGGGGACGGGCAACCGCCCCTGGCCGAACCCGACGGCCTCGGTGGCCGCCGCCTGCTTCCCGCCGGCCGCCTCGTCCGGGACCTGCTAGACGACCGGGTCCACGAGCGGCTGCTGGGAGCGGGCGTCGCGCCCGTCGAGACCGCCGTCACGTACGACCCGTCGGACCCCGAAGTGGCCCGGCTGCTGGGCGCGCTGGGAACCGTCGGCGCGTACCCGGAGCGTGGCGCGCGGCTCCGCCCCTCGGCACGACTCGGTGCCCTCGCGTTCCTCCGGGACGTGGACCTCGAATCCGGGGACTGCCCGCTCCGCCTGGGCGAAACCGGCCCCGAGGAGCGCGATGGGAGCGCGACGACCGTCCCGACCGCGCACGCGGTGACGGCCGACCGCGACGCGGCGTGGGACGCCCTCGTCGAGTTCGCCACGCTCGCCACGGCGCTGAGCCGTGACTGCGGGCTCGGCGCCGCCCCGGTCTGTTACGCCGGCGGCGCGGTCCCACCGGACCGACTCGACGACCTCGCTGCGGCGCTCGACCGCCCGCTGCTGGTCCACCGGGACGCCGCCGCGGACGACGACTCGGCACGGGTCCGCCTCGAGTTCCACGACGCACGGCGCGACCCCGGCGACGCACCCCACGTTCGACTGGACCCGGGGCTCGCGGAGCGAGCGGACATCGCGTTCGCCGGGGGTGGGAACGAGGCCGATGGCGGAGACGAGGCCCCCGACCACCCGGTCATCGTCGACTGCGCGCCGCTCGGGAGCCTCGACGGGACCCGCCGCGCGTGCTGGGACGACCCCCCGGCCTGGCTCGTCCCGACGCAGGTCCGGTTCGTGACGGTCGACGGCGACGACCGTGACCGGGCGACGGCGCTCGCGGACGAGGTGTCGGCCGCCGGCCTCCGGGCCGACGTCGACGACCGCCCGCTCCCGGTCGGCGAGCGACTCGACCGGGCCGAGCGCGACCGCGTCCCGTTCGTCGCCGTGGTCGGTGACCGCGAGGCCGACACGGAGTCCCTGAAGGTCTGGGACCGACGCGAGGGGACCGAACGGTCGCTATCGGCCGAGGGCCTCGCGGCCCTCGTCGAGGAGGTGGTCGAGGGGTTCCCCCGGCGCGAGCGGTACCTGCCGGTGCTGGTGGAAGACGGGCCGCTCTGGGGCAAGGAGTGAGCCAGGGAACAGAGCGATTCTACTCGGCTAAAGGGCGCAGATTACGACTCAATTCCCCATTTTCAGTTTCTAGAAGAAATTATGTTAAAATTAGGTGAATACCAGTAATGTCACTGCGCGACGAGCCGCTTCTCGGTCGGTTCCACCGCCGCGAGCAGGTCGTCGACGGTGACGTGGTCGTCGTCGACCTGGACGGGGGCGACCCCGACGAGTTCGTCGCCACGGGTGGCCGCCAGCGCCACCGTCGGGAGCGAGAGCAGCCGGCAGTTCCGGTCGGTGAACGCACAGGCCGTCTCGCGGGTCTCGAACCCGACCAGTTCCGCGCCGTGGCGTGCGGCCCAGTCACGGAAGTCGGCGACCTCGTCGAGGACGAACCGCGCCGGCGGCGTCTCGGCGAGCGGCCCCTCGAGACCGACGGCGTCGCCCCAGATGTGGACGGTCGTGTCGATGGCCTCGTCGAGGTCGTCCAGCTGGGCGACGAGCTCCTCGACCCGCCCGCCGTCGCTATCGGGCGAGAGCGAGCGGACGAACAGGTGGACGGCCGTCACCGGCGGGCGATCGGTGCCGAACGCCTGGCTCGAGGAGAGGTTCATGTGAGAGAGTACCAAATGCGGTAGCTTAACCGTTTCTCCCGTGTTCGACACCGACCCACACGGGGTGGTGGGAGAGCCCGCTACCCACCACCCAGCGGCGTTCGCGGGGGCTGTCCTCGACCGGGGATGGCTGCCTACAGTTCCTCGCTGGAGGAGAGCGGCCCGCCCAGTCGCTCCGCGGCCTCGTCCTCCAACTTGTAGCGCTGGACCTTCCGGGTGCCCGAGCGCGGGAGTTCGTCGACGAAGAACACCCGCCGCGGGTGGGCGTACGTGGGGACACGGTCGAGCGCGAACTCGCGGAGCGACCGCTCCGTTATCTCGTCGGGGTCAGCGTCGTTCTCGAGGACGACGAACGCGACCGGGGCCTGCCCCTTCACCTCGTGGTCGGCACCGACCACCGCGGCCTCGGCGACGGCAGGGTGGTCGAACAGCGCGTTCTCCACCTCGGCCGGGTAGACGTTCTCCCCGCCGACGATTATCATGTCGTCCGCGCGGTCGACCATCCAGAGGAAGCGGTCCTCGTCGACGCGCGCGATGTCGTCCGTGTAGAACCAGCCCTCGTCGTCGAACACCTGCTCGTTCTTCTCGGGCAGGTTGTGGTACCCCTGGAACACCTGCGGGCCACGCACCGCCATCTCACCGGTGAACGAGTCCTCGTCGTCGAAGTCGACGTGCTCCTCGATATCGACGGGGGCCTGCGGGTCGAGCAGGGCGGCGTCGACGCGGGTCTCGCCCGTGACGGGGTCGACCAGTTTCAGTTCGATATCGGGGCTCGGGCGGCCGATACAGCCGGCGCCCTTGATGACGCCCCGGACGGAGTTCGTCGTGCCCGCGGGCGTGGTCTCGGTCATCCCCCAGCCCTCGATGAGCTGGGCGCCGAACATCTCCTCGACGCGGTCGCGGGTGTCGTCGGCGAGCGGGGCCGCGCCCGACCCGACCGTCTCGATACTGGAGAGGTCGTACGCCTCGGGGCTGGACTCGTACTCGTTCAGCATCTCGATGAAGATGGCCGGGATGCCCGCGAACTCCGTCACGTCGTGCTCGTCGATGGCCCCGAGCAGCTGCGAGGCGACGGGCAGCGTCTTCAGGACGATCTCGGCGCCGTTGTACAGCCCGTTGATGAGCACGACGCTCAGCCCGTACATGTGGAACAGCGGCAGCACGAGCAGCGCCGTGTTCTCCTCGGGGTCGCCCGCGCCGGTCTTCGTGTACGAGCGCGCCGTCGTCAGGACGTTCCGGTGCGATGTCAGCACACCCTTCGGGTCGCCGGTCGTTCCCGAGGTGTAGCACTGCAGGCAGACATCCTCGAAGTCACGTTCGGGCCGGTCGAATTCGGCGCTCGCGCCGTCGACGTGTGCGTCGTAATCCCGCAGGCCGGCGTCCTCGTTGCCGCCGGGGATGAGCGTCGTCTCGACGTGCGCGGAGAGGTCCGTGACGACCGACGGGAACACCTCCGACCCCACGAGCACCTCCACGCCGGCGTCGTCCAGGATGTACTCCAGCCGCCCCTTGTCCATCCGGTGGTTGAGCGGGACGGCGACGGCGCCCGTGCGGACGATACCGAAGAACGTCTCCGGGAACTGCAGCGAGTTGGCGATGTACATCGCCACGCGGTCGCCCGGCTCGACGCCGAGGTCCACGAGCGCGTTCGCCACCTGGTCGGCGCGCCGGTCGAGGTCGGCGTAGGAGTACTCCTGCCCGCGGTACTCCAGTGCCAGTTTCTCATCGTATCGGTCAGCCCCCATCGCCGGAATCGCCCCGACGTGCCGGAGCGGTTCCTGCTGGTGGTACTTCATGTGACACGGTGACGCGGAGCCCCCCGACTAAACTCTGACCCCTGTTCTGCCGGTACCGTTTTAACCGACGGCCATCGCGCCGACTACTCCCGGACGTACCCGACATCCTCGTCGAGTTCGACGCGGCTCCGGGCGAACCGGCCCGTACCCCGTGCGATCTCGTTGCCCTCGCCGTCCTCGGCGATGGCACTGGCGAGCAGCTGGTTCGGGTTCGCGTTCACGACGACCCCCTCCGCCCGGACGGTCCCCTCGCTGACGGGCCGCTCGAAGTGGACGTCGAACCCAGTCGTGAGGACGAACACGTCCTCGACGAGGGAGTTGACGGCGAAGAAGGCGGCGTCGTCGAGCGCCTTGAAGTAGTACGAGCCGTGCATCCCGCCGGCCGCGTGGTGAGTGGACTCGTCGACATCGAACTCCAGCATCGCCTCGGCGGTGTCGATACTGAGCGTGGGGTCGAGCCGGTCGTTGCAGGGGGCCTCGTGGTACATCTCCTCGAGCGCGCGGAAGTGGGCCGGGTCGGGGCCGCTCGTGTCGTCTTCGTCGGTCATACCGTGTCGGGTGGCGGGCGCGGGGAAAACGGTGCCGGGACCGGGGCGATGGCACGGGCGAGATAGCTGTGAAGCCCTCGCCCGCTCGACCCGTGACGAGGCCGACAGTGATGACGGAATCCTCTTGAAAGCCCCCGCCCGCTCGACGTTCCGGGGCTCGTTGCGCTCCTCAGTCGCTCACTTCGTTCGCTCCCTGCGGTGCTTACGTCGCCCGGGAACGGTCGAGCGGCCGGCCCCTGTCAGTCCCGACCTGTTGCTGGGTTGGCTGAGCGTGTGCGCGTGGTGGTTCCGGGCGAGCAGGGGGCCCCACACCTCCCCGCGCAGGCGTCCTCAGAATCGGAGATTCTGAGGGGCTGCGGGAGAGCTCCGCTCTCCCGAACGCCGCGAGTGTTCCGACACGCTCGCTCCGCTCGCGGTCTCCACGGGGATGGCGCCCGCGCGCTTCCTGGTCCCGGAACCAGCCCGCCGAGAACCACTCTCCGGCCGGGAGCGCGTGCCGAGGCCCTTGTGGCCGAGTGCCGCGCGACCTGGGGAAGGGCAGGGCCACAGCGCCCATGACACAACTGACTCCTGGCGGACTCGAAGGGCGAGCGCTCTCGACGACGGCGGCCGACGTAAGCACCGCAGGGCGCCTCTGGCGCCCGAGGAGCGCAGCGAGGCCCCCGAGTCGAGAGCGCGAGGGCTTCGTAGGTGGCTCCGTTGTAGTCGCTGTCACCGTGAGAGAGCGCGAGGGCTTCGTAGGTGGCTCCGTTGTCGTGATCGTCGGGGCGGGCGTGTGCCAGTTCGTCGGGCCAGTCGTGGTCCAGTGCCACCCCGCCACACGCCCGCAAACTGCCCCCGCAAGGACAACGATTTTGAACGCCACCGACCCAGAGAGCACATGTTGATTACCATCTCCGGCCCCGCAGGCAGTGGGAAATCCACTGCGGCGGCCGGACTCGCCGAGGCGCTCGGCTACGAGCACGTCAGCGGGGGTGACATCTTCCGGGCGCTGGCCGACGAGCGCGGGATGACGCCGCTCGAGTTGAACCGCGCCGCCGAGGAGGACGACGCAATCGACCGCGACCTGGACCGCCGGCTCCGCGAGACCGCCAGCGAGCGCGACGACCTCGTCCTCGAGTCGCGGCTGGCGGGCTGGATGGCCGGCGAGCACGCCGACTTCAAGATGTGGCTGAACGCGCCGCTCGCGGTCCGGGCCCAGCGCATCGCCGAGCGCGAGGACAAGGCCGTCGAGCGGGCCCGCGAGGAGACCCGCGCCCGCGCCGAGTCCGAAGCCTCGCGCTATCGGGAGTACTACGGCATCGACATCGAGGACCTCTCCATCTACGACCTCGTCCTGAACACCTCCCGCCTCGACCCCGACGGCGTCGTCGGCGCGCTCCGCGCCGTCGTCGAGGCGTACACGCCCGAGGGCGACGAGGGGAAGACCCCCGTCGAGGGCATCCGGTACGAGTTCTGAGATGACCGGCGACGCCGACGCGACCGTCGACATCGACCTCCGTCCCGCACCGGACGAGCGCTCGGTCCCCGAACTGCTGGCGTTCGGCGTCTGTAACCTCGACAAGCCGCCCGGCCCCTCTGCCCACCAGGTCGCAGCGTGGGCGCGTGACCTCACCGACGACGCGCTCGCCACAGCGGGCGCCGACGAGACCGTCGACCGCGCGGCCCACGCGGGGACGCTCGACCCGAAGGTGACGGGCTGTCTGCCGCTGATGCTCGGCGATGCGACCCGCCTCGCCCAGGCGTTCGACGACGCCGACAAGGAGTACGTCGCCGTCCTCGAACTCCACCGCCCGGCACCCGCCGACCTCGAGGAGACGGTCGCCGAGTTCAAGGCCCCCCTGCTCCAGAAACCACCACGGAAATCGGCCGTGAGCCGGCGCCTCCGCACCCGGACCGTCCACGAGCTGGCCCTCCTCGAACGCGAGGACCGGCGCGCACTGCTGCGCATCGAGTGCGAGGCCGGCACCTACGTCCGGAAGCTCTGTCACGACCTCGGGCTGGCGCTGGGGACGGGCGCGAACATGGGCGACCTCCGCCGGACCGCGACCGGCACCTTCGACGACACCGACCTCGTGACGCTCCACGACTACATCGACGCGCTTGCGGTCTGGCACGAGGACGGCCACGAAGGGCCAATCCGGGAGGTGGTCCGGCCGGCCGAGCGAACGCTCCGGCACCTCCCGCGCGTGACGGTCGCGCCCAGCGCCGCCCGGCAGGTGGCCACCGGCGCCCCCGTCTACGCACCCGGCGTGCTGGGCATCGAGCCGCCCGCGGAGGGGCCAAACGCCGGTGAGGTACCCGCCCCTGGGGACAGCGAGGACGCGCCGCTCGTGGCCGGCTACGCCCCGAGCGGCACGGCCGTCTGTCTCGGCCGGCTCGTGGGCGACCCCGACGCCGAGCGCGGCGTCGTGGTCGACCTCGAGCGCGTCCTCGTGTAGTGGCCTCGGCACGCGCCGGCGGCGCGGCGGCTACCGGACCGCGCGGTCGATCCGGTCGGCGAGCACGACGTACGGGTCGGTGCCGACGCCCTTCTCGACGTAGTCGGTGACATCGTCGAGGATGGCCCGCTTCGCCACGTCCTCGCTGCCCTGCCCGGTGAACAGGATGAAGGGAAGGTCGGGGTGGGACTCACGAACCTGCTGGAGCAGCTCGATACCGTTGGTTCTGGGCATCCGGAAGTCGCTCACGATACAGTCGAACGAGCCACGCTCGAGCTGCTCCAGGGCGTCAGCCGGGCGCTGGGTGGTGGTGACCGAGAGCCGGTCGGACTGCCGCCGAAGGAACACCTCCGCCAGCTCCAGTGCGTCCGGTTCGTCGTCCACGAGAAGCACCTCGGCGTGGTCGTCCGACGGCGCCGTGCCCTCGTCAGGTGCCACCATCCGCAACGGTGACTGGATGTACCGCCCGAACAGGTTGAACAGTCGGGGCGATGGGAGCCGCGCCGTGGTCATCGCGGGCCGTCCCTCCCGGCGCCAGTAGAGCGAGATGACAGGCCGCGCGTCGCCCTCGCCACTCTGGGACCGGAACCTTGTCAGGTCGTCGCGCGAGACCGTGAGTACGGGAGCGCCCGCCTCGTCCTCGACCCGGAGCCGGGTTGCGCTCACCCGCAGCGAGAGGTCCGACCGCTCGAACTTCCGACTCCCACCCTCCGTGTGTCGGACCGCAACGGGAGTCTCATCGAGCAGTACGCCGAACAGTGCGTGCTGGAACCGGAACAGCGTCTCCGCTCGCCCCTCGATGGAGACCAGTTGCCGGCGGCTCTCGGCGGTGAACGCGATGGTCACCGTCTCTGTCGCGTCGGCCTCGACCAGCGGCGAGACGTCCTGTGCGATGTCGAAGACCCGGTCGAGTGGAATCCGTCGTGTCGTCCCACCGGTGGCGAGAACGAGTCCGGCCGGCCGGAGGACGACCCGCGACCGCTCGGTCGTGTCGCTGGAGCCGCTGAAGGAAATTCGGGCCCCGAACTCCGCGATGGTCGACTCGCCCACGGTTGGCCTGTATCGGTGCGGAGCGCCTATCAATTCTCCTGCGACTCACTCCCGTGAACCGACCGGAATCGACATATGCCCGGCCACGCCGCGGCGCCCCACCGTACGGACCGGACCAGGAGTCGCGAGTCGGTCGCCAGCGACGGTGTCAGTCGCCGACGGTCGCCTCGCCCCTCTTCTCCATCTCCACGTCGATGCCCCCGAGCAACTGCTGGTGGGGGTACGGCATATCGATCTCCTCGGCGTCACAGCGCTCCTTGACGGCCTGGACGTACTCCGAGCGAACCTTCGCCCAGTCCGAGCGCGAGGGGTTCGCGATCCAGAACCGCGACTGGATGCCGACGTACGAGTCCGCGAGTTCGGTCACGCGCGTCGAGGGCGCGGGCTCGTCGAGGATGTCGTCGTGGCGCTTGGCCTCCTCGACGATGACGGCCTGCGCATGGTCGAGGTCGTCACCGTAGCCGACGCCGAAGGTGAACGGGACCCGGAGCTTGTCCTTCGCGACGGGATTGGTGATGGCCGTGTTCGCGAGTTCCGAGTTGGGGACCGTCACGAGTTCGTTGTTGAACGTCCGGACCCGCGAGACGCGGAAGCTGATATCCTCGATGATACCCGTCCGGTCGTTCCACTCGACCCAGTCACCGATACGGATCTTCGGGTCCGCGATGAGGAACACGCCGGAGACGAGGTTGCCGATGATATCCTGTGAGGCGAAGCCGATGGCCAGCGTCAGCGCCGCGGCGATGGTCGCCAGCGACGTGAGCAGGTCGCCGAAGCCGGCGATGGCGAACCCGACCGCGACGGCCACGAAGACGACCGCCGCGAGCGTCAGCTTCCGGGCCGGCTTCGCCAGCGTCGGCTCGATGTCACGGGCCTGCAACAGGCGCGTGACGACCGGGACGACGACGATGCGGCCGAGCAGGTAGAACACCACGACCGTCAGGACGAACACGAGGAGGTCGCCGGCGAACGCTACCGCGCCCGCCGCCAGGTTGTTGAACAGCGTGTCGATGCGTTGCCCCAGCGTCTGTACCGGCAGGGTCGGGAGCATACGCCCCGGCAGACTCGGCGCGGGGCCGTAATGGTAGTGGCCCCGGCGACCGAAACGACACGCTCTTTACCCGGACCCGCCTTCGCTCGGATGCAAGGGACCGTGGGGTAGTGGTATCCTCTGCGGATGGGGTCCGTAGGACCCGAGTTCAATTCTCGGCGGTCCCGTTCTCGACTTCGGAGCGACAGTACCCTTAGCTGCGCTCGTAGTCTCTCAGGCCGTAACTCCGAACCCCCGGTGAGGGTCGCTGCGACCCTCTCCAGCGGCGGTCAGAACGGGGGTGTCGAGCGAGATCGAGGCGACGCCGACACCGGGTCGGCGCTCAGTTGACAAGCAGCTGGGCGTTTGAGTTTCTCGCACGGATCGCGATGGGTGGGTTACCCCGGTTCAGCGGCAGTTCCTGGGCGCCGTGTTCACAACGCCTTCTGTACGGGACGCGACCGCATCGCGCTCCGCGCGACTGGCGACCGGGAGAAGCTGCTCGACCAGGCGAGAGGTGCCATCGATGCCGACGCTGATGCCGAGGTGATCGACGCCGCGCTCCAGCACTCGTCGAGACCGTCGAGAACTACGAGGCGGTGAAACGCGAGGTTGACGCCGAACTGGCCGAGCAGCTCCCGACCGAGGTCGTTCGGCTCACGCTCTACCCGCAGGTGCGGACCGATTGACAGCCGGCGACCAGGGTGATTGCTGACACCTTTCGAACGCCGTGCTGAATAGAGTGCGCGCGTTGGGTCTGGGAGCGATTGCCGCCAACACTACCCCTCTACCGAAAGCGTCTCAATTCACAGAGCCTGCGTCAGTTGACATAGTTGTCGTCAGGTTAGGTGATAGCTAGACCGACCCACCCACAGATTGAGAAGTTACACCGAAGAAAAGTACGACTGGCCGAATCTGAGCAGGTCCCGGTCGAATTCCTCCGGGTCGTCGATTCGAAAGTGGAAGAGCTGGTTTCGCATGTCTCCGATTTCGAACACCAGCTCTCGAATCACGTCCTGTTGATCGTCGAAGAGCGATTCAAACTCCTCCCAGTGAATCGATATAAACTGGGCATAGTGTGCGTAACTGCAATGCTCGATCGACGCCGGTGTCGGCAGTGGGTGTTCTTCGTCGAACGTTTCGGCCAACTGCTCCGACAGGGAGTCTCCGAACACTCGCGTGAAGATGTCACGCAACTGCATTTCGATCGATTCGATCAACAGAAACGGTTCGAGCATCTGCTTCAACCGTGTGAGGAGGTCGTAGTCGGTCAGAATGTTCCACTCGCCCTCTCGATTGACCACGATATACGTGTACTCTGCGAGTGCATCGAATACGGCCAAGAGGTTCTCGTCCTCGCTGATGGTGTGTGCATCTTCAACTGCGGCCCCGACCGAGATGTTATCGAGCGTTTTGTGCCCGACCTCCAGTTGATGGAATGCAAGGAGCGTCCGGACGACTGACCTGTAAGTGACAATTCCGACCAACTCACCGTCGCGTTCGACACCGATCTGTGTATAGCTGTACTCGAACATCCGACGGAGTGCCGATTCGAGGCCGAGATCGTATTCGACGGTCTGGAGAGTATTCTCGATAGGTAGGTCGGCGACTGTGTACATGGACGGATGGAGAGTTGGGTCGCAGATAACTATACATATCGGCACCCCTCCAGAGCACCGCTTCGTCGGCGTGATGACTACTCTCGGAAGTGGTCTCACCGGTACTGGCAGCGAGTAGTTACGTTCCCCAGCCGACGTTCCATGCATCGCGAGAGCCCTGTATCAGGAGCGGAAGGCCTCGAACACTCGGGGCTCGATCTTCTGGAGGTGTTCACCCACCGTCCCGACGGACAGCCCCAATCGGTCGGCAATGTCCCGATGAGTCGCCTCACGTTGCACGGTATAGTACCCGAGTTCGAGGGCGATCTCGAGCACTTCTCGCTGACGCTCTCGTCAGCGGTGACAAGCCATGCTGACTACACCCTCTGCATCGGTCACGTCGGTACTGACAGACGATGGGGAGTTCGAAACGGTATTGCTGCATGCAGCGCGCGTATCGGTCACGAAAGCCGAATCAAGAGTTCCCTGAGCGAATCATCCGATAGAGCGCGTGGAGCAGTCCCCCATCAGTATGTACCGGTACAATCGAGAAGACGACCCAAACGGTAAGAAGCTATGAGGTGGATTCTATGATACGCTCCCGGCATCTGCTCAACCGAACACGGCAGTTTCACGCTTCAGTACGGGACCAGGGACTCAGAGGACCACCTGTCGTAATTTGCTCATCAGCAAGGAGCCGATCGTGTACCAGACACGCTGCAATGCCAAACAGCGCGGCCACGATTCCGACGACGCCAAAGGAGGAAATCACGAGCTCGCTCTCGTTTACCAGGAACACCGACGTGAATACACCCAGGGTGAATGAGCCATGAAAAAACGTCGCGGCGAGCACCGACTGGGCCCGGACGGTCAGGTAGGTGTAAATCGGCGACAAAGCCACGGTTGTGACAGTCATCGTGAATATCCCGACCACTGGTTGGTTCGGGAACTGGAGTCCGAGAAGGATGAGCGGGGTATGCCAGATTCCCCAGACCAAACCCGTCCATAGCGACAGTTTCCAGAATCCGAGTGGTGCCAACTCCGTAAGCAACAGCCCCCGCCAGCCGAGTTCTTCGCCGAGGGCGGCGAGCGCGAAGAGCGTCCCCCCGAGGACGAGTCCCAGTCCGGCCAAGAGGACGACTACCGGAACGCCGGTCTGTTCCAGTTCGGCAATCGTGTCAACGGCTTCCGCCTCCGTGAAGCCGAGTTCGAGCAAGAACGCCGAATACTCTGTCGTAAACGTCGTGCCCGGAAGCACAAGACCGACGCCAATCATCGCGGCAGTAAGCCCAACCGGTGCTACCCAGGCGAGGCGAATCCACCGAATGCGCCCTCGGTAAAGACCAGTTCCCTTCCGAATGGATGCTCGGCGATACCGGAGAAGTGTAATTGCCGCGATGGCAGGGGCCCCCATGAAGACAAGAGTGCCAATGCCCTGCCCGGCGCTACTTCCGATATCGACGTCGGCGAAATAGAGCACAGCCACACCACCCCAGGAGATGGCAAACGTGAGGACGAGTAACTCCGATACTTTTCGAATATCTACCGGGGGTTGTCGTAACGTTCTTTCTGACATGTAGATGTGTTCGTTCAATACAGTGATAACACTGGGGGCGACGATTGATACGCACGCATACTGTGTTGGCGGTTCACGGCCCTCAGAGGTGAAAGCACATCCACTCGAACAGTTCTACGATACCTACGAACGTCACCAGGTCCGGATAGAGGACCCACCGGCAACTATGCCCAGGATATCCGACGAAACCCGAACGAATAGCACACCAGGAGCTCGTGGTGCATACAGCCTCTGAGTCGGTCACGCTGGTACTGACAGCGTTCTGCCACGAACCTCACCGGCTGCAGGCCGCGTACTCATCTCTCCAGCCAGTACCTATTCTGAAATCCATTCGATCGTGTCAGCAGTGCCCTGGACGGTCACGCCGATGTTCTCCAATTCCCGGATACCGCGTTCATATACCCTGGAGGTCGCGTCGGGAACGAAAACCAGCCGATAATCCCGCTCGCTTGCTTCGTAGATTGTCGTTCGCGGACAGTTCGGGAAGTTACACCCACAGGCGACGACCGTATCCACCGACCGTGCAGCGAGAAAGTCCTCCAATCCGGTTCGATAGAACGCGCTCCAGCGGGGTTTGTACATAATCCATTCTTGTGAGCCGATCTCCTGAAAGTCACCGCGGAGCAGCGCCTCGGAATCGATACGCACGTCGGCCGATGGTTTCAATTCCTCAACGAGCTCGGCGCCGTCAGTTCCAGGCTGGACGATTTCAGCCCCGGCTTCAATCGTTGCCCGCCTGCACTGATCGACGTTTGACCCGTCCTCCTTGTACAACCGGACGACATTAACGATCGGTGCGTCCGCAGACCGAAACGCCTCGGCGAGACGCTTCATCTGTGATACTGCCTGAGCGGTCCCCTCAATCTCTGCCGGAGCACCGGGCAACGTGAAGTCGTTTTGCGTATCGATGGTAAGCAGAACCGAACTCCCCGGACGGGGCTCGATATACTCGTCCATGCCCCGCAGTGGTGTGCCAGTTCGGTTAAATCAGGGGTGCTGCGTACACCCTCTGCATCGGTCAGGCCGATACTGATTGCGAGTAGTCACGCCTTCTGACCGGTACTGAATACAGCGCGCGAGTCGGTCAGACTCAAGCGGACATCCGCCCGCGATGCGGGAACTGGCGGGCCCCAGGGGCCGGCTGGTGAGAGAGCTTCCGAAAGAGAACTCGCGCGCGAGGATGGTCACACGTCCAGTTGCCGCTCGAACTCGAAGGTCGCCGCGGCGCCCCCCGCCGCCTGCGGTTTCAGGACCACTGTCACCTGCCCATCGTTGTTCTGGACCTTCCGGCCGCCGCCGAGCCCCGGGTCGACGTTCTTCGTAATCTCCGACTTCCGGCTCCGGGCGCCGACATCACCGATCGACTGGGTGCCCTCGTAGACCTGGTCGCCGCCGGTAGACACCGTGATCCCGACCGTCACATCCGCTGCCGGCGCCATCCCGCGGTTCGTGATGGTGTAGGTCACCGTCCGGCAGGTGAACCCGCACTGGCTGGTACTCTCGGCGAGGCTGGCGTCGAACTCGACGCCCGCGGGCGTGGGCGTCGGACCGCCGGTCGGTGTCGACGCGCCCGTCTCCCCGCCCGTTGCCGTGGCGTCCGTGGTCGGCGCTTCTGTGGGCGTGAGTGTTTGCTGGTCCGGCGTCGATTCGGGCGTGTCACCGTCGCTCGACGTGTCGTTGCACCCCGAGAGCGCGACCGCGGCGGCGAGACTTCCCAGGAGGGCCCGTCGGCGCATGCTCGTGTGTCTCGCCTCCAGCGGATAGGTTTACCGTCCGTTCAGGACGGAATCGACCCCGTCCGATTCGGCCCACTCGCGCCGGGGCGAGGTCGGCATCGGTACTCCACTCGGCTGCGAACCTGCATCACGCCCCGACCACCACCGCGTGCCCACAGGCGGCACAGTAACCGCCATCCACACTGACGGCCTCGTGCGTGCTGGGCCGGAGCAGTTCCTCTACTGCAGGCCGTCCAGTATCCGCGCCGGTCGTCGGCCGTCGGGTAGACGAGGATGAGCAGTGGCACCAGAACCATCGTCCACACCGTTGGCGAGAGCGTGGGAATCGTATAGAAGGTCGTGTAGAGGTAGCTGGCCAGCCCCAGGAGCGGCGCAAACACGACCGTCGGGGCGACCGGACCCAGCCGCGCCGCGGTCGGCGAGCCGTCCAGGCCGTACGTGGCGGTGACGGAGGGCGCCGGCCACTCGATGGTGAGCGACACCGTCTCGGCATGCCGGGCGTGGACGACGTAGTGGGCACCTTCGTGGAGTGCATACACGGCGGCGCACGCGAGCAGATAGCCGCCGATGAGGGCGAGGGGATTCCAGACCATGGGATGCTCAGGGGGGTGTGGGGGCTGACACAGATTGATGCTTCTATCGCGGCAGTCTCGGGACTTTTCCACGAAGGCGGGCTGGCTGAGCCCGGCCCCTGCACCACGCTTTTGAGTCGTCCTCCGGTGGGCCTACGTCCAATGTCACGGTCGGTACCCGTCCAATGCCCGAGCTGCGGCTGGACCGGTACAGAGGCAGAGTTAGCCAAGCGGGGGCGGACCTACCATTGCCCCGTCTGCGACGACGAAATCCCGGTCGAGTGAGCAGCCGGCGTGTGACGACTCTTACGCCCCAAGGCTGACAGGGCGCGTGGCGATACCCCGGCCGGGATTCGGGCGCTGAAACACGCCGCCGAGCGGCCCCCCTCAAGCGGTGTCGACCGCACCAGTGGGGCCGCAATCGCCGAGGAGGTGCCCGAGGCCCGGGCGGAGATCCGCCAGCAGACCATCTAGAACCTCACCCATCGGTAGCGCGTTCTGTTCGAAGTAATCGAAGAGCATGGAGAGGTGTCGGCCAGTGACCTGTACGCGGCGTACGAGAAGCGGGTCGAGGAGCCGTGCTCGGAGCGCCAGCGGCGCAACTATCTCACGGAACTGGAGTGGTACAACCTCATCGGGCGGGAGGGTGAGCGCCGGTGGGCGACGTATCGGGTCGTCGAGGGGCCCGTGCAGTCGTAGCCCGGGGCTGGTCGGTGGGGAACGAACGCAGGAAGGGTTGGTTACAGCTCTACGCGTTCGGGCCGGTCCACTTGCCGAGCGTGGCCGTGTCGCCGCCGTTCGAGGAGGACCAGAGGACCCGAATCGTTGGGTCGTGGTAAGTTTGGCATCGATTCCACCAGACGGCGAAGGTTTGCAGCCACGACTCAGCTGAGCGTAGCGACGCGTTGCTGAACGTATTGGAGAACAAAGATATTCGCCGTTTTACCCCCCTAAAGATACGTGCAGCGCTGTTCCGATTTCCGTGGCGAACCGTGTGAAATCGCAAGCCGAGTCGCTCAAGGACGCTAGCGAGTGTCGGCGCAGCATCGACGAGGAACGTGGCCTGCTCGACCTGCTGTTGTTCGCGGAGTTCACGCACGAACAGCACGGTGAGTTGCGTGGTTCGCGACCGAAACAGCCGTGCGTGGAGGATTTCGTTCGTCGCTGAATCGACGGCGGCGAACAGCCAGTGCCGTTCGTCGTTGACCTGAATCACGGTTTCGTCCACCGCGACGTGATTCGGCGAGCCGCCGCAGTTGGGCTGTAGGTCGGCCTTCTGCACCCAGTTGTGAATGGCGGTGCGGCTCCGTTCGACACCCAACCTCTCGAGAACCCGTTTGGTATTCGAAAGTGATAGTCTCGCGACGTGGAGGTGAATACCCACTTCGACGATTTCGCGGGGGGTCCGCTCGATGAATTCTAAGTCAATCCAGCTAGCACGGCCGCTGAGGCGTTCGAATTCGTCGATGAACACTTCGAACTCGAACGCCTCTTTCTCTAAGTTAACGCGACCCCACCCGGCCGCCCCCGCGATTTTATATCCGCTCCGTCCGCTGACGGACCGATGAACGAGAACGAGAACGAAAGCGAAGACGAAAGCGAGAACGGGACCGTCTACATCGTCGCACAGATCCAGGTCGAGGACTGGGACACCTACGAGTCCGACTACCTCCCGAAGACGCTCGAACGCATCACCGCACACGGCGGCGAGGTGCTGGTGGCGAGCGAGGCGGCCGAGGAACTGGAGGGGGAGTGGGACGGCAACTGGACGGTCATCATCGAGTTCCCGTCCGAGGCCGACGCCTACGCGTTCATGCAGGACGAGGAGTACGTCGAGGCGATGCGCGCGCGCCACGAGGCGGCCGCGTGGAACGACATCGCGATGCTCCCGGCGTTCGACGGCTGAGACGGGGGGTCGGGAATCCACGGCCCGCTACGGGTCGCTCCCGTCCGCAGCCGGGTCGTCGATGGTGTCACTGTCGCTGTTGCCCGCGGCGTCCTCGGCGACGACCGTGAACGAGTACGCGTCCCCATACGCGCCCTCCCGATGGTACGTCTCGGTCCCGCTGTAGGAGCTGTAGGTCTGGACGAGGCTCCCGTCCCGCCGGACCTCGACGGTCACCGAGTTGAGGTCGCCGTCGGCGTCGGAGGCGCCCCAGGAGATCTCGAACTCGGCGTGGTCCGTCGCGGCCTTGTTCTTGCAGCCCCCGTTCCCGTTCCCGGGGTTGACGTCCGAGCACTCGCTGTTGTCCGTTACCGAGAACGAGTCGACGGTCGGGGCGTTGTTGCCGCCGGGACCGGGGCTCGAGGCGGGGTAGTCCGCGGTCGCGGTCTCGGACTCGCTCTCGCTCGTGTCGACGGCCGTCACGCTGGACTCGTCCGGGAGGCTGTCGCAGTCGATCACCCCGGCGTCGCACGCGACCGTCGTGGTCGGGCCGGTCGTCGTCCGGTCGCGAGAGCCGTCGGCGTCGAAGTCCCAGTGGTACTCGTCGACCCGGTCGGCCTCCGTCGTGCCGCTGGCATCGAACCGGTACTCGTCGCCATCGCTCCGTTCGGAGACGGCGAGGTCCGCGATGATGGTCCGCCCCGGGAGCGTCACCGTCCCCTGTGTGGCGCTGGCCCCGTCGACATCGATGCGGTTGACCGAGATGTGCAGGTACGTGACCGGCGGCGGAAGCGCCGTCCCCGCGGGGAACCGCGGCTCGACCTTCCGGAGCCCCTCGCCGTAGTCGAAGCTCGTCCCCTGCTGGATGCTGGTCGGGCCGCCGATGATGGCGCCGTGTACATCGCCGCTCCCCTGGCCCACGCAGACATCGACATCGGTCGGGCAGGCCGAGGTGGCCGAGGTGAGTCCGTACTCCCCGACCGCCTCGTTCGACCCCTCGGCGGGCGCCTGGCGGGGGGCGTACACCGCACCCGTGAACCCCTTGCTCTGCCCCATCGCGAAGTGCATCTCAGAGGTTCCGTACAGCTGGAAGCGGCTGGCGTTCCCCGAGTCGACGCTCACCTCGGCCTGCCCGGTCGCCATCGCGACATCCCCGTTCGTGTAGATTCGGGCGTAGTGGTTCGTGTCCTGGCCGTTCTCGACGGCAATCTTCCCACCGTCCAGCCCGATGTTCCCGTCGACGAACAGCGTGACGTTGCCCGAGGAGAGATCGAGGGAGAGGGTGTCGCCGCTGAGACCGACCCCCTCGCTGTAGTACGCTCCCGAGGTGAGCGTCGTGTCGCCGGCGATGTTCGCGTCCGGGTGGTCGTCCTCGGCGTTGTCGAGGAGGACCTCGATGCCGGCGTCGAGGGCCATCCACCGCGTGTCGGTGTTCGTGGTGATGCAGTCCGAACCGCTCCCGGCGGCACACTCGATGCTCCCGTGCTTGTCGCTCACGCTCCCCGCCGAGACGACGGCCGTATCGACGGTCTTCGGGGTCTCCACGCCGATATCGCCGTCGGCGACGAGACCGTCGCGGTACGTTCCATCGAGGTCGAGGCGAGCGAGGTCCGCCTCGACGGTCCGGTTGTTGTGGTGGACCGTGACGGAGACGCCGTCGATGCGGTCGCGGAAGTAGTCCGCCCAGGCGACGTAGTGGTCGCTGGTGATGCTGACCGTGAGAATCTGCTCCCGGACGACGCCCGGACCGAGCCCCTGCCGGGAGCCGGCCGCCTGGAGGGTGACCTCCTCGCCGGTCCCGGCGTCGGCCGGGTTGGCGGCGACGAGGGGGAGCGTGAGCGTCCCCGCCCGGTAGTGGAATTCGGGCGGCGATATCATCCGGCTCGCGTTGCCCGTGCCGCGCCAGACGCCGCCACCCTGGTAGGCGACGACCTGGTCGCTCGTCTCCCGCGTGACGGTCCCGAGCGTCTGGTTGAGGTACTCGGTCCCGTCCTGGGCCTCGACGACGATGCGACCCGTCGCCGCCGCGGTGAGTGCACCCCCGCGACCGCTCCGGGTGAGGGGGACCGTCTGGACCTGGCTGTCACCCAGCGCGACCCGTGCCGCCTTCGCGTCGAGCTGCGTGAGCGCCGTCTCGGCCTGCCCCTGCTCGATGGTCCCCTCGATGTCGTTCAGTCCGGCCGCGCCGATAACGACCACCAGCGTGACGCCGAGCGCCGTGATACCCAGCAACAGCGCGACCCCGAGTACCGATGCCTGAGCCCGGCCGGCGTCCCCGCTCTCGTCCCCACGGCCGGCGTCCCCCGTGTGCAGCATTACTCGTCGTTGGCCACCGGAAATAAACAGGGGACCGACCACCACCCCCCGGACCGTCTATATCGGGGGGCACCCCCCGCAACGACCCGGACGGGGCGGCCACGTCTGGCGGAGCAACCACGACGGACGGGGCCGAACGCCGGTCGGGGATGAGCGTGCCCCCACCCGAACCCCTTTGTCACTCACACCCAACCGGGTAGCCATGCGTGCAGCAGTCCTGCGAGAACACGGCGAACCACTGGACGTGACCGAGGTCGACCCCCCGGAGCCGGACCCGGACGGCGTCGTCGTCGAGATCGAGGCGTGTGGCATCTGCCGGTCGGACTGGCACGGCTGGCAGGGTGACTGGGGCTGGCTCGGCCTCGAAACGTCGCCCGGACAGATCCTCGGCCACGAGCCCGCCGGCCACGTCGTCGCCGTCGGCGAGGAGGTCGAGAAGGTCCGCGAGGGTGACCACATCGCGGTCCCGTTCAATCTCGGCGACGGCACCTGCGAGCAGTGCCGCACCGGCCACGGGAACACCTGCGACAACACCACGCCGCTCGGATTCGTCGAGAGCGCACCCGGCGCGTTCGCCGAACTCCTGCACGTCCCCCACGCCGACCACAACGCCGTCCACCTGCCCGAGGGCGTCTCCTCGACCGATATGGCGGGACTGGGCTGTCGGTTCATGACCGCGTTCCACGGGCTGGCACACCAGGCGCCCGTCAGCGCGGGCGACTGGGTCGCGGTCCACGGCTGTGGCGGCGTCGGCCTCTCGGCGGTTCACATCGCGGACGCGCTCGGCGCGAACGTCGTCGCGGTCGACCTCGACGACGACAAGCTCTCGAAGGCCGCCGAGCTCGGCGCGACCGAGACGGTCAACGCCGGCGAGACCGAGCGCGTTCCACGGGAGATAAAGGGTATCTCCGACGGCGGCTGCCACGTCTCCGTCGACGCGCTCGGCATCGAGGAGACCTGCCGCAACTCCATCCTCGGGCTGGGCAAGCGCGGCACGCACGTCCAGATCGGCCTCACCACGGAGGCCGAGCAGGGTGACCTCTCCATCCCCTCGGACCTGATGGTGATGCAGGAGATCGAGTTCGTCGGCTCGCTGGGCCTGCCGCCGACGCGCTACGACGAGATTTTCCGGATGGTCGCGACGGACAAGATCACCCCGGGCGCCGTCGTCAGCGAGACCGTCGGACTGGAGGACGTCAGCGACAAACTCGCGGCGATGACCGACTTCGAGACCGAGGGCATCCCCGTCGTCGACTCGTTCTGAGCCGGGCGGCCTCGCGGTCCCTGGGCCACCCGGACCCGCGGAATCGGGGACGCTGGCCCATCCCATTCGGACACGGACACATAGCAATTACTAGTCACCCATGTCGAATGCTTCGCCATCAGCATCCGATTAGCAGGTATTTGACTCGATATTCACCAGAATCGTAGAAAATCCACTTAGGTGGTCCGTCCACAGAGCCGGTATCTCTATGGCCGGAGACAGTTCTCGACACCATCACGCGACGCCGACCCGACGCCGACTCATCAGGGGCGGCGCGGCCGCCGTGGGGACGGCAGGGTTCGCCGGGCAGGCGAGCGCCCTCGGCGAGGAGGCCGGGCACACGACCGACGACACCCTCGCGACGGGCGACCGCGAGGTCCGGGCCATCTACACGATGCCGAAGTGGTACTGGGACGGGCAGACGGTCGAGTCCAGCCGGCTGAAGATGACGCAGTTCCTCAACCGGGCCGAGGAGACGGGGCTGAACACCATCTACGCCTGGATAGAGAGCGACGGCCTCGCCTCGCTGCTGGGTGAACCGGCCTACGCGCAGTCACCGAAGTACGACTTCTGGAACCCGGACCGGGGCTGGGACCCGCTGGGTGAACTCATCGCCGGCGCCGCCCGGCGCGGTATCGAGGTCCACCTCTGGTACCCGTTCGTCCGGTACAAGCGCTCGATACTCCCCGTCCCGGAGTTCAACCCCGACCTAGAGGTACTCCCCCCAGGCGACCCCGGCTGGGCGGCGCTCAGCAAGTCGCAGTACGAGGCAGGCCACGACGACTCGACCGACATCGACGCCAACGCACTCTGTGCGAACAACTCGGCCGCGCGTGCGTGGACCCTCGAGACGCTGGCACGGGCGTTCGACCGCTATCCGATGCTCTCGGGGCTCCACATCGAGGAACCGGGCTACCTCGACGCCGAGCGGTGCGTCTGCCCCCGCTGCCGGACCCACTACGCCGATGTCTACGACGACGATCCGGAGAACTACGTGGACCACGTCTACGACACCAGAGAGCCGTACTTCGAGGACGACCTCGCGCTGCCGGTGAAGAACCACGGCACCGACGCCTTCGCCGAGGCCCTCTACGACTGGTGGACCTCGAGCCAGTCCACCGACGCCCTCTCGTACAACGGCGCGTGGCTCCCCGAGTTCGACGCCGTCCGCGGTCGCAACTGGCCGACCTGGTCCGAGGAGGGCTGGCTCCCCTACTACGCCCCGCAGATATACACGCAGGAGGTCGGCGTCTACCGCGACCGGCTGAAGGCGACGATGGAGGCGCTCACGGGCACCGTCGTCGTGCCGGTGACGGGGCTGCGGTGGGGCACCGAGGCCACCGCCCGCAACGACGTGGCGACCGTGGCCGACCAGGTCGAACTCGTCCGGTCGATGGACGGCTACGCCGACATCGTCACCGGCGGGACGGGGCTGTTCCTGGGCTCGGCACTCACGCCCGAGATGACCGTCGGCCTGCGAGCCGGCCCGTACACGCAGTCGGCCTCGCCCCACTGGTCCGACGGCTCGAACGAGCAGTCGTCCAGGGACGCGACACTCGCAGCGCTGCGCGAACAGGAGCCGTTCGCGTTCACCAGCCACTGGCCCGAGGACGTCCCGCTCCGCTCGACGATGGGCGGCGACGGCTCGGTCGAGACGAGCGACGGCGGGCGGGTCGACATGAGCGGCATCACCGAGACGGTCTGAGTGGTGACGGATGCGGGGGGACTCGACCGACCCGTCGTCGCTCGCGACGTGGGGCAGCCGTGAGCGCGGGCGTCGTCACCAGATGGTGCCCGGTAAAAGAACCCACCGGCAACCGAAGCCACAACCCATACACAGTTTCCAGCCGTTGTTACGGTATCATGACCACAGAGACCCGCGCGGACGAGATCGCCGTCTCGGACACCGGTCCCGGCCCTGCCGCCGAGACGTGCGACCTCTGCGGTGCGGTCGTCCAGCCCGACCCCGGCGAATCACGGTTCGAGGCCGTGGTCGCGCACTTCGAGACGGTCCACGTGGACCGGGACTGAACCCGGGGCTCGACGAGGAGGGAGATAGCCGCGTCAGACCGCAAAAATCAGTATCGGAAGCGTCGTCGTCAGGTGGTCTCCTCGACGAGGACTTCCAGTTTCGAGAACGAATCTATCGGCAGTTCGCTCGGGAAGTCGTACGTGACCGATGTCACCGAATCCTGCGTGAACGTCTTCCCGGTGTAGGTCTTGCTGTCCACGATGGTGCCGTCCGACTTCTTGATGGAGATGTGAACGTCGCCCGTGTGGTCGGTCATGCCGGTGTTGTTGACATCGACGGTGACGCCCGTCGCGTTGACGCCGGAGTACGAGAGACTCTGCGAGTCGATGGACAGGTTGGTCGAACCCGTGACCTGCCCCTCACCGGGAGCGACTTCGTTCGGATTGGCCTGGGAGATGGTCACCGCTGCCGCCGCGAGTCCGCCACCCACCACCAGCGCGACCAGACCGACCGCGATGGTCGAGGTCTTGATTGGGAAACTCATGTTGCACTGCTTCCTTCCGCTCGGCGACCCATCCTCGTGCGCACTAGCCTGTTACCCCCGTTCGCTCGGATGGCTTTCCAGCTAGACCGGGGCGAAGAACGGCCCGGTGTGGAGACGACGTTGCCGGCTACCGGTCGGTCACTCCGACTCCGAGTGGGACCCGGACGACAGGAGTTCGCCGAAGACGTGCCGCTGTGCGGCCCGGAGATGCGTGTGGAAGGTCGGCCCGGCGATGCCCAGGTCCGAAGCCAGGTCCTGTCCCGTCTGCACCCGGGGCGACTCGAAGTACCCGCCGTCGTAGGCCAGTTCCAGAATCTGCTGCTGGCGGTCGGTCAGCAGGTCGTCGAGTTGCGTCCCGAGCGCGGGCTGTGAGCGGCCGGTCCGCTGCTGGCGCGACCGCATCCGCACGGTGTCGTAGCTGTCGTCCAGCATCTTCACGAACGCCCGCACGTCGGTACTCTCCGGGACCTGCACGGTCAGCGTGCAGTGCTCGGGGGTCGCCGACAGGGATTCGAGGACGCTCCCGTGTGTCGCGAGCCTGTCGACGACGCCGTCCTCGGTGGTGCCGAGTTTCAGAATCGGCGTCTCACGGTCGCCAGTGACCCACTCCCAGTCGTCGATGGAGGAGAACCGCTCGCAGACGGCATCGACACGGTCGGTCTCTCCGCACGCCACGGAGAGATACATGGTGGACCTGCCGTCCTCGCGGGGCGTGATGCGCTCGAGCGTGATGGCCCGGTCCAGCGCCGCGGCGAACCGGCTGAAGAACTCGGTCTCGTCGGCGAGTTCGAGTTCGAGGTCCACGACCGGCGCGGCGAGCAGCGCCCGCTTGCGCTCGGCGGTGTTGATCGCCGCCCCGACCGTCTCGCCGAGTTCGCCGAGAACTCCCTCCTCCAGTTCGATGTTGTCGCTCCGGCGGCCCGAGTACAGCGCCAGCACCCCGTAGCGGGCGTTCTGGAAGCTCAGCGGAATCGCGATGACCGACTCGAAGCCCCGTGCCTGCGCTGCCTGGCGCCAGGGCTCGAACGCCGCGTCCGTGACCTCGTTCGTCTGGACCTGGTTCGTCCGTATCGCCCGTACGACGGGGGCCCGCTGCTCGTCGTCGAGCGATATCGATATCGCGTCCAGATACCCCTCGTCCGTCCCCGCGGCCGCTCTCGGGACAATCCGCTGGTGACCACGGTTGGGCGCCCCGATCCAGGCGAACTGGTACGGCCCGGCTCCGGCGAGCCGCTCACAGACGAGCGACTCCACCTCCGCCCGGGACTCCGCCGTGACGAGGGCCGCGTTGATCTCCCTGACCAGCCGGTTGGTCTGTGCGAGCATCGAGAGCTGCTCGCGCTGGGCGGTGAGCTGTCGCTCCCGTTCGCGGCGCTCGGCGATGTCGCGGGCGATGCCAGCGGCACCGATGACGGTCCCCGCCTCGTCGGTCAGCCGCCGGGTCCGCGCCTCGACCGGCAGCGTCTCGCCGCCCTTCGTCACCAGCGTCAGCTCCCGGGCGTCCTGGCCCTCGTCCAGCGCCGTCTGCAGCCCGGATTCGAGGGCCGGGATGTCCCGGCCGACGATGAGCCGGTCGAGGAACATCCCGTCGAGTTCGGCATCGGTGTAGCCGGTCGTCTCGGCGAGCGCCCGGTTCCACCGGATGAGCCGCCCGTCCGGGTCGACGACGTAGAACCCGTCGTTCAGCGTATCGAGCGCGTTCTCGATGAACCGTCGCTCCGACCGCAGCTCCCGCTCGGCCTCCCGGAGTTCGGTCACGTCGATGATGACCGCCTGTCCGACCGGTTCCCCGCGGAACTCACCGGGCGCCGTGGCGACCTGGATATCCCGGCAGGGCCCGTCGTCGGGGCAGACCGTCATCTGTGTCGGCCCGACCGTCTCCCCCTCCTCGATGACGCTGGCCAGTTCCGCCCGGGCGACCTCGCGGTCCGCGACCTCGATGTAGTCGAATATCGAATCGCCCTCGAGGTCGGCCGGGTGGTCGATACCGAGCAGGTCGGCGACGGCCTGGTTGGAGTAGAGAATCTCGCCCGTCCTGTCGAAGACGTTGATGGGCGCCGGTGACGCCTCCAGCAGGTTCCGGTAGCGCCGTTCGCCCTCGCTGGGCCCCGGCTCGCTGGCTGGCTCGCTGGACTGGAGAATATCGGTTACACGCTCGACCACGGCGTTCACGTCGGCTCTCGGGAGATATCCGTCCACGCCGGCCGCGACCGCCTCGCTCGCGACCTGCTCGTCGCCGTCGGTGGCGACCAGCACGAACGGGATGTCGGCATCCACGTCGCGAACGGCACGGAGGAACTCAAGCCCATCGCCGTCCGACAGCGAGTACCGGCTGACGACCACCTCGGCGACACCCTCCCTGACGAGTTCCAGCGCACGCTCGCGCGAATCGGCATCGTGCACGTCGAACGATATCCGCTCGGCCGCAGCGTTCACACGCTGCTCGGGGAGGTCGCTAGAGCCGACGTGGACGATGGTCGTGCCCGGACTCGCCGGACCGTGCATGATAGAAGGGCGCACACAGGGACGTAAAGAAGCTAGTCTTGACTGAACGTTCTCCAGACGGACCACTCCCGTTCGACGAACCAGGAGACCTGCTGGGCCTGGAACCACCCGATAGCACTGAGCGATGCCGCCAGCAGTGGTGCAACCGATGTTCCGCCCGGGGCAGCGACCGCGCTCCAGAGGACGCCAGCGACAGTCGCGGTCCCCGCGACCGTGTACAGCCGGGTGAACCGGACATCGGTTCCGCACTCCCACGCGGCGGCGAACAGGAGCGTCCCGCCGCCGAGCAGCACCACGAGCAGCTGGATGTGGAGCCAGTACCCCAGCTTCGGCGTGATGACGGCGAAGCCGGTCGTCAGCGTCAAGGGGTCGGGGATCTCCCAGTAGATGGTGTGAGCGGGCGCCGTCATCGCCAGGAGCATGTCGACACCCGTGAGGACGGCCGCGCCGCCGTACAGCAGCCGTCTGCGCGGAACGTTCGGCGTACTGCTCGCGGTGCAGGCGAAGAGGAACCAGCCGAGCGCGGCGAGCAGCGACCCGACGACCGACAGCGAGAGGAAGAACCCCTTCACCAGCGGCTGGGGGGAGAGGAGCTGTGCGGCGAGCATCGCGTTCCAGACGCTGATGCCCATCAGGAGCAGGATGTAGGCGAGCCCGTTGTCGCGACGGCGGTAGGCGATGGCGGTCGCGACGAACGGGTACGTCGACAGGAGGACCAGCACGGCGAACCCGCCGAGCAGTGCCTGGACGACCGCGTCGGCAACGATGGGGCTCATCCGTCGACCCTCCTCATGCGATGAGCCTCCGCAGTTCGGCCGACTCGAAGCGTTCGGTGTCCAGTTCGGCCCAGGACAGCTCTATCTCCGTCGCCAGCTGGTCGAAGGCCGAGCTCTCGCGGAGCTGTGCCTTCGTCTTCGTCTCCTGGAGTGCGACGCGCTTCTCGGCCAGCGCACAGAGGGACCGGAGCGTCCGGCCGTACGACGCCCGCTCTTGGAGCGTCTCGACGGCGGTCACGAGATCCGCCCGGGAGACCGGTTTCTGGAGGTACATGTCGAACGGCGGCCCCGTCGCGTCGATACTGGGGGCGGCGGCCGAGACGGCCGCGATCATACACGCGCGGTGCCGGTCGCGGATGTCGGCCACGACGGCGTCACCGGACCGACCGGGCATGTGCCGGTCCAGCAAGACGATATCGACCGTTTCGTCGAGGGTGTCGAGCGCCGCCTCCGCGCCATGTACCGTCCGCACGTCGGCGGACTCGCCGAGCCACATCTCGTAGGCAGCCGCGACATCTGGGTCGTCGTCGACGACGAGTACGGTCGGCACGTCACTGTTGGCTGTTGAACCCACCATACGCGCTCTTGTCGGGTACTCGAGGGTAGCGGTTGGGGCTCGATAGTTAGCGTCCGGCGCGGACACGAGGCTCACCATCTAGCCCTCGGTCGAGTCCGCCCGGCGGTCCGCCCGCGGCGGCGAGTGATTTACCTCGGTGGGCGCTGCCCACAGTATTGTGCCAGGGAACACGGAATCGGATGGTGAAGGGCCGGCAGCCTGGTGGAACGAGCGCTACGACTCGGATGACATGCCGTGGGACACCGGTGCGCCCCAGTCGGCACTCGTCGACGCCGTCGCGGAGTACGGGCTCTCGGGGCGGGTGCTCGATATCGGCTGCGGAACGGGAACCCACGCGCTGTGGGCCGCCGAGCAGGGCCACCCGGCCGTCGGCCTCGACATCTCCGAGCGAGGCATCGAGCGGGCACGGGACCGGGCGACCGACCATGACCTCGACGTCCGGTTCCGCGTCGGGAACGCGCTCGACCTCGACGCCGACGTCGGGGAGTTCGGGACGGTGCTCGACAGCGGCCTGTTCCACGCCTTCGAGGCCGAGGGACACGCCGCGTACGCCGAGCAGGTCGCCGACATCCTGCGGGCCGGTGGGCGGCTGTTCATCGTCGGGTTCGGCCCGGACGCACCGACGGATTTCGGTCCCGTGCCGATGTCGACGGGGGACGTACGCCAGGCGTTCGCGGACGGGTGGCACGAACTGACCTGTCGCGAGGCCACGTTCGAGACCCGCGCGATGGAGGTGCCGGGGCTGCTCGGGGTGTTCGAGCGAGAGTAGTCCAGCACGATGCCTCGCGGCGAGCACCTGTGGCCGGCCCAGCTAGTCCAGGCCGACCGCCCGCTCGAGATAGGCTCTCGCCAGGGAGAGATCGCGACGGAGTTCGGCGAGCAGTAGCTGCTCGGGCGATCGATTCGGGTCGGTGATATCTGATGTTCGGACCAGAGACGGATAACCAGCAGGTTCGGCCGGCTCGGCGCCGGTCAGGTGCTGCTGGAAGCGGAGGAGGGAACGAAGGAGTGAGTGGACTCGCGGGGATTTGAACCCCGGGCCTTCCCCGTGCCAGGGGGATGATCTACCGCTGATCTACGAGCCCGCGTACTCGTTTCTGAGTCCAGCCGCGGGCATAAACCCATCGTCATCCCACAGCGCGTGACCCGGCGTAGCACGCGGGAGGGACAACGGAAACCGTTTAGTCGCTGAGGAGTCCAGCACGGGTGGGAACAGCACAGCCGCATATCCGACTCGCCGCCCGTTCGGGCGGCTTGGGAGTGCGGAAGTGCAGGCCGACAGCGGCGCTTCGCCGCACCCGGCCACACGCTCGCAGCCCCTCGCGCGGTCGGCGCGCGGGCGACACCGTCCGAGGTGTCCGCCGAGGGGGCACGCGGCTCGTGCGGTTCCAATCACACAGCTACGAGTATACACATGGCACGAATGCATACCCGCCGTCGCGGCTCGTCCGGTTCGGACAAGCCCGCGACCGACGAACCGCCGGAGTGGAGCGACGTGGACGAGGACGCCATCGAGGAGCGCGTCGTCGAACTCGCAGAGCAGGGGCACGACCCGTCCCAGATCGGGATGAAGCTGCGCGACGAGGGCGTCCAGGGCACGCCGATTCCCGACGTCAAACTCGCCACGGGCAAGAAGGTCACCGAAATCCTCGAGGAGCACGACGCCTCCCCCGAGGTCCCGGAGGACCTGTACAACCTGCTCGAGCGCGCCGTGCGCCTGCGCGAGCACATGGACGAGAACCCCGGCGACGCACAGAACAAGCGCGCGCTCCAGAACACGGAGTCGAAGATCCGCCGGCTCGCCAACTACTACCGCGGTGACGAGCTGGACACGGACTTCACGTACACGTACGAGTTCGCGAAGGAACTCACCGAGTAACCCGACCACTCCACCCATGGCCGCTGCCGACCCGTCCGACGGGCACGCCCCCGGTGAGAGCGTCGCCGCCGCCTGCCGCGAAGCCGGCCTCGTCCGGCTCGTGGCGACGAGCGACGGCGACGCGCTCGCCGCGACGGGTGTCCTCGCACGGGCGCTCTCGGCGGTTGGCATCCCGTTCCAGGCCTCCGTCCGGCCGTTCCCTGCCGAGACACTCGGCGACGGCACGGACACGGACGCGACGGTGACCGTCGGTGCGACCGGCGGCGATGTCGCGCTCGACGGCCACCCCGCGAGTCCAGCGGCGTACGCGGCTGCCCGGAAACTCGCGCCCGACGCCGCCGACCCGACGCTCGCGCTCGCGGGCGTGCTGGCGGCCGACGCCGTGCCGGGCGACGACCCGACGACGCTGGCTGAAGATGCACGGGCCGCCGGCTGCGACCGCCGGCCCGGCGTCGGCGTTCCGACCGCGGACCTCGTCGACGGGCTGGCGCACACGACGCTGGCGCACACGCCCGACTCGGGCGACGTGGAGGCGTACCGCGCGGCACTGGCCGAGCGGGACCTCCCGACCGAGTGGACGGTCGAGCCGTCAGACGACGCCACCGCAGCGGGCGACGACCGCGAGGACGCCGGCCGCCGGCTGGCGTCGCTGCTGGCGTTCGACGCCGTCCGGTCCGGCGAGGCGCCGCCGCGGGCGGCCGACGCGGTCGAGCGCGCGCTCCGGCCCCACGCTGGCGCGCACTGCCCGTTCGCGACGGTCGAGGGGTACGCCGACGTACTCGACGCGACGGCACGCCGCGCGCCCGGCACGGGCGTCGCGCTGGCGCTCGGGCACGACGCCCGCGACGCCGCGCTCGACGCGTGGCGCGGCCACGCGAACGACGCCCACAGCGCGGTCCGGGCGGCCGACACCAGTCGGTACGACGGCTGTGTCGCGGTGGTCACGCGGACCGGCCCCGTCGAGACGGTCGCACGACTGGTTCGCGACTTCCGCTCGCTCGAGCCCGCGGTCCTCGTCATCGGTGACGGGGAGGCCGCGGCTGCGGGCGACGGCGTCGACGTGGGCGAGCCGCTGCGGGCGACCGCGGCGGCTGGCGGCCCGTCCGGCGGGCAGGCCTCGCCGGACGGGTCCGACGGTGGCACGAGCCACGCACGCGGCGAGACGGCGTACGCCCGACTGGACACGAGCGACCCGACGGGACTCCTCGACGCGTTCCGGGAGGGACTGGCATGAGCGGGACCGACGCTGCCGGCGACGGCACGGACGGCGTCCGCAAGCGTGCCACTCTCCGGACGCGCCACGACGACCCCACGGTCGTCGCCCGAGCGGTCCGGCCGGACAACACGGACGCGATGGGGACCGCAGTGACCGAGGACCGTGTCGTCACGCGCATCGAGCGCCCGACGACCGGTGGCCTGCGCTCGACCGTCGACGACTACGTGGTCAACCTCCGGGTGGCCGAGCAGGTCGCGGCGACCGCTCGGGGCGAGGCGGCGACGGTGGACCCAGTACGCGAGGCGACAGCATCGGACGGTCCGAACGACAGCGACATCACCACAGACGACACACACGACACATGAGCGAACGAAGCGTTTCCCGACGGAAACAGGAGAAGCGGTGGTACACCGTGCTCGCGCCGGAGCAGTTCGACCGGCAGGAGCTCGGCCGCACCCCCGCCGACGAACCCGAACAGCTCTACGACCGCACCATCGAGACGACCCTCGGTGAACTGGAGAACGACGCCAGCGAGAACAATACGAAGCTGACGTTCCAGATCAACGACGTCGGCTCGGACTCGGCGTACACGGAGTTCATCCGGCACGAGCTCACGCGAGACTACCTGCGCTCGCTGGTCCGCCGTGGCTCATCGAAGATCGCCACCTACGAGACCGTGCTGTCGACGGACGACTACCGCGTCCAGATCCAGCCGGTGGCGTTCACGACCAAGAAGGCCGACCACTCCCAGGAGAAGGCGATCCGCCGGACGATGATCGACCTGACCCGCGAGGCCGCGGAGGACCGGACCTTCGAGGAACTCGTGGATGCGGTCGTCAACGGCCAGCTCTCCTCGGCCATCTACGCCGAGGCCAAGACCATCTACCCGCTCCGCCGGGTCGAGGTCCAGAAGATGACCCTCGAGGCACGCCCCGAGGAGGTCGCCGAGGAGGAGGAGACCGCCGTCGCCGTCGAGGACGACGACGTCGAGGTCTGAACCCGAACGTTTCCGTTCTCTTTTCGCTCCCGCAGTGGCTACTCCGTGACGACGATGGTCCCCTTCATCCCGGCGGCCTCGTGGGGGATGCAGTAGTACTGGTACTCACCGGGGACCTCGAAGGTGTGCGAGTAGGTCTCTCCCGGCTGGATGTTCCCGGCGCCCGGCCACCCGTCCACCGCCTCCTGCTGGGAGTCGGCGCCCCCGGAGGCGAAGTACGTCGCGTCCGCGGGGATGAGGCTCTCGTAGGCCGTGACGCTGTGACCCCGGCTCCCGACGTTCCCCCAGACGACGGTGTCGCCGGCCGATACCTCGTACTCGACGGGCTGGAAGGCGTTGTGGACCATCCCCACGTCGTAGGAGTCGTCGGAGAGCGCCGCGCTCGACCCACAGCCCGCGAGGCCGACCGAGGCGGCGGCACCAGCCGTCGCGAGGAACGTCCGTCGCTTCATCACCTCGCGGTTGGGGTTCGGCGCGCTTAGGCGACGTGGTTCGACCCTCGAATCCGGGGCTCGGCACGAGAGTTCAAGTAGGGTGACGCGACCAGACGGCCCACCGTGCTCCCCGTGCTTCCGCCCATGCCGCCGGCGCCGCGCCAGTTCCCCCTCCGGGCGGCCGTCGACCTCGCCGGCATCCGGTTCCTGCTCGACCCGGCGCTGACGGCGACAGCGCTGGCGTTCGTGGCGGGTGGGGTCCTCCTCGGGACGGTCAGCGGGCTGACGCCGGGGCTGCACGCCAACAACATGGCGCTCCTGCTGGCTTCCGTGGCGCCCGCGGTCCCCGGCCCGCCGCGGCTCGTCGGCGCGGCGCTGCTGGCGACCGGCGTGGTCCACACGTTCCTCGACGTGGTGCCCGCGCTCGCACTCGGCGTGCCGGACCCGGCGATGGCCGCCTCCGCGCTCCCGGGCCATCGGCTCGTCCTCGAGGGGCGGGGCCGGGAGGCACTCCGGCTCTCCGCGCTCGGGAGCGGCCTCGCCGTCCTGCTCGCGGTGCCGCTGGCCATCCCCGTCACGCGGGCGATGGTCGCGGCCTACCCGACGCTCAGTACACACCTACCGCTCGTGCTCGGCGGCGTCGCGGCCGTCCTGGTCCTCACCGAGCGCGACCCGTTCCGGATGCTCGTGGGTGCCGGGTCGTTCCTCGCCAGCAGCGCACTCGGCTGGCTCACCCTCGACATCGACCCCGCCGCGCCGCTCGCCGTCGGCGGCGTCCTCACGCCGCTGTTCGCCGGCCTGTTCGGCGCCCCCGTCCTCGTCGACGCGCTCGGCGGGAGCGGCGTGCCCCCGCAGGGCGACACGACGGTCGCGACCGGGCCACGGACCGTCGCCCGACTCGGCGCCGTCGGCGCGCTCGCCGGCGCCGTCGTCGGCTACGTCCCCGGCGTCTCCAGCGCGGTCGCGGCGACGGTCGCCCTGCTCGCGGTCGGCGGCAGCGGTGCCCGCGGGTTCGTCGTCACGACGAGCGGCGTCAACACCGCCAACTCGATATTCGCCCTGTTCGCGCTCGTCGCGCTCGGCTCCCCGCGGACCGGCGTCCTGGTCGCGCTGGAGGAGGCGAAGACGCCGCTGAACCTGCCGTTGCTCCTGACCGCCGCCGGCCTCGCGGCCGTCGCCGGCTTCTGTCTGGTGCCGGTACTGGGTGACCGGTATCTCGAACGACTCCGTGACGCCGACTACACCCGGCTGTCGGCCGCCGTCCTCGTGGGACTCGCCGCCGTCTCCTTCGTCTTCGCGGGCGTGCTCGGCGTGGGCATCTTCCTCGTCGCGGCGGGGCTGGGACTGGTGCCCGCTCGCCTCGGCGCACGCCGGTCACACCTGATGGGCGTGCTGATGGGGCCGCTCATCGTGGGGGCGTGATTCGCCCCAAAACGAGGAACATCTCAGATATAAGTTCTTCGAGTAGAGTTAGATGGATATCGAGGAACTATTCGAGATATCCTGGGACTAGTCTGCTGCCGTGAGGATATCGTCCCGCATCGCGTGGGCGAGCGCCTCCGCTCGCTCGCGGCTCGGGGCCTCGGCGTACACCCGGATGAGCGGTTCCGTCCCCGATTCCCGGGCCAGCACCCAGGCGTCGCCGAAGTCGAGGCGGTAGCCGTCGATGGTCGTGACCTCGGCGTCCGCCGCGGCGGCGTGGGTCTCGATGGCCTCGAGCATCGCCTCGCGCTCCGCGCCGCCGGAGTGGCCGACGTTCAGGCGGACGTTCTCGTAGCCGTCGAACGGGGCGACCACCTCCCGGACCGTCCGGCGGCCGTCGGCGACGCCCGCGATGTCGCCGTGGCCGGCCAGCAACTCGCAGAAGCGGGCGGCCGTGTAGGCGCCGTCGCGGGCGAGGCGGTAGGGCGGGAAGAGGACGCCCCCGTTCCCCTCGCCGGCGACCGGGACGTGGGTCCCCTCGGCCTGCAGTTCCTCGATGCGCGTGATGATGTGCGTGCTCCCGATGGGCGTGAGTTCGAGGTCCGCGTCGGCCCGGCGGGCGGCCTCGACGAGCCGCTGAGAGACGTTCACGGCGGAGACGGTGGCGTCCCCCGGTTCCAGGTCCGCGGCGGCCAGCGCCGCGAGGGTGGCGTCACCCTCGACGGGGTCGCCGGCGGCGTCGTAGAAGATGGCACGGTCGGCGTCGCCGTCGTGGGCGATGCCGATATCGGCGCCGCGGGCCCGGACGAGACGGCCGAGGTCCGCGAGGTTGTCGGGGACGGGTTCGGGGTCCCGTCCCGGGAAGTGGCCGTCCGGTGTGGCGTTGACCGTGACGACCTCACAGCCGAGTTCGCGGAACAGGTCGGGCGAGGTGAGTGCGCCGGCCCCGTGACCGGGGTCGAGCGCGACCGTCAGGTCGGCGCTGGCGATGGCCTCGCGGTCGACCGCATCGAGGACGCTCTCGACGTACTGCCGCCTGGCGTTCTCGATGCGGTAGCTCCGGCCGGTCTCGTCCCACGAGGCGTGGGCCGGGCCGACAGCGCCGTCGGAACGCATCGCGCGGACGTGGGCCTCGACGCGCTCGAGTTCCGCGCGGTCCAGTTCGATGCCGTCGGCACCGATGAGCTTCACCCCGTTGTACTCGGGCGGATTGTGGCTGGCCGTCACCATCAGGCCCGGCACCCCCTTGTACTCGTCGTACGCCTGCAACCCCGGCGTGGGAACGACGCCGAGTCGGTGGACATCGATGCCGACGCTGGTCAGGCCGGCGGCCGCGGCATCCGCGAACGTCTCGCCAGTCCGGCGGGTGTCGCGGGCGAGGGCGGCCACCGGCCGGTCAGTCCCCGGGTCGTCCTCGCGCCAGACTGCACCGGCGGCGCGCGCGACCCGGCCGACGAACGCGGGCGTCATCAGGTCACCGACCACACCGCGGACCCCGCTGGAACCGAACACCTCCATTCGGGTGGGCGTCCGTCCGGTCGCGTCAAAGGGGTTCCGGACAGCACACCGCCGTCGCTATCCCGTGACGCCCTCGCCCACACCGGGAGCCGGAGCCGCACGGCAACCGCTTTGGGCGTGGCCGTCGGCGTTCGGATATGAGCGACGACGACATCTCCATCGACGAGAAGCGCGTCTACGGCGCGAAGACGGGCACGACGGCCGTGTTCGTCGCCACGGGCGCGGGGCTCGCGCGCGTCGAAATCTCGGACGACCTCGTCGGCGAGTTCGGCCTGGCCCACCGCGGCGGCGTCCACGACGTGGCCGGCGCGGACGGCAACCTCGCGCTCGCGGGCGAGGACGACGTGCGCCTCGGCACCGGCGACACCTTCCGCCCCACCGGGTTCGGCGACGCGACGGCCGTCGGCTGGCACGACGATGCGCTCCACGCCGCGGGCGACGACCGTGTCCTCCGGTTCGACCCCGACGGCGACCCGACCGTCGGCGACATGGATGACCCCGCGCCGGGTTCCTGGACGACCACTGCCGAAGTGGGCGAGGTGCGTGCCATCGTCGACGACATGGTCGCGGGCGCCGAGGGTCTGTTCCGCCTCGACGGCGACCGCCTCGGCCTCGCGGATGTCCGTGACGTGGCGCCCGCGGGCCCGCTTGCCGCGACCGGCGACGGGCTCTACTACCTCGGCAACGGCTGGATGGACGCGCTTGCCGGCGATTTCCGGGCCGTGGCCGCAGCGCCCGACGGCCGCGCCCACGCCGCGACCCCGGACGGGCTGTACGCCCGCTCGCCCGCCAGCGAGGGGTACGACGAGGCCGCCTGGGTCGAGACCGACCTCCCGGTGGCCGGCCACGTCGTCGACGTGGCGTACGGCCCCGAGGCGACCTACGCCGTCACTGCCGAGGGGACCGTCCTGGCGAACGCGGGCGACGGCTGGCGTGACCGCTCGCTCGGCCTCCCCGGCGCGCGGCGGCTGGCCGTCCCCGGCGTCTCGCTGGAGTAATCAGCCGGAAGCGACGGCCGGCCCGTTCCACCACAGGAAGCGCCCGCTCGCCCCATCAGGCGGAGCCGGCGCGTCAGCGCCGTGCGGAGCCACGCCGGCGAGCGGGCGGGGAGGTGTGGGGGTACCCTGCTCGGCTGGAACGACCACGGGCGTCGCTCGACGGGAAACCGTCCCCCTGGCGTCCTCGCGAGCGGAGCGACCGAGGGCTTCGTAGCCAACCTCGCCGCCATCCCCGACCTCGCTGCAAACGCCTGCCGACGGAAACGCTTGTTACCCTGCACGAGGGAGCCGCAGTCATGATAGTCCCAGGGTCCGGGTCGCAGTCGCTCGCGGCGTCGCTGGCCGCCGCCCTCGACGAGCCCCTGGCACCCGTCGAGTTCGAGCGGTTCGCGGACGGCGAGTTGCTGGCGCGGGTCCCCGGGTTCGAGGGGTCCCGAGCCGTGGTGGTGGCGAGCACGGACTCCAGCGACGCCCACGTCGAGTTGCTCCAGTTGCAGGACGCCGTCGCCGACCGGGCCGACGAGGTCGTGACGGTCATCCCGTACATGGGGTACGGCCGACAGGACCGGCGGTTCCGCGATGGCGAGCCGGTCTCGGCACGGGCGATGGCGCGCGCCATCTCCACGGGAACGGACCGCGTCCTCGTGGTCAACCCGCACGAGCCGGACGTCGGCGAGTTCTTCGACGCCCCGTTCACGGCCGTCGACGCGGCCCCGCAGCTCGCGACACCACTTCCCGACGACCTCCGGGAGCCGCTCTTCCTCGCCCCCGACGCGGGCGCGACCGACCTCGCGGCGACAGTCCGGGACGCGTACGGCGCCGGCGAGACCGACCACTTCGAGAAGCATCGCGACCGCGAGACCGGCGCGGTGGAGATGCAGCCCTCGGCGGTCGACGCCGGCGGCCGGGACGTGGTCCTCGTCGACGATATCATCGCCACGGGCGGGACGATGAGCGAGGCCATCGCGCAACTGCACGGGCACGCCGTCGGGCGCGTCTTCGTCACCTGCATCCACCCGATGCTTGCGGCGAGCGCGCGGACGCGGCTCGAGCGCGCGGACATCGAGGCCGTCTACGGCACGGACACGCTGGAGCGCGCGTCCTCGTGTGTGAGTGTCGCACCGGCCGTGGCCGAACACCTCTGAGTCGGCGCCGGCACCGCTACCGGGCCGTCACGACACGCATCCCCACGCAAAGACACGCGTTAAGTGGGTCCGGACCGAACCGTTTGTCATGAGCGAGGCCACCGATCTCGAGGAACTCGAACGCGGCACGGAGCTCGTCAAGCGCGGGTTCGCGAAGATGCAGAAAGGCGGTGTCATCATGGACGTCGTCAACCGTGAGCAGGCCCGCATCGCCGAGGACGTGGGCGCAGTCGCCGTGATGAACCTCGAGGCGGTGCCCGCCGACATCCGCAAGCGCGGCGGCGTCGCGCGGATGGCCGACCCCGCCAGCCTGACGGAGATCATCGATGAGGTCTCCATCCCCGTGATGGGCAAGGCCCGCATCGGCCACACGAAGGAGGCCGAGATTCTCGAGGCCGCCGGCGCGGACATGGTCGACGAGTCCGAGGTCCTCACCCCAGCGGACAACGAGTACCACATCGAGAAGGAGGAGTTCACGGCCCCGTTCGTCTGTGGCGCCCGGAACCTGCAGGAGGCGCTGCGCCGCATCGACGAGGGCGCCGCGATGATCCGCACGAAGGGCGAGGCCGGCACCGGGGACGTGAACCAGGCCGTCACCCACCAGCGCGCCATCAAGTCCGCCATCCGCGAACTGGAGGGCACGACGAAGGAGGAGCGCGAGAAGTGGGCCCGCGAGCACGAGGCACCCGCCGACCTCGTCCACCAGACCGCCGAGATGGGCCGGCTCCCGGTCGTCAACTTCGCGGCCGGCGGCATCGCCACGCCCGCCGACGCCGCGCTGATGATGCACCACGGCTGCGACGGCATCTTCGTCGGCTCCGGCATCTTCGGGGCAGAGAACCCCGAGGCGATGGGCCGCGCGGTCGTCGAGGCCGTCAACAACTGGGACGACCCCGAGCGCCTCGCGGAGATCTCCGCCAACATCGGGAAGGGGATGAAGGGCGATTCCAACGTCGACATGCCCGAGGAGGAGAAGCTGCAGGGTCGCGGCGTGTGACCGAGGCCGGCATCGTCTCCCCACGATAGTACTGACAGCCCGGGCGGCGAACCCACACAAGGCACTTACTGCGAACGCTTACCTCCCCGGACATGTCTCCGATACTTCGTCGGCGACTCCTCGTGACCGTCGGTACTGGAGGAGCGGCGTCCTCAGCTCCGGATGCACCTCACTTGGACAGTCTTCACCCACGGAGACCGCCCGCCCCGACTCGGAACGCCGGGACGACTTCAGATTCGCTAACGAGACTAGCTCGGAGGTCACCCTCCGGATGTCCGTCACCGACGAGGAATCGGGAGAATCGATTATAGAACGCTCGTACGACCTGGCACCCCGCTTCGAGGCGGAACACGTGATAGAGAATACGATTCCGGGACTACGCAACCAGCTCTACGCCTACGATTTCAGCACGGACGCTGGACCGGAGGAAAGCTACGGGTACGCGCCCTATCGGTCCACACAGCTGCGGGTATACGTTCGGGCGACCGGAATAGAGGTCCGGGAGGTCGCATAGCGTCTCGCATACGCGCGCCGAAGGCGCGCGTTTCACTTACCGTCGGAGCAAGCTCCGACGACGTTCGGGCTGTCGCCCTCACCGGCCGGAGTGAGCGGAGCTCTCGTGAGCGAAGCGAACGAGGGCCGTGCCAGAGCTTGCTCTGGCTGAGCGAACGGAGGCCGGCATTTTTCTGAACGTTCTTTGGCGTCATCAGAACGCGTCGTGTTCTGATTGCCCGTGGAATCGCTCAGCGATTCCACGACGCCGAGTGGTACCCGAGCCGTCGAAGAAGCTCGTGTGAAAGAGCCCGTTTCAGTGCTTGTAGTTCGTCGGAATCGTGCTCGAGATGTCGGTGAGGTCGACCGCGGCCTCGGTGTACTGCATCACCTTCTGCATGTCCCCTTCCAGCTCGAAGACCCCGGACATCATCCCGTCGACAGCGCCGATATCGCCGTTGTTGAGGTCGATCCAGTCCGTGTACGCCCCCCGGAGCACGAAGCCGGCGTCGACCTCGTCCGGGTCGTCGACCTCCATCGCCTCGGTGGCCTCGCCGTCCTCCAGTCCGATGAAGAAGTACCGCGTCTCGGGCAGACGGCCGTCGGCCTCGATGACGTAGAGGAAATCACCGTTGAAGTCGACACCCCACCCCGCGCCCGTCTCGGCGTAGCTCTCGCTGGCGTTGACGCGCTCCTTGTACTCCTTCATCCACTCCTCGCTGGGGAAGTCGAACTCCGCTGTCATGGTGCGACGTACCGCACGTGTGGTCCGTGGTTAAACGTTCGGCCCTTCATACGACGTATCATTTAATCCAAAGTCGGACCGAGCGCGCGGTGGACAGTTCGGTCAGGGCAGGTGGGGTCGGTCGGAATCGCCGGAAACCGGCGGAGTAGCCGGTATAAACCGCCGGAGAGCACCCCCGCAACGCTTTATTAGGTGGGGTTTACAAACGCTTGTAGACAGACAGTGACGCACAGCAACGTGTTTGGCCGTGCCGGGGTCGGTGGGAATCCCGGGCGCGGAGCGGACGGCCGGGTGGTGCTCGCGCTCCTCGGGGGACTCCTCGCGGGAGCACTGGCCGTGCTGGTGGCAACGGGCGTCGTCTCCGCACCCGACGGGATGGAGGGAATCCTGACGGCGGGGTCCGGAATGGCCATGAGCAGCGGGACGCAGAGTGCGACAGGGAACCGGAAACGGCGGGCGACGGCGTACGCCGGACTGACCGGCGCGCTGGCGGGAGCTGTGACGACCTACGTCGTCTCGGCGCTCCACCTCCGGTACATGGGAACCATCCTCCAGAGCGGGTCACCGACCCGTGGGATGTTCCTCTTCGGCGTCGTGGCGCTGGCGCTGACGGGCCTCTACACCGTCACCGGGGCGAAGTTCGTCGGCCGTGGTAGCGGGTTCGTCCGCCGGAGCGCGACGACGGGCCTCGCGTTCGGCGCCATCCTCGGCGGCCTGTTCAGTCTCTTCGTCGTGCCAGCGCTCATCGGAAGCACCCCGTCGAGCATCGATCCGGCGCCGACCGGCGTCGTCCTCGGCTGGGCCGTCTTCGGTCTGGTGATGGGAACGACCTACGCCAGCGTCCTCTCGGAGCAGCCGGTGCTCCCGGCGTACGTCCGCCGGAACGGGACCCGGGCCGTCGCGAGTTCACTCGCCGGCGTCTACCTCGGCGGCCTCGCGCTGCTCGTCATCCGCCCGCCGCATCTCCGCTTCGTCGGCACCATCATCGCCAGCGGGACCCAGCAGCGCGGGCTGGTCTTCCTCCTCCTCATCGGCCTGTTGCTGACGCTGACCGTCTCGCGTGTGGCCGGCCTGCGAGCCGAGCAGGCACCGTTCTCGACCGGCGTCTTCGCCGGCATCGGCATGACCGTCTTCGGCCTGTTCGTCGTGCCCGCGCTCGTCAGCGCCATCGGTGGCTGGCCGCTGCAGGTGCCCATCGGCTACTTCCCCATCGCCTTCGGCTACTTCCTGTTCGGGCTCGGAACGGCCGCCGCGTACGGCCTGCTCCGGCGCCGCGAGATCGACCTCGTTACCGACATCCGCAGCACTGCGACCCTGAAGGGACTCCTGGCCGGCGGCACCGTCGGCGGCGTGCTGCTCTACATCCTCGCACAGCCGCACCTCCTCTGGCTGGGCACCATCCTCCGGTCAGGTAGCACCGGGCGCGGCTTCCTCGCGTGGTTCATCGTCTGCCTGCCACTCGCGGTCATCATCGCAGCGGTCCCGGGACGCCGGTTCGAAGCCGGGACGAGCAGCTTCGACGCCGGCACCACGGGACTCATCTACGGCCTCGTGTACGCCATCGTCGCCGGCGCCGCGCTCGTGCCCACGGTCATCGACGGCGTGACCCCGCTCCAGCCGTATCCCGCGCCGTACGTCGGTCTGGGACTGCTCGCGTACGTCGCATTCGGCTTCGTGTTCGCCGCCGTCTACCGTGACAGCCTCCCGCTGGGTGAGCCACAGACCGACTTCGACGCCGTCGGCACCAGCGTCGGCTCGCGCCGCGCCCGTGCCTACCTGTTCGGCTCCGCCTTCGGCGGCCTCGTCGGTGGGCTCACCATCTACCACCTCGGCGGCCCGGTGTACATGCGCTACATCGGCTCGCTGTTCAAGATGGGTGGGAGCTTCGAGATGGCCTGGGTCGCGTGGTTCGTCCTCGCGCTGGTGCTGGGCCTCCTGTTCGTCGCGCTCCTGCGGAACAAGCTCGACGACTACGTCAACAGCCTCATCATGACCACCTCGCGGAACAAGGATTTACGCCAGCTCCTCCAGCCCGCACTGAAGCAAGCCTCGGTCACCACCACTGCGACGGCGGTCGGCCTGGCCTACGGCGTCGCGCTGGCGGTCGTCCTCGGGGCGGTGGGCCTGCCGCTGCTGGTCGAGAACCTCACCGCGTTCTCGATGGGGCCCGCCCCGAACCTCGACGGCGGTACGCTCCTCGGGTTCGTCCTCTACGGGGGCTTCCTCGGTGCCGGCTACGGACTCATGCTGGAGTTCTGAGGAACGGCCCACGAAAGCAACCTTCTTTCTTTTCGGCGCGCGAAAGAAGCCCATATTCTGATAAAATTCAGTTTGTCGAATTATCGCGATAGTTCGGAGGCAACCGATACACTTCTCCAGCACCCTGATTCCTAAGTAGGATACCGGGACCAGACGACGCGTGCCCTGACGAGTCGTCCCGGACCGCCGGCCCGGTCGGGGGGAACGCCACCCCTCGGCCGGTTCGACCAGTGCGGTGACCGGTCCGAGTTGCGGTCGCGGACACCGCCTGTTCGCTACTCGACCTCGATAGCGGCGCCCTCGTTCCGCGGTCGGGTGACCAGCACGTCGCCGTCGCTCCCGACCGCGTCGAGCGCTGCGTGGGCCGCCCGTTCGGCGTCGTCGGCCCGGTCGGCGTCCGTGAGCGCGTACACGGCCGGCCCCCACGACGACTGGCCGACGCCCGCGACCGCCGGCGATTCACGGAGTTCCTCGACCACCCGCCCGGCCGGCGGTCGGTAGACGCCACCCTGCTCGTCGGCGTACCACGCCCCGTTGAGCCGACCGAACTCCGCGACGGCGTCGCCGAAGGCTCCCAGTCGCCCCTCGGCCGCCGCGGGGAGCAGCCGCCGGACCGTCAGCGCCGCGAGGGCGTCCGCCACCGACGGGTCCGCCGACTCCACGACCGCGCGCATGCTGTCGTCCTCGTCGCTCCCGTGGCGTCCCTGTTCGGCGTCGGGGAGCGCGAGGACGACGCGCCACTCGGTCGGGAGCGCGTGCCGCGCCAGCACCGCCGGAACGGTCCAGTCGCCCTGCTCGGGCGGCCGGGTGGTGAACCGCTCGGTCGGGTGGCCCGCGTCGACGACGAAGCCGCCACACTCGAACGCGGCGACTCCAACGCCCGACCGGCCGCCCCGGCCCAGCGCGGGCGCGCGTTCCCGGGGGCACACCTTGCGGTCGTGGGCCCGGGCGACGGCTGCCAGCGTCGCCAGCGCCGTCGCCGTCCCACTCCCGAGGCCCGCGTGCCGCGGGAGCGTCGCCTCGACCGCCAGTTCGACTCCTGGAACGCCGAGCAGCTCGCAGGCCGTCGTCGCGTACGCCCGGACCTCGTCGGTATCGACCCCGTCGCCGTTCGCACGACAGGCCACCGTCTCTGCCGGCGTCGCCGAGAGCCGGACCCGCGGCTCCGCGAGTGCCAGCCCGACACCCCCGTAGAGGCGCTCGTGTGCAAGCGAGAGGTTGCCGAAGCCGACGTGGAGCCGCGCGCCAGTCGAGACGGTTGCCCGCATCGTCCGGGCGTGGGCGGCCCGCCGACAAGCGGCTTTCGACCGGCCGGCGTACGGGCAGAACTCGCCCCCTCTCGCGGAACTTAACCCCGTGCGCGACAATCGGCCAGCATGAGCCAGCAACGCCCCCGCCGCACCGAGGACGACGACGCGGTCGGCCCCGACGACGAGAAACCCGAGAACCTGCGGTCACGCGAGGTGACCGAGGGCGCCGAGCGGGCGCCCCACCGCGCGATGTTCCGCGCGATGGGGTTCGACGACGAGGACCTCACCTCCCCGATGGTCGGCGTCGCCAATCCGGCCGCCGACATCACACCCTGCAACGTCCACCTCGACGATGTGGCGCAGTCGGCGGTCGACGGTATCGACACCGCGGGCGGGATGCCCATCGAGTTCGGCACCATCACCATCTCGGACGCCATCTCGATGGGCACCGAGGGGATGAAGGCCTCGCTCATCAGCCGCGAGGTCATCGCCGACTCCGTCGAACTCGTCTCCTTCGGCGAGCGCATGGACGCTCTCGTCACGGTCGCGGGCTGTGACAAGAACCTCCCCGGGATGATGATGGCCGCCATCCGGACGGACCTGCCCAGCGTCTTCCTCTACGGCGGCTCCATCATGCCCGGCCAGCACGAGGGGCGCGACGTGACCATCGTCAACGTGTTCGAGGGGGTCGGCGCGTACGCCGAAGGCGACATGTCGGGCGAGGAACTGGACGACCTCGAACGGCACGCCTGCCCCGGCGCCGGGTCGTGTGGTGGGATGTACACCGCCAACACGATGGCCTCCATCAGCGAGGCGCTCGGGCTGGCGCCACTGGGGTCGGCGTCGGCGCCCGCCGAGGCCGAGGAGCGCTACGCGGTCGCCGAGCGCGCCGGCGACCTGGTTCTGGAGTGCGTGCAGGAGGACCGCCGGCCCTCGGACATCCTCACGAAGGAGTCGTTCGAGAACGCCATCGCGCTCCAGACCGCCATCGGCGGCTCGACCAACGCCGTGCTCCACCTGCTCGCACTGGCTGCCGAGGCCGACGTCGACCTCGACATCGAGGACTTCGACCGCATCAGCCGACAGACGCCGAAGATCGCTGACCTCTCGCCCGGCGGCACGCACGTGATGAACGACCTCCACGAGGTCGGCGGCGTCCCCGTGGTCGTCCGTCGCCTGCTGGAGGCAGGGCTGTTCCACGGCGACCAGCTGACGGTCACGGGCCGCACCATCGCCGAAGAGCTCGATGAGCTGGACCTGCCCGACGACGAGGAGATCGACGCCGAGTTCCTCTACACGGTCGACGAGCCGAAGTACCCAGAGGGCGCCATCAAGATCCTCACCGGCAACCTCGCTCCCGACGGCGCCGTCCTGAAGGCGACCGGGCAGGACGAGTTCCACCACGAGGGGCCCGCCCGCATCTTCGAGGACGAGGAGGACGCGATGCGCTACGTGCAGGAGGGCCACATCGAGTCGGGCGACGTCATCGTCATCCGGAACGAGGGGCCCCGCGGCGGGCCCGGGATGCGCGAGATGCTCGGCGTCACGGCCGCCGTCGTCGGCGCCGGTCACGAGGACGACGTGGCGCTGCTGACGGACGGCCGCTTCTCGGGGGGGACCCGCGGCCCGATGATCGGCCACGTCGCGCCCGAGGCGTTCGTCGGCGGCCCCATCGCCGCGCTGGAGGACGGGGACGTGGTCACCGTCGACATCCCGGACCGCACCATCGAGGTCGACCTGACCGACGAGGAACTGGAGCAGCGGCTGGAGGACTGGGACCAGCCCGAACCGGCCTACGACAGCGGTGTCCTCGCGAAGTACGGCTTCGCCTTCGATTCGGCGGCGAACGGCGCCGTCACCAACCCGGGCGTCAGGCGATCGGACGACCGGTAGGCAGCCCCATCGAGAGCGGGGCGACGTGACGGCGCCCGGCGATTCGACGAGTGGGCCAGCGCGATAGGCGTCCTCTGTCTCACCGCAGACTCGGCCGCGAGATGGCCACCGTCGAGGCGAGCCACGCGCCCGACTCCTCACGCCCGGACTCGTAGATGCGGATGCCGTCGTCGCTCTCCCGGGACTCGTACCCCTCGTAGGCCGCCGCACCCGGACCCACGGTCGGGTAGCGCTCCATCTCGCCCTCGCCGTCCCGCGAACTGCTGGACATCTGTCTCGAACTCCCTGCACCGGCCCTCGACCCATCTCTTGTTAAGTGTTGTCACACAGCATGACGTATGTCAGACGCGGGGGTCGGCGCGCAAAAGAAGTGAGAAGGGTCGGTCGGCCGCTCAGTGCTGGCGGCGGGCGAGGAGGGCCGCCGCGACGAGTGCGACGAGCGCTGCCACGGCGCCGAAGCCGGGCTGACCGTCGCTGGAGGTGCCGCCGTCGCCACCGTCACCGCCATCACCGCCGCCCGCGGTGGGCGTCGGGGTCGGTGCCTCGAGCCCGAGGTAGTCGTACGCGCGCTCGGTCTCCATCTCGGGGAACGAGCGGTCGTACGACCCGGGCATGTTGACGGTGGTGTCCTCGTCGACCACGGAGAGTTCGCGGACGGCGCTCTCACCGGCGCCGGCCTCGACTGCACCCGTGACGTAGACGTACTGGTTCAGCGAGCCGCTCTCGTTGGACCGGCCGACGACCTGACTGACCGAGAGGTCGAGCCGACCGGACTGCTGGAGCACGTCGCGGAACGCGGCCATGTCCTCGAACTTCGCGCCCGCCTCGAAGGTGACGTTCCCTTCGCTGACGCTGACGTCGGTGCGGGCCTTCTGGAAGCCAGCCTCGCGGAAGGCGCGGACGAACTGTCGGGCCTGTTCGACGTCCTCGTCGGTCGCGTTCTGGGTCTCCGTCGCGTTGAGGAACTGGTCGACGGCGGTGTCGACGAGGTCCTCCTGCTCGACGCTGAGCGACCCGTTCGCGACGATCTGGTCACCCGACGTATCGGCGGCCAGCGAGAACTCCTGGTTCGCGACCGGAATGTCGCGGCTCTGGAGTTCGCTCACGTAGGCCCCCCAGTTCTCCGTCCGGGACTGGGCCTGCAGCTCGATGACCGCCAGCGAGCTGGACTCCAGAGTGTGCGAGGCACTCAGCGAGTACGTCCGAGTGAGGTCGGCGGCCTGCTGAGCTTCGATCTGTGCGCGGAGCGTTTCGAGCTGGTCCGGCTGGACGGGAGGGACCTCCTGCTCCGGCGGCGAGTACGCTGCCGCCGCATCGAGGCCGGCCAGCAGGGCGTCGTTGTAGTTCTCGAGCTGGAAGTCGAAGCTGCCCTCGACGGACTGGGCCTGCATCCGGAAGTCAGCCGCGATGCGCTCGATCTCCAGCTGCGTCACGTTCGCGGCGATGCCCGATGCGGCCTCGCGCGAGAGGTTGAACTGCTCGGAGTTGGCGAGGTAGGCCGCCGCCTGCCGTTCCAGCCCCTCGTCGACGCCCTCGTACTCGACCGTGTAGTCCACGTCGAGCCGGTAGACGCCACGCTGGCTGGCGTTGGCGAAGGCGTAGGAGTTCAGCGTGACCGTGGCACTACCACCGAGCTGCTCGGCGACGCTCGCGTAGCGCTGTCGGATGGTCTGCCGGGCGCGCTCCTCGGTGTCCCACTGGTCCTTCGAGAATTCGCGGATGGTCTGGTTCTGGGCTGCCTCCAGCGTGTACGTGCCCTCACCCTCGACCAGTTCGAAGGAGCCCGACATCGGCTGACCGAGCTGCGTCGACGTCTGGGCGTTCAGGCTCCCGGTGGCATCGAACGAGTTCGGCGCGACCGTCGCCTCTAGCGACGTGTCGGCGGACTCGACGAGCCGCAGCGACGGCGCACTCCGTGTGGCGACAGCCACCCGGCCGTCCGCGTCGAAGCGGTTGTTCTCCTGGGTCCGGACGGCGTCGACCGTGAGGCTCAGGTCCTCGATGGCCTGCGGGCGGACAGTCGTCAGTTCACCCTCGGCAGTCAGGGCACCGGGCTCGAGCACTGCCTGCGCCGACCCCGTCGCGTTCGGGGTCTCCTCGAGGTCGCTCACGATGAGCCCGTAGAAGATGCCCTGCCCGACATGGAGCCCGTACTCGCCGTTCGTCAGTTCGGATTCCGTGCCGGTCTCCTGTTCGGTCTCGTCCTCGTAGTAGAGGATGGCGTCGCCGTTCTCCTTGACGTAGATCTCATCGGCGACGTCGAGTGTCTGATTGCCGGTACTGTCGTCGTCCTCCTGAAGGGACTGCTGCGCCGGGTCGTCCGCTGCCGCGACTGCAGCACCGGCACCCGCACCGATGGCCATACTCGAGACCATCAGCAGGGCGACCAGTGCAACAACCACCCGTCGCCAGTACCCCGCGGAGGGAGTTGCGTCATCCATTGTATTGTCACCTGTCGACCCCGTGGTTACACGGCAGGCCCCCGGAGACGTGACAGCAGTCACGCGGGTAGGGGATGGGGACCGGCGTCCTCGATTTCGGACGCGTTCGTCAACCGGTTCTAGCTGTCCCTACATAAACATTCGTGGGATGGAGTGACGATAGCAACCAGTAACCAACCGACACCACCACCAGCGACCGCCGCCTCCAGGCACCACCCGGACGGCGCCGGAAGGAGTATCCCCCGCTCGCACCTATGGATGGGTGATGGACCCGTTCTCGGTGGTCGTCGAGGAGGACGACGACGCGGGCGAGCGTCTCGCGGACGGCGTAGGGTCACTATCGTCGGGGACCTTCCGGGCGTTCGTCGTGGCCCTGCTGCTCGCGCAGGCGGGCCTGTTCGCGGCGAGTCTGGGGCTCCTGCTGGGCTGGTTCCGGGCACAGTGGCTGCTGGGCGGCGCGCTCTTCATCGGCGGTATCGTGGCGCTGGCGGCGACGGTCGGAATCGTCCGCTGGCACGCGCGACAGTCCTGAGACGGCCGGTCCTGGCGCCGTCGTCCACGCAGAACCGTCGAGACCCGGAGACCACCCGCTCAGGGCGCGAACCCCAGGCCGGTGGCGGCGACCGCCGAGACGACGAGAGCAACGACCAGAAGACAGAGGAGGAAGAGGAGCGCCTTCTGGACGCGGTACATAGGTTCACGCACGGCCGCCAGCAATAAGACCCCCTTCGGCGTTCTCCGAGCCAGAGAACGGCCCGGGGCGTCACCATCAGTCCTCGACCTCGTACATCGGCCGCCGCGCGACGACATCGCGCTCGCGGAACCATTCGGCCCCGGTCGGGAGCGTCGCCGAGCAGCGGCCGCAGGCCAGCCCCGTGAGCCCGCGCTCGACGAACGCCGCCGCGGGCGCGAGACACCACGGGCAGACGAGGTCGTCGGCCAGCGCGTCGGTCCCCGTCGCCGCCTCATCCCGCCCGTTCGCGAAACCGTCGTCCCCGTCCGGGCCAGCGCCAGGGCCATCGCTCGCCGAGCCCTCGTCGTCCGATTCGTCGCCATCACTGTCGCTGTCGGCGAACGTGCCCAGCGTCGCCTGGTCGTCGGCCATCGGTGGAGGAGCGTCCGGTGGGTGCTTAACGCTCACGGAGCACGTGCTCGCCAGGGAGGGCGCGCCGAGAAAGGCGGCGTCGCTTACTCGTCGTCGGTGGACTTCCGACCCCGCTCCCAGACCCGGACGGGCTCGCCGGTCGGCGGTGTGTGGCTGATGTCTTTCAGTGTCGGCTTCTTGGCACTCATTGTGAGACACAGTAGCACGAGCCAGCTATTTGAGGGTTTGCTGGCACCACCTATGACACCTTATACTATACATATATTTCCATACCAGAGAATATTCACGAGAATGGAGCCACATACACCCACTCTTCCACGATATTCCAGCAGTAAATATGCCATCCGTCGATGATGAACGGCCGTTCAGACAGTGGATGGACAGGCGCGGGCAGCAGGTGATTTCCAGCGACGTTCCAGCCACGAGGCTGTCACCGACCCATCCCTGAAGGACGTGGCGACCACCCGGGATAGCGCGGCGGAACCGCAACGGAAACGACCAGCACACCCGCCGAAACCGGCCGTCGTGGCGGCAACAGCCGGGCGAGGCCCGTGATGGCCACGCAGTTTATGCCTCGTGGCCCCCTCGTCGGGGACGATGAACGGAAGACCCTCACGGGGGCAGGCGACGATCGGGTTCGCGCTTATCGTCGGCATCGCCCTCATCGGGGTCGTGACCGTGGTGGCACTCGGCGCAACGGCCCTGACCGATATCCAGACCTCGTCGGGGACCGGTGCCGCCGAGCAGGCGATGACGCAGTTCGACTCCAAGACCTCCCAGGTCGCCCTCGGGGACTCGAACACCCAGACCGTCAGCGTCGGGCAGACCGCGGGCAGCTATCAGGTCGACCCCGACGCCGGCTACGTCCAGGTCGTCCACATCGACTACGACGGGAACTGGCAGGACGACGGGGACAACCTCCCGAACTCGGCTCCCCCCGGCGACGAGGACGAGGAGGTCATCTACGAGTCCACGCTGGGGACGGTCCGCTACCAGCGCGGTGACACGACCATCGGCTACCAGTCCGGTGGCGTCTGGAAGCGGACAGGGCAGGGTCAGAGCACGATGGTCTCCCCGCCGGAGTTCCACTACCGTGGCTCGACGCTGACGTTCCCGGTCGTTCGCGTGAACCAGCTCGGTGGGGGAACCCAGAGCGGTTCCGGCGCCATCGACCTCCGGGTACAGCAGTCCGACGAGCCGCGCAGTGTCTTCCCGAACCAGTCGGTCGCGTACCCTGACACGAACGGGAAGAGCAATGGTGTCTACAGCAACCCCTCGGAGAACGGGACCGTCGTCGTCTACATCGAATCCGAGTACTACCAGGCCTGGGCAAACTACTTCGAGGACCGCACCGACGGCCGCATCCAGACCAGCGACACCGGCGGCTCACTCCTCAACGGCTACCCCGCCGACCCCAACGGCGACGGTGAAACCGGGCAGCTCGTCGCGGTCGAACTCGTCAGTACCGGGCGCACCGGCGCGTTCAACATGCCGGGCGACGGCTCCGCTCTCGAGGTCTCCGGCGTCGCCGACCACTCGATGTCGAGTTTCGACATCACGCTCACCCCGGACAAGGCCGACAGCGCGAACTTCAACAACCTCCAGTGGTCGATGTACGCCGACGACGGGGGGCAGGAGTTCGAGATGCACGTCCGCAAGGACGGGGGCGGTGGGAAATGTGACACCCAGGAGTTCGCGGTCCGGATCTTCTACTCGCCCGCAGGGACGGACAAGTACCACGGCTGGGAGGAAGACGGCATCACGGGCAACTGCGTCGACGCCGACGGCGAGGACGGAGCGGACGAGATCGAACTCTCGCTCACCTTCGTCGACGACGACGACGGCGACGACCTGCCCCGTGAGGACAACGGCGACGAGAACGACATGCAACTCGAGTACACCTCGCTCTCGAACAACGCACTGATCCACTTCGACGCGAGCGGGCGGTCGCTCAAATCCAACCCGACGTTCGACCAGCACGGGGACACGCAGGGTGACGCAGATCCGGTGACGTGGGAGCCGGTGAGCTATTCGACCGGCGACGAGGAGTCCAGCGACGGCCTCGTCAACCACTACTTCTCCCTGCTGGGGCCCGGGTTCGACCTGACGGTCGACGACAGCAACAACAACGGGGTCCAGGAGAGTGCCTCCGCCGGCAACATCCAGTACACGGGCGGTGACGAGTTCATCACCTACGTCCACCTCTCGGAGAACGATGTCGAGGTCACCGTCGACTGAGCACGCCCCGGCGGACACCGGGGACCGACGGCGGACTGTTCCTTACCGGTAGATGACGTCCACACGCGTCGCCGTGGAATAGACGTTCTCGGCGGCGAGGCTGCACTCGACGGTCTCGGTCGTGGAGTCGCCGTCGATCTCGATGATGTCACAGGCCCCGGACCCGGCGCGGGCATCGAAGCTGCCGCCGGCCGCGGTGACCTGCTCCTCCAGGTAGTCGAGCCAGATATCGCTCCGTTTCTCCGAGGTCTGGATGCGGACCGTGACGTTGTACTCCTTGCTGCCGTCACCGTCGGGGTCGAGGTCACCGTAGTCGTTAACACCGTCGCCGTCGGAATCGAGATTCCCGTACTCGTGGTTGCCGTCGTTGTCGGGATCGAAATCGCTGATCTCGTCGGTTCCGTCGCCATCGAAATCGGGGTTGATTCTGAACTCGTTGGCGTCGTCTCCGGTAGTGTTGAATCTGAGAGTCTCTGGGTCGTCCTGGGCGATGGTGACCTCACGGGTGGCCAGCAACGTCCGCACGAGGACGGTTCGCTGGCTCCCGGTACTCTCGGGGCCGGTGTTCCGTGTCTCGATGACCGGCAGGATGAGCGTCTTCTCGGCGGCAGCGGCGTCATAGGTGAGCAGGAACGGCGGGTTCTTGTCCAGCACGGCGCCACTTGGGTCCTCACGGAACAGCGCGCCGTTCGAGTACAGGAGGTCGGTCCCGCCCTCGGCGGAGTAGACGATCGGCCGGTACTCGACGACTGAGGTGTTGCCGGTCCCCTTCATGTTCCGTATCGTGATGTTGGCCCGGACGGAGTCACCGAACTCCATCTGCGCGTCGGAGACCTTGATCTCGGTCGCCCGGCTCGGCGCCGCCTGCCGGTGGATGTCCCCGATGTTGTCCGCGAGCACGTCGAACGCACGCTCGGCGTTGTTCACCTGCTCGGCCGAGCGGGTGTCCTCCAGCCCGCCGATACCGGAGACGTACACCAGCGCGACGGTCGCGGCGATGAGCGAGAAGATGAGTGCGAAGCTGATGACCTCGCTCACGCCGCGGTCGGTGTCCCCCCCACCGTCCGGCGCGAACGCGCCGCGGGAGCGAGGGCGGTCAGACATTACGGACCACCAGTTCGTCGTCGCCATCCGGGTTGTAGACGACCTCGATATCCCCGCCGTCGACCGAGGTCTGTTCGAGGCCGCCGGGGGCGAACTGTGCCTCGACATCGACGCGGACCGTCACCTCCGGCTCGGCCGAGGTCAACCGGAGATGCGTCTCTCCACTCGTCACCACCGCCACCGTGTAGGCCGAACCGGTCACCCGATCCGGGAGGTTGCGCTGGACCCGGATGTTCGACGCGTCCGTGCCCACGAGCCGGTCCGCCGAAGCGATGTCGGCGGCGATCTGATGCCCGATGACCGTCAGCTCCGAGCGGGTGCTCGTGACGCGCTGGTCCTGCAGGAACCCGCCACCAGCGATGAGCAGGCCGGAGATGAGCAGCGCCGAGATGCCAAGCGAGAGAGCGTACCCGACGGTCGTCGAGACGGCCCGGTCGTCGAACTCACGCATCGTGGTCCACCCCCACCGCGCTCACGGCTCGTTCGGCGCCACCGTCACGTTCGATTCGTAACTCATGGAGTCCGACTGGTAGTCGAGGCTGACGTCGGCCGAGTAGATGGCCGGTTCGATGTAGGGGCTGTCGGGGCCGTACGGCGAGGTGTGCGCGGATGGGTCGGGGTGGGGCTGGTAGATATCCCCGAACACCGGGTCGTCCGACAGGAGCCCGAACAGGTCCAGTTCCAGGATATTCAGGCTGTCGTACCCGTTCTCGAAGCTGGTGGTCGACTCGTCGACGACGAGTTCGTAGTTCCCGGCGACCTGGTCGCCCTGGACGAAGAACAACTGGTACGACCCGGAGATTTCGGACTGGAACGCGAAGACGTCCCTGCAGGCACCGTCGTCTCCCTCCACCCGCCCGTTCGAGACATCGACAGTGAACGTGCTGTCTACGTCCTGGACCGTGCAGGTGCGCGTCGTCCCGGACCCGTCGTAGCGGTAGTACGTGATGTTCACGTCGTCGGGGTCCGCGTCCGAACGGTAGATGGCGAAGGAGTGGTCGACCTCGCCGGTGTCGCCGACATCGTAGACCACGGTGAACGGCGGGTCGTCGAACGACAGGTCGCCGATTCCGACCAGTTCGTCCCCGTCGCCACCCGTCTCCAGTTCCAGACCGGCCTGGAACGTTTCGATAACGCTGGCCTCGATTCCCAGCAGCGTATCGTCCCCGCGCAACTGGTCGGGGTCGATGTCCATGCTGAAGTCCCGAACCTGTGTCGCCCCGGGCGTCACTGACCAGTACTCCACGTTGATGGAACTGAGCAGCCCCGTCGTGAGGTCGACACTCACGACCGCGTCCGACTCCTCCGGCTCGAACGTCCCACCGTCGTCCTGCGTGATGCGCGTCCCGCGCGTGTACGGGTCGGTATCCACCACCCGTACGTCCACGTACTGCCCCTCGCGAGCGCTGTCGCGGACGGTCCAGTCCGACCAGCTGTCGATGGCGTCCTCGAAGTCGTTCTCCAGATTCCCGTACGACGCGTGCGAGTCGACATCGTGGTGGATGTGTTCCATCGCGACGCCGGCACCCTGTGTGGCCTCCCGTTCCAGCGTCACGATCTGACCGCTCTCCTGCTGGTTCGCGCGGGTCGCGAGGTTCTCCGCGTAGATGGAGGCGTTCAGGACCAGCGCGATACCCACGAGGACGATCGCGAGCGACAGCGCTCCGACGAGGATGAGCTGCCCGTTTTCCTGCCGCTCGCGAACGTCCCACATAGCTCGTTCGTGCGGTGAATGCGCTTCGAGCCGATATGCCTTTCGGCCATACTGGTGATAGCCGGCGATTCATAACGGGCACGCCCCGCTGGTGTCGGTATCGCCGTCGGCGTCGTGGGTCACGGTCCGGGTGCGCTCGGCCATCCCGTCGGTGACGGTCACGGCCAGGTCATAGGTGTTGTCCCAACCATCGGTGTCGGTGACAGAGAGGCTCCCCGTCTCCGACTCGCCCCCGATATCAGCGTCGTCTGTGTCGTCGGTGTCGACGACGGTCCCGGAGCTATCCACCAGCTCGAGGGTGACCTCGTCCAGATCGCCGTTCGGGTCCTCGACGGTCCAGGCGACGGTGAACGAGGCGTCCCCGTCGGTGGCGGAGTTGTCGGTCACGTCGAGCGAGGTGACCAGCGGCGTGTCCAGAGAGTCACCGGCCTGTTCGGGGACGACCTGTACCGTCGCGTCGCTCTCGGCCCCCTGGCTCCGGTAGCTCAGGTCGACCGTCCCGGCGTAGATGGCGGGGGCGCTGTACGGGGCGTTGCCGACCGTGGCGGCGTACGTGGTCCCGCTACAGGCGGCGCCGTAGTTCACGCGGTCGACCTGCTCGTCGAGGGATTCCTCGGAGGCGGACGGCCCGTCGGTCCGGTCGACGACGAGCCGGTAGGTCCCCATCGCCAGGTCGCCGTTGGTGACGTTCACCTCGTACGTGCCGCTCGCCTCGGCAACCGGACCGAGCGCGTCGCAGTACGCGCCGTCGACGGTCGGCCGCCCGGTCAGCGAGACGGTGGCGTCCCCGCCCTCGGCGTCGCACTCGCGGACGGCACCGGAGCCGACCTCACTGACCGCGACCCGAACAGTCGAGTCGTCGCTGTCCTCGTAGACGGCCACCTCGTGGGCCGTCCCCGTCGCGGCCGTCAGCGTCACCTCGAACGCGTCGCCGGTTCCGCCCGTCAGCTGGGTCGTGACCTCGCTCGTCGAGTCCGGTTCCGTCGGCTCGGCCGTCAGCTCGAACGCACGGATGTGAGCCGACGCGACCATCGTCCAGTCGCCGGCGGTCGTCGTCGCGTCACGGGGCGTGAAGTCGGTGCTCGCGTCGCCATCGACGATCTGGGTCCCCGGACGGCTCCCGTCAGTCGTCAGCTGGATGGCCTCGCCATCGAGCGACCGACGATTGGCGAGCTGGTCGGCCAGTATCTCGACCCGGGGCTGGTAGCGGTCGTCCCGAAGGGTGGCGAACGACTCGCCGGCACGGTCCTGGTTCGTGCTCCCGATGGCGTCTCCGACCCCGTCAGCGACCGTGCTACGGAACTCCTGGACCTCGGCGCTGGCGCCGCCGCTCTGTCGCGTCGCGAGGTTCTCGGCGAAGATGGAGCCGTTCAGTACCAGCGCGATGCCGATGAATATCATCGCGAGCACGATGCCACCGAGGAGGAGCAACTGGCCTCGGGCGGAATCTCGCCGGCCGGACCGCGCCGTCACATCCGCCACGCGACCACCTCGACGCGTACCACGTTGTACAGCCCGTCCGAGTCCGGGAGGTCGGGCGCGTAGAAGTCGCTCTTCCCCCAGCCGTCGCCCGGGCTGTCGTCATCCAGACACCGGCTTTCGTCGGTTGTCTCGTCTTCGTTCAGCATGCAGTCGCTGTCGTACAGCGTCACCGTCCGCGAGGCGCTGATGGCGTTGTCGCTCGGCCGGCCACGGTAGACCATCCGCTGGGTCACCCACGACCCGCTGCCGCCCTGGTAGGAGACGTAGACGTTGTACGCGATGGCGCGACCGCCGTACGCCATCGAGAGTGCCTCGCCGAACTCGTTGTCCGGTGGCCCGTTCGTGTAGTAGACGCCGGGGGCGCCGTAGAAATTGAACTCATCGTCGCTGTCCTTGTCGCCCCAGAACAGTACCGCATCCTTCAGGTGGTCGTCCTCGGCCGAGACCGCCAGCACGCCGTCGGCGACGGACTGCATCTGGTTCTCGATATGCTGGCTGGACGTACTGGCCGATAGCGGTGTCACGGCGGTCACCTGCAGGGCGAACGTCAGGCTCGACAGCAGCAGGATGGCCGCCACGACACCCTCCAGCGTGTGGGCCTGCCCACGGTCGCGGCTCACGGGCACACCTCGCGTGGACGCACGATAGGTACCGGTTCGGAGCGAGTGTACAAGTACCTCATCACCACACCCGTACGTAGACGGTCGCTCGGATGCCGTCGATGGTCACGATTCGCCGAGCCACAACGACCGAGCCGGAGTCCTCGGGCGGGTCCTCGCCGGCCTGGAAGGGGACATCGTAGTCGCCGTCCGAAGCGCCACAGTCAACCGACCCCGTGGTGTCGAAGGCCCCGTCCGGCGATTCGACGATTGTAGATGTGACGTTCGGATACTGATTCGAGTCGGGGTCCTCGTTCGCCTCGAGGCAGAGCAGGTTCCGCGTCTCGTTTCCGTCGGCGTCGCCCCGGATCTCGATCTGCAGTCCCGGCGAAAGTGCCCTGCTGACGCTCCCGTCGTCGGCGATTCCGGCGATACCGAGCCGCGCGTGGAGGTAGTCGGAGTCATCGGGTTGGGACACCTCGAAGTTGCAATCGTTGTTCTTCCAGAGGTTGGCTCGCGAGATGTCGAATCGATCCCGTGTCAGTTGGTCGTCGTTCGAGGTATTCAGGTCCTCGTCGTTGTCGGGGTCACCGTCGAGGTTCTCCGGCGCGAAGAACGCGACCGTGCACGCCTTGTCCAGCACGTACGGCTTCCCGGGGTCGGCCAGCGTTCCCTCGACGAGCTGGCTGGCCACGCGGTTCGCGATGATGGTGTCCTCGGTGCCGCTGTCGGCGAACGGTTGGATGAGGTTCGGTGTGAACGAGATGACGAACGCGACCGAGATGAGAAAGAGGCTCATCCCGACCGCGAAATCGAGCGTCGTCTGCCCGCGGCTTCGCCCGTCGTCGTCGCTGGGGCCGGGTGTGTCGCCGCGTGCGTCGAACGTGGGGGGCCTTGCCTGCATGCTGGCCTCAGAGGAACATGAACGTCAGTAGTGCGAACGTCGGCAGGACGACGGCGAACTTCAGCCCGGCCATCAGGCTCACGTCGCGCATGTAGCCCGCGATGAAGCCACTGATGATGGCCTGCAACGTGACGGCGTGGAAGAACAGCATGTTCAGCATGTTCACGTCCACGCCGCCGCTGAAGCTACCGCCGCCACCGCCACCGCCGCTCGACGCCTGCTGGGCCAGCCCCGCCATCACGTCGAGGAACTTCACCTTGAGGATGGCCATCACGCCCAGCAGCGTCATGTAGGTCATGATGATGATGACCGTCTGCATCCGCGTGCGGGACTTGCGGTCGCGCTCGATGTCGTCCTGGTTCTCGGAGGCCTGCGCCGCCGTCGAGAGGACCTGCGTGATCTGACTGGATGCCTCCTGGGCCTTCGAGATGAGCTTCATCGTCCGCGCGAGGCGGGGGATGTGGTACTTGTTGTTGAACTCCACCAGCGCCGTCTTCAGGCTGGTTCCGTAGTTCACCTTCGCGTACATCGTCTCGAACTCGTCTGACAGCTTCCCCGAGGAGGTGTCCGAGACGACCTTGATGGATTCGAGCAACGTCATCCCGGTGTCGTTGGCCGAGGAGAGCTTCCGGAGGTTGTCCGAGAGCTTGTCCGTGATGGCCCGCCGCGACCTGACGTTCCACTCGTAGAAGATGGTGAGCGGGATGAAGTTGATGTACAGCGGGGCGTACAGCCAGAAGAACGTCCCGAGGATGGGGCTGCCTTTCATTCCCTCCCACGAGGTGGGCGCCATCCCGGACAGGGCCGTGAACGCCAGCACGACCAGCGAGATGGGAAGCGTCACCCCCAGCACCGCGAGCGGGTGGTCCCGGAAGAAGTGGTGGGGTGACTTCAGTATCTCCATCAGCTCGTAGGTCCCCTCGCGGGACTTGATGCGGTCGAACAGACCGTACTCGCCGGTGTAGTTGTTCACGATGCCCAGGTCGAACATCGCGGTGTTGTCCGCGGCCGCGTCCGCGTCTCCCGGGTCGAGGTAGCCGTCACCGACCTCGTCCTGAACGACCGTCGACACGAGTACGAGGAACCCCGCACCGATGAGCGGGATGAGTCCGTAGACGGTCCCGTACAGCAGGAAGTCCTGGGCCTCGCCCAGCATCGACATGATGACGAGGATGATGATGAGCAGGAGCGGGAACAGCGACAGCGTCATGAACATCTCGCCGAACAGCTCCAGCGTCTCCAGCACCATCTCCTGTTCCTGCTTGGAGGTCCGCATCTGCTTCTCCTTCTGGTCGGACAGGAACTTCTCCATGTCACCGCCCGAGTTGATGATAGACAGCATGTCCGTGAGGAACTGGCTCAGCTCGTCAGATGGCGTCTCCATCGCCTGGTTCCGGATGGCCGTCCGGTAGTCCGTGTCGAAGTACTCCGTCTCGAGGACGATTGACTGGAACTCCTTCGACACCTCGCCGTACGTGTCGTCGGCCTTCGCCATCGCCTCGAGAATCTCGAGCTGGTTCAACCCACCCACCGACAGGGCGTACATGAACGACACCGAATCCGAGAGAAGGACGTTGATCTCCCGCTTGCGCTCGCCCGAGGTCATGTACGGACGAGCGACCATCGACCCGAAGCCGAGGCCGAACCCGATGAGCCCCATCACGATGCCGGTGACGATGATGAACGCCGGTATCTTGATGGCGTTCAGGAGCGCTGCGGTCGACTCGCCGACCGGCAGCCCGAGCAGGATGGGGACCTCGCTCAGCAGGACGCTGAAGACGAACCAGCCGGTGAACACGCCGAGGAACCACAGCACCAGCCCCACGAGCACGCCGACCGCGAGCGACCGAGAGAGGTATATCTCGACGGTCTCGGGCATCCGGGCCTCGGCCAGTTTCGTCTCGACGTTCGAGACGAAGTCGCCCTCCTCGTCGAACAGCCGCTTGTACATCGGGTAGAACAGGTCGCTGAGCGTGCCGCCTTCGCCGTACGACCCGCCCGCGCCGGCGCCCGCGCCACCCGCGGTGTCGAGGCTCACTCCTCGTCACCCCCCTCCTCGTCGTCGTCCTTGTCGAAGGCGAAGCCGCCGAAGTCGACATCGTCGGCCGCGCCGCCGTCGGCGGCGGCGGGCTCACCGGGGTCGGCATCCACGTCGAGTGCGGAGGCCAGGTCGCCCGAGCCACGACCGCGGTACTCCGTGAGCAGGTCCTCGGCGTTGTCGAGGACGTCGGCCGTCTCCTCGAGCATCTCCTCGCCGGCGTCCGGCCGTGGGACCATCTCTTCCTTCTCCGGGTCGATGTCGATCTCGACGGACTCCATCTCGCGGAGGTCCTCGAGGGACTTCTCCAGCCGGTCGCCGGCCAGCAGCCCCATGATGGTGTCGGGGTCGTTCATGAACGCCTGCAGGCTCGCCGCGACCTGCGTGTACGTGTTGAGGCCGTTCTCGATGAGGTAGGCGAGGACTACCTTCCGCTTGAAGATCTCCGTCTGCAGGCGGTCCTGGCTCCAGCCACGGTCGAACATGATGGTCTCGAGCGTGTTGGACTCGCCCATCTGGAGATACGTGTCCGTCTCGGCCTGCCACTGGTAGACGTCCTGGACGTTGATCTCGTCGTTCTCCGGGTCGTAGTGGTTGATCTCGGTCAGTGACTTGTTCCGGCGGACCTTGTGCCCGCGCACACGGGTCTGTGTCTGGATAGAGACCAGGTCCAGCGCCGTGAACATCGTCTTCGAGACGTTGATCGGCTCGGTGGTGAACCGCTTGATGACCTCGCCGACGGAGTCGGCGTGGAACGTCGTCAGCGTCGTGTGCCCGGTCGACATGACCTGGAACAGCGTCCGGCCCTCCTCACCACGGATCTCACCCATGACGATGTACTCGGGCCGCTGTCGCAGTGCGGCCTCCAGCAGGTCGAACTCGTCCACGTCACCCTTGTCGCCCTCCGAGAAGGAGGGTCGGGTGACCGACGCGATCCAGTTGCGCTGGGGCAGCTCGACCTCGCGCGTGTCCTCGATGCTCACAATCTTCGCCTTCGACGGGATGAACAGCGACACCGCGTTCAGCGAGGTCGTCTTCCCCGACGCGGTCCCGCCCGCGAAGATGAGCGACTTGTGGTTCTCGATGCAGAGCCACAGGAACGCCATCTCGTCCAGCGAGAAGGTGTTCCAGTTGATGAGGTCGACCGGCGTGAACGGGACGTCCTTGAACTGGCGGATGGTGTAGTTGGTCCCGTGGTCGGAGACCTCCTTGCCGAGCGTGAGCTGGGCACGCGAGCCGTCCGGGAGGGTCGCGTCGACCTGCGGCGAGCGCTTCGAGATGCCCTTCCCGGAGCGCTGGGCCAGTTTGACGACGAAATCGTCGAGTTCCTCTTTCCCGTGGTAGACGTTGGTGATGAGCTGCTCGTAGTCCGAGTGGTAGACGAAGACGGGCGAGTTGTAGCCGTCGACGGAGATGTCCTCGACGTTGATGTCGTGTTTGATGCCGTCGATGCGCTCGAAGCCGATGAAGTCCCGCTTGAGCAGGTAGAGGATCTTGTCGATCTGGTAGCCGGTGAGCGTCTCGGCGTCCTCCTCGATGACGGCGTGTTCGGGCCGGACCGTGACCTCACGGGCCGGAACGAGCGCCCCGTCGCCATCGTCGGTACCACCACTCATTCCGAGCGCGTTCTTGACCCGGGACATCACGTCGCCGCCGGCGATGCCGTCACCGGCGCCGTCGCCCTCCCCACCGGAGCTGGAACCGTTTCGCCGGGCGGCCCGGGCGCCCTCGGCGTAGAGGTCGTAGCGCTCCAGGAGGTTCTCGGTCTCCTTCTCGATGACGTTCGCGCGGGCGTCCTCGTTTCCCTCGACGATGACGTCGTCGCTGGAGTACTTGATGGCGGTCTTCAGTTTCGAGGAGAGGAACTCCCGCAGGTCAGACTCGATGGGCGTGAGATGGGGCTCGATGAGGTAGTACTTCTTCTCGTTCTCCTTCTCGGAGTGGAAGATGATGACGAAGGCGTAGGGCTTGTTCACCCAGTAGCGGTCGACCTCGCGGAAGTGGGTCTTCTTCGCTAGCGGCACGGCCTTCTCGAGGTCGTAGCGCGTGACGATGGTCGAGGAGCCGTCCTGTTCGCTGAAGAAGGCGTCCTCGTCGAGGTCCTCGGTGACGCTGACGGACCGGTCCTCGACGATGTCGGCGAGGGCCTCCCCCACATCCCCGGCCATCGCCAGTTGCCCCTCCGTCTGCTCGGGGTCGAAGCCGAGATACTCCGTGGGGTCGAACTCGATTCGCTGGCCGTTGTCGTCCGTCGGCGGATTACCGGCCTCGTCGTAGTAGTACTCCTCCTTGAACGCGTCCCAGTCGTACGTGCCGGCGACCACGGACGACTCTCCCGGTTCGACGTCGGCACTATCGGCGCCGTCCGCGCGAGACGCCTCGGACGCCTCGCTATCATCGACGGCGACCTCCCCCGCCTCCTCCGCGTCGCCGCCGTCTGCCTCGTCGATAGCCATTGAACAAGGGGTTGGTCCGAGTAGGGATATAAATTACGCCCACCTTAACTTCCCAGGGACCACCCTATAGAGGCATTTAGGGCCGTTCTACCGGGAATTCAGTTCCCGTCGCTGCCCCGGGGAGACCCGGATTATTTAACTGCTGTTCCGCCGTGCTACCGGTCGCCATTCCTGCCGGTCACGGCCGTCTCCCACGCTCTCGGAACCCGGCCGGCTCCCCGGTCGCCCCGGGTCAGTCGGCATCCTCGACGAACCGCTCCAGCCGGTCCATCGCCTCCTTCAGGTCGTCCAGTCCGGTCGCGTACGACGCACGGAGATGCCCGCCGCCACCAGCCCCGAACGCGTCGCCCGGGACCATCGCCACCGACTCGGCCTCCAGCAGGTCCTCGGCGAACGTCTCCGCGTCCGTCCACGGGTCGGGAACCTCCGGGAAGACGTAGAACGCGCCGGTCGCCTCGAAGCACTCCACCCCCATCTCCTCGAACCGCGAGAGGACGAACTGCCGGCGGCGGTCGTACTGCCGACGCATCTCGGCGACCTCGTCCGCACACGACTCCAGCGCCTCGATGGCGGCGTACTGGGCCGTCGTCGGCGCCGACAGCATCGCGTACTGGTGGACCCGGTTGATTGCCTCAATCGCCCCCGCGGGCCCCAGCGCGTACCCCAGGCGCAGCCCCGTCATCGCGTACGCCTTCGAGAAGCCGTTGAACACGACCGTCCGCTCGCGCATCCCCGGCAGCGCGGCGATGCTGGCGTGGTCGCCCTCGTAGGTGAGGTCGGCGTAAATCTCGTCGGAGAGCACGCCGATGTCGTTGGCCTTGCAGAACTCCGCCACTGGCGCGAGTTCCTCGACGCTCATGGTCGCACCGGTCGGGTTGTTGGGGAAGCAGTAGACCAGCAGGTCGGCGTCCTCGGCGCCCGCATCGCGCAGCACGTCGGGGGTCAACTTGAACTCGTCCGCGGCACGCGTCGGCACCGGCAGTACCTCCCCGCCCGCGAACCGGACGCCGGGCTCGTAGGAGACGTAACACGGCTGGGCGACCGCCACCGTATCGCCGGGGTCGACGAGCGCCCGGAACGCCGCGTCGATGGCCTCGCTCGCCCCCGCGGTGACGATGACCTCCTCGTCGGCGTCGTACGAGAGGTCCCACCGCTCGGCGTCCTCGGCGATGCGCTCGCGCAACTCGCGCATCCCCCGGTTCGCGGTGTAGGAGGTCTGCCCGCGCTCCAGCGAGGCGATAGCCGCCTCGCGTGCGGTCCACGGCGCGGTGAAGTCCGGCTCGCCCACGCCCAGCGAGATGACGTCGTCCATCTCCTCGGCGAGTTCGAAGAACCGGCGGATGCCCGACGGCGGGGTGTTCTGCACCCGCTGGGACGGGACGAGGGGGGCCTCGCTCTCGCCATCCTCGCCGCCGCCGTCCTCGCCCTCGGCCTCGTCCAGGCTCATGGCGTCACGGAGAGCCGGTCGTCGTCGCCGGTCTCCTCGAAGCGGTGGCCCGCCTCCTTGTACGTGTCCATCACGTAGTGGGTCACCGTCTGGGTGATCTCGGGGACGGGCGCGACCTTCTCGCTGATGAAGCGCGACACCTTGCTCATCGATGCCTCCTCGACCTCCAGGGCGAAGTCGTAGTTGCCGCTGACCAGCCGGAGCGCCTGCACCTCGGGGAACTGCGCCAGCCGGTCGGCGATGTCCTCGTAGCCGGTCTCGCGGTCCAGCTCCACGTTCAGCTCGACCAGCGCGTGGACGTGCTCGGCCTCGGTGACGGACTCGGCCCGCTCCCAGTCCACGACCGCGGCGTACCCCTGGACGACGCCCGCCGATTCGAGGTCGGCGATGACGTCCTCTACCTCGGCGGCGTCGAGCCCGGTCATCCGTGCGAGGTCATCGGTGCTGTAGCGGGCGTTCTCGCACAGCAGGTCGAGGAGTTCGGCTCGGGCCTCGGTCTCGTCCTGGCCGCCGTCGGCCGCGGCGTCGTCCGACTGGTCGCTCATACCTCGTTGGGGGTGCAGGGCGGACTAAACGCTTGCGAGTGCGTGCTAGGTGTGGGCGTGGAGGGGACGGAATCGGTACCAGGCCCTGAGCTCTCTCCCTCTACGCCTCACTCGCTCTCACGACGACAACAGCCACGACAGACTCGGGGAGAAAGCCCCCACACGCTCGACCGGTTACGACTCGCTGCGCTCTCTCGAACGACAGCGACCGACGGGGGCGAGGAGCGCAGCGAGTCGCGGCCGGTCAGGAGCGCGAGGGCTTCGGGTACGGGGTTGTCTGCTGGGATAATAAGCAGAAAGTAGACATTTCGATAAAAATTGCGAGCCAAGTGGTAAGAAGTAATTACAACTTGAAATTCCGGTCCAGAATAGCGAAATCACAGTCCAGTTCGTCCACGCGCTCGAACGTCGGTCGCGACACGAACCGCGACGCGGTCGACCGGTCCGAGGACGACCCGATGATGACGAGGTCGTAGCTCGCCGAGGCGCGGGCGAGGAACTCCGTGATGTCGTCCCGTGCGACCCGCGTCTCGACGCCGCCGTCGGCCGTCTCAGCCAGGTTCCCGAGCATCCGCTCGGCGTCGGCGCGCTCGCGCTCGCTCCCGATGCACTTGCAGACCGAGACGCGGCCGACATCGCCGGCCAGCCGGGTGGCGAAGTCGATCATCTTGTGTGCCACGTCGCCCGCGCGCCGGACCGGCACGAGGACATCGCGCCACTCGCCGCCGGAGGGATGCTCCGAGTCGGCACAGCGATGCACCAGCGTGTCCGTGTCGCTGTGGAACAGCTCGTGGATGTAGCCGGCCAGCCGGTCGCCGTCGGTCTCGTAGGGGGTGACGATGAGGTCGCAGCTCGTGTCGTGGGCGGCCTGCACGATGGCACGGCCGGGCGTCTCGGGCGTGGTCTCGGCGACCAGCACCTCCGTCGGAACACCGTAGGCCGCCTCGATGTCGGCGGCCCGCGACTCGAGGTCCATCGCCGACGCCGCGGTCGCGAGCTGCTCGGCGAGGGTGTCGGCGCCCCCGGGCGCCGGCGCATCCGCCGTTGCCTCGTCGGGCGAGGTGCCCGCCGCGAACTCGTCACCGGACCCGGGGTCGGCATCGTCACCCGACACGTCGTCGGGGGTCGTCGTGCCGCCGTCGGGACTCGGGGACTGCCCCTCCTCGACGACGGCGACGCGGTCGGCCGAGCGGTCCGCCTCGGGGACCTCCGACGCGGCGGCCGCGAACTCCTCGGGGTCAAGCAGGCCGAGGAGCACCACCTTCGCGCCCTCGTGTGCGGCGGCGATGCGGGCACCCAGGCGCGCGGTCTCGCCCGGGTGTGCACCGCGGACGGGAACGAGCACGCGGTCGTCGCCGCGCGTCGAGGTGTAGAGGTAGCGCGCCCGCTGGTCGAAGAACCGCTCGCGCCACAGGAGGAACACGCCGGCGACGAGGATGCTGGAGGTGGCGACGCTCAGGACGTACGTCAGGCGGTCGGTTCCGGTGACGAGGACGAGCAGCGCCGTCGAGAACGCCGACGGCTCCTCCAAATCGAGCGCCCACGTCCCGGCGCCCGCCAGAAAGACCGCCAGCGCGGCTCCCTCGGGCGTGACCTCGAGGGCGTTCACGGTCGTCCCCTGCAACCAGGCGGAGGCGTTGACCGCGACCAGACCCGCGACCGCGCCGAACGTCAGCCCGCCCACGAACCGCCGGGGCGAGGCGAACGCCCCGTCCGGGTCGTAGAACAGCGTGTACGTTCCGGATGCCAGCGGCGGGAACAGGAGGAAGGAGATCTGCTGCACCTCGCTCGAGAGGAAGGTGACCGCCGCGATCAGCAGTGGCACGAGCAGGAGCGCCGAGAGGTGGATGAGGTTGTTCGTGTGCTCGAGCCACGCGCGGAACCCCCGGACCTCACGCCGCTCCAGCCGCCGCAGCCGGGACCACGCCGACTGCAGGCGCCCCCGGAGGTCGTCCTGCATGACTGAAGACGTGCGGGCGCGGCCAGTAAACCGTTCCGCCAGCGTGCGGAGCGTGACGTTACCGGGCGTAGCGGTGCGCACCGTAGATGCTCGCCGCCGCCGCGAGCGGAATCAACACGGACGCGACCGGCGGGATGGCGTACAGGAGCGCGACGAGCGGCGCCAGCAGCCCCGACGGCGGCGTCCGGGTGACGGTCTCGCCATCGAGGACGAACTCCGGCGGGATGGAGGCGACGACCCCGAGGTACAGCGAGAGCAGGAACAGGAACCCCGACGCCCCGAGCAGGCGGTCGTACCGGGTGTCGCTCCCCGCTCGGCGGTGCCGGCGCGCGACGAGCAACACCGGCGCCAGCACCGGCCCCACGACGAACAGGCCGACGAGGATGAACATCGCCCGCGAGAAGGTGAACGTCCCGCCGGTCCCGGAGAGCGTGTTGAACACCTGCACCACCAGAGCGAGGCCGAAGAAGAGCGCGAGCAGCCCACCGAGCAGCCCGCCGAGAGCGACGTACAGCTTGCAGAGCCGCGAGCCCGTCTGCCGGAAGGCGTACGGGAACGCCCCGAACAGCCCGGAGTAGGCGTCGTCGTCCGGTGTGGGGTCGTCCGCCGCACCCGTCGCCGGCCCGGCGTCTGCCGTGGCGGTCTCCGAGTCGGTCATCACCCGGGCTACGGGCGGCGGGTCGAAAAGCCGCCCGGTACCAACCGGTCAGCGGTCGCCGAGCGCCGCGCCGCAGTCCGGACAGAACGATGGCGCTGCCAGTTCCGACAGGTCGGTACCACAGTGCGAACAGCACTCGGGGGCGCCGGAGTCGTGCACCCGGGCGGCGGTCCCGGAGGTGTGGTCGTCGGGCGACCCCGGCGGGCCGGCAGGGTCGCGGCGGTCGTGGTGACCCAGCGTTCCGGCCAGTACGCGCGAGTCACGACTCGACCAGTCGCGGTCGCCGACAGCCCCGACCGCGTACAGGTAGCCGTCGTGGCTGCCGGCGTAGACGGTTCCGTCGACGACCGTCGGGGCGGTGTCCACCGGCCCCTCCGTCTCGAACCGCCAGCGTTCCTCACCGGTCCACGCGTCCACCGCGACCAGGGCGCCGGCACGCTCGCCGGCGTACACCGTTCGACCAGCGACCGTCGGCGAGGACGCCACCGACGAACCGGTCTCGAACCGCCAGCGCTCCTCACCGGTGGTCGCGTCGAACGCGTACAGTCGGTTGTCATCACTCCCCGCGTAGACGAGGCCGTCGGCGACGGTCGGGGTCCCTCTGAACGCCTCATCGCGACGGGCACGCCAGCGTTCCCCGCCGGTCGCCGCGTCGAACGCGTACAGACCCGCCCGGCTCCCGAGGAACACCGCCCCCGCCCCGACGGTCGGCGAGGAGTGTCCCGGCGGGATGTCGGCGCGCCAGTGCTCCTCACCGGTTGCCGCGTCGAGCGCGAACGGCCGCCGTTCGCTCCCCGCGTACACGGTCCCCTCGACGACCGTCGGCGACCGGTGGATGCCGGTCGCGGCCACGTACTCCCAGCGCTTCTCCCCGGTCGCCGCGTTCACCGCGTCCAGTCGGTGGGCACCGACGCCGCAGTTTCCCACGTAGACCGTCCCGTCGTGGACGGTGGGCGAGACGTCGATGTCGTCGCCGACCGTGTACGTCCACCGCCGGTCCCCGGTGGCCGCGTCGAGCGCGTGGAGGTCACCGTCTGCGGCGGCGTAGACGGTGCCGTTGGCGACCGACGGCGCGGTCTCGACCGGTCCACCGGGGCCGTACCGCCAGCGCCGGTCGCCGGTCGCGGTGTCGACGGCGTACAGGTATCGGTCCGTGCTTCCGACGTACACCGTTCCGTCGACGACCGTCGGCGAGGAACGCGTGATGGCCCCCGTACGCGTGCCTCGATTCGTGGTCGCGTCGTACCGCCACAGCCGCCTGCCGCCATCGGGCATGTGACCGGAGGGGGCCCCGGAACCCAACAACCTTCCGACGGTCCGGAAGGGGAAACCCCTTGCCGACCGACTGCGACCCCCCCGCATGACCAGCGTCAAGGAGTTCGTCATCGAGGAACCCGCGACGCCCGAGCGGACGGGCCGCGGCCGCTTTGCCTTCACCGACGACTACTCCGTCTTCGACTGGGGGAAGATGCCCGACCCCATCCCCGGCAAGGGCGCCTCGCTCTGTGCGATGGGCGCCGCGAACTTCGAACTGCTCGAAGCCGAGGGCGTCCCGACCCACTACCGCGGCGTGGTCTCGGAGGGCGAGGTCGTCACGCTGGACGAGGCCGACGCACCGCCCCGCGAGATGGCCATCGACCTCTCTCGCGTGCCCGACCTCCCCCACGAGGGGCGCACCTACGACTACACAGTCTTCCATCGCGAGGCCGGCGAGAACTACGTCGTCCCGCTGGAGATCGTCTTCCGCAACACCGTCCCCGTTGGCTCCTCGCTCCGGGGGCGTGCCGACCCCTCGGATTTCGACCTCGAGTTCGACGACTGGCCGGACGAAGCGGTCGACCTGCCCGAGGCCGTGGTCGAGTTCTCCACGAAGTTCGAGGAGTCCGACCGCTACCTCTCGCGCGAGGAGGCCGACCGCATCGCCGGCGCCGCCGACATCGAGACGCTCGAGGAGACCGCCCGTACGGTCAACCGGCTCGTCACCGAGCGCGCCGACGACGCAGGGCTCGAGCACGAGGACGGGAAGATCGAGTGCATCTACGTGGATGGCGAGGTCCGTGTCGCCGACGTGGTCGGCACGTTCGACGAGAACCGCTTCTCCTACGACGGCCAGCAGGTCTCGAAGGAGGTCGTCCGGCAGTACCACAAGCGCGAGCAGCCCGAGTGGGTCGCGGCCGTCGACGAGGCGAAGCAGCGCGCGAAGGCCGAGGACGTTGCCGACTGGCGCGAGCTCTGCGAGCGCGAGCCCGAGCCCCTCCCCGAGGGCGTCGTCGGGGCGATGAGCGACCTCTACTGTGGGGGCGCGAACGCCTACCTCGGGCGCGACCTGTTCGACGCGCCGCCGCTGGCCGAGGCCGTCGAGCGAGTGCGCGACCTCTGAACGGCGCGCCGACCGCGGCCGTATTTCTCAGTCGTCCTCGGACGATTTCGGAGCGATGTCCATGTCGACATCGTACTCCAGGCCAGCACCGTCACGCGGCTCGCTGGGCCGGAGGGCGTCGGCCTCCTCGGAGAGCCCGAGCTGGTACTGCGAGCGGTCCACGTCGTCGCGGAACTCCGTGCGGCCGTGGTAGACCGACACCGCGTCGTCCAGATGCAGGCGGACGGCCTCGACGAGCGCGGCCGCCTCGAGCGGCTGCCCCCGCCGCTCGAGTGCCTCGACCTCGGCCCCCGCGGGCGCATCGAAGACGCGCTGGGTGATGATGGGCCCCTGGTCGAGGTCCGTCGTGACGTAGTGGGCCGTGACGCCAGCCACACGCACCCCCTCCTCGCGGGCCTGTCGGTAGGCCTCGGCGCCGGGGAACGCGGGCAGGAGCGACGGGTGGACGTTGATGATGCGGCTCTCGTAGCGGAAGACGACGTTCGGGCTGAGGATGCGCATGTAGCGCGCCAGCACCACCAGGTCGACCTCGTACTCCGCGAGCAGATCGAGCAGGTGGTTCTCGTCGGGAACGCCCTTCTCGTCGCCGATGTCGTGGAAGTCGACGCCGCGCTCGGCCGCGAGCGGTTCGAGGTCGTCGTGGTTCCCGATGACGACGCTGATTTCGGCGTCGAGTTCACCCTCCTCGCGCGCCTGGAACAGGGCCTCCAGGCAGTGTGACTCCTTCGTCACCAGGACGGCGATACGGTCGGTCTGGCGGTCGCTCGGGAACCGGACCTGGATGTCGACCCCGAGTTCGTCGCCGAGGTCGGTCAGGTCGTCGCGGAGCGTCTCGTCCTTGACGATCATCTCGCTCGTGTCGACGTGGAGCGTCATCCGGAAGACGCCGTCACGGACCGCCTGGTCGAGGTCCTCGATGTTGATGCCGCGCTCGAACAGCAGCGACGTAACCCGGGCGATGAGTCCCTTCTTGTCGTCGCCGACGACGACGATCTCCGTGTAGTGGCGGGTCACGCGACCACCTCGATGGGCGTGGAACTGGTCATACACTCCCCGAGCGGCCCAGTCGGCAAAAGCGCCGCGCTCTCCGGATGGAGGTGAGGGCCGACCGAGCGGAGGTTTATCATCCGGCGCGCGCCACCGTCCCGGTGAGCGAGTTCCCAATGGAGTACGACGGCGACCGGCTCGTCATCGAGAAGGAGACCCTGTCGAACCTGGACGAGTTCGTCCTCCAGTTCACCGAGGTTCTGGACCAAGCGGGAGTCCAGTACGTCGTCGTGGCCGGCTACGTGGCGATACTACTCGGCCGGTCGCGGGCGACGGAGGACGTGGATGTCATCATCGAACCGCTCTCCGAGTCGGAGACGGACGCGCTCGCCGAGGCGCTTGATGACGCCGGCTACTGGGGCGTCGAGGAGCCGCTGGAGCACATGTACGACCGACAGACCGACGACATCGCGACCCGGGTCGCCCCGGATGGCAAGATGATTCCGAATTTCGAGGTCGTCTTCCCTCAGGACGGGTACGACCGTCACTCCCTCAGCGAGGCCATCGTTGCCGAACTCGCGGGGCGAACGCTCCGAATCGGGCCGCTCGAACTCCAGGTCGCGTACAAACTGCACCTGGGGTCGCAGAAGGACTTCGAGGACGCCCTCCACCTGTACACCCTGTTCGCCGACAGACTCGATACGGAGAAACTCGAACGGTTCGTCGACGGCTTCGAGGTGAACGACAGCTATGAGCGACTCAGAGACGCCTGACCTGGACGAACTCGAGGCCAAGCACGAGCGCAACCGCCAGCAACGGCTCGCGTTCGTCAAGCGCTGGGCCGAGTACGTCCGCACCCACCCGGACGAGGAGTGGGCCCGCCAGCAGAAGGTCGTCATCGACGGCCAGGTGGACCCGCCGCCCGACGAACGGGAGACGGACGCGGCCGACGACGGCGAACCGTAGCCACTCGCCGAACAGAACCGTTTTGTCCGGCCGCCACCCGCCCTCGAACATGACCGCCTACACCGCCGTCGTGACGGTCCGACTGAAACACGGCGTGCTGGACCCGGAGGCCGAACGGACACAGGAGGCGCTCGAACGGCTGGGGTTCGAGCTGGCCGACCTCCGCTCGGCGGACCGCTTCGAGGTGGACCTCGACGCCGAATCGCCCGAGGCCGCCGCCGACCGCGCCGAGGAGATGGCCGAGCGCCTGCTCGCCAACCCCACCATCCACGACTACACGGTGGAGGTCGAGGAGCGGTGACGGTTGCAGTCACGATGACGGCGACGCCCGACTCCCACACGAGGTGGTCGCTGTGACCGTCGCCGTCATCCGCTTCGGTGGCTCGAACTGCGACCGCGACGCCGTCCGCGCCCTGGAGCACCTGGGTGTCGACGCCGACATCGTCTGGCACGAGGACGGCCTCCCGGCCGACCCCGCCGGCGTCGTCATCCCGGGCGGGTTCTCCTACGGGGACTACCTGCGCGCCGGTGCGATGGCCGCCCGCTCGCCCATCATGGACGAGGTCCGCGCGGTCGCCGACGAGGGCACGCCCGTCCTCGGCGTCTGCAACGGCGCACAGATCGGCTCCGAGTCCGGCCTCACGCCGGGCGCGTTCACGACCAACCGGAGTGCCCGCTTCCAGTGCGAGCACGTCCACTGCCGCGTCGAGCGCGCCGATACCCCGTTCACGAGCGCGTTCGAGGAGGGAGCTGTCGTCGAGTTGCCCATCGCTCACGGGGAGGGCCGCTTCGAGGTCGACGAGGACCGCTACGACGCGCTCGTCGACGAGGACCGCGTGCTGTTCCGCTACTGCGACGCCGACGGGAACGTGACCGACGCCGCGAACCCGAACGGCTCGAAGGGGAACGTCGCCGGCGTGCTGGGCGAGCGCGAGTCCGTCGCGGTGCTGATGCCCCACCCCGAGCGCGCGACGCTGCCGGACCTCCACGCCGGCACCGACGGACAGGGGCTGCTGCAGGCGTTCGCGTAGCGGGCGCTGCGGGAGCTCTTCTCGTCGAGGAACTACGATTCGGTGGAATCGTCTTCCAGAGGTTACCGACGAGTGGTCACTCCTCGGCCAGTTCCTCGTCTGCGGCCGCGATCTCCTCCTCGTTGGCCTCGGCGATGTGGGCGGCGAAGTTCTCTACGCCGGTACCGCCGCCGAGTGCGGACTGGGCGAGGAGGTGGCCACCGATGACGGCGGGCGAGACGACGGTGTCGGCGCCGGCGCGCTTGAGTTTCTTCTCGTTCTGCCGCTCGGTCGCGGCGGCGACGATGTTCAGGTCGGGGTTGAGCTCGCGGGCGGTCAGAATCGCGAGCGCGTCCTGGGCGTCGTCGTCGGTGGCGGCCACCAGCGCACGAGCCCGCTCGATACCGGCCTGTCGGAGTGGGTCCTCGTCGGAGGGGTCCGCGACGACGACGTCGACGTCGCGGTTCCGGAGGCGTCGGGCCTTCTCCTCGTCGCGGGTGATGACGATGAAGTCGACCCGGCCCAGTTCCTCGATGATCGGTTCCGTCATGTCGCTGAACCCGACCACGATGACGTGGTCGTCCAGCAGTTCCAGTCGTGATTCGTTCATGGTTCCGAGTGCCTCGGCGAGGCGGGCCTCGATGGCAGGCGTCAGTAGCGTCCCCAGCGCGACCGCGAACGATGCCGTCCCGATGACCAGCGCGCTCATGGCGAACAGTTTCGCGGTTTCGGTCTGGGGGGTCACGTCGCCGTAGCCAACCGTGGAGGCGGTGACCAGGGCGAAGTAGAACGCGTCGGTCAGGGAGTCGACGCCGGTGAAGCCGTCCTGCAGGGCGAACGCGCCCGCCGTCCCGTACACCTGTGCCCCGACGATGGCCGCCAGCGCCGCCAGCTGTGTCGTTCCGAGGTCGAACTCCCGGTCGAACGTCCGGAAGTTGATGAGCAGGCCGAGCAGCGACAGCACGGAGAGCGCGACCAGCGGTGTCGCGACGGGGATGGTCCGGCCGGCGACCGCCACCCCGGTGGAGCCGACGAGTCCCTGGAACGCCGTCACGGGGAGCAGGACGACCGCGATGCCCCAGGCGACACGGACCCCCCGGCGGAGGCCGGCAGTGGTGGCGAGGAGGATGAAGCCCGTGAGCGCGCCGGTGAACCCGAACGCCTGCTCGACGGACTGGGGGACGTACGCCGAGAGCAGTCCGGACGTCTCCGTGCCACCGATGTTGATGATTCCGGTGACGATAGAGAGGAGGGCGACGACGGTGACGAGGCCGATGGCCGCACGGACCCGGAACAGCGACCGGCTGGCCCGGCGGACCGAGCGCCCCGCCTCTTCGAATTCCTCGTCGACGCTACTCATGCGGTGAGCCACATCCCCGGCCGACAAAACAACCGCGGTCCCCGAGACAGCGGCGTGCCGAGTCGTGACCTCCGGTAGTCGTTTAACCGTCCCCACCATCGGAGCGCGCATGGCTCCACTCCCCGTCGAGGTCGTCCTCGGCATCTATCTGGGGGTGCTCACCGGCATCATCCCGGCACTGGTCGCCTGGGGGCTCGGCTTCATCTTCAAGTACGTCACCGGGGTCTCCATCCCCGGATTCGGTGTGGTCGTCCTCGCGCTCGCGATGGCAGGCGTCAACGGCGGCCTGCTGGCCCTGACCGACCAGACCGTCACCAGGCAGGCCTCGGGGCCGGTCGTCGTGGTCGCCATCCTCGTCGTCCTGATGATGTCGCTGTACGCCCACGCGAAAGGCGACGCGATGGGCTCGGCGTTCCCCAAACGCGTCTCGCTCCAGCGCCTGCGCGACCAGACGCTCTCGGCCGACGTGGTCGAACTCGTCGGCGGGCGCGGCCAGGTCCGCGTCGCGGTGGTCGGCGAGGTGGCCGACATGGAGGGCTACCCGCCGCTCCCGGACGACATCCGGTCCGAGATCAAGGGCGGCGACTGGACGTTCCCAGCAGACCTCCCCATCGGGGAACTGGAGTCGCGGTTCGCCGACCGCCTCCGGACGGAGTTCGACTGCGCCGAGGTGACCGTCCGCATCGACGAGCGCGGCCAGGCGTCCGTGGCCGCCGCGCCACCGATGGCCGGCCTCTCGAAGCGCGTCCCCGAGGGGCACCGCGCCATCTCCGTCGACGCGCTGCTCCCGACGGGCCTCGCACGCGGCGACCGCGTCACCGTCCGCACCGACGGCGGGGCGGTCGACGGGACCGTTCTCAGCGCGAAGACCGGGACGCCGCCGGCACCGACCCGGACGCCGGAGCCGCCCGACGCGCCCCCCAGCACCAGCGGCGACCGCTCTCCCTCGTCCGACCGTGAGAACCGAGACGACGACGCCCGGACGGACGGCGGGACCGTGGCCGAGGCCGCCGAAGTCCCCCCGCCGCGGGCACCGACGACCGCCGGCGGTGACGGCCGGCTGACGGTGGCGGTCCCGCGGAGCGACGCCGACACCCTCCTGACGGCCGACCGGGGTCGCGTGGTGGTCCGCTCGCGGGGGCGTCGCCGCGAGTTCGAACTCCTCTCGCTGCTCCGCCGGGCCGGGAAGCGCGTCCGGCGGCTGACGCTCCGGGCCGACGGCGCCCTCGACGGCGCGAGCATCGGGAGCGCGGGCGTCCGGGAGACGTACGGTGTGGCGGTGCTCGCGGTCCGAACGGCCGAGGGCTGGGCGTTCGCCCCCTCGGGAGAGACGGAACTCGCCCCCGGCGACGAGCTGTTCGCCATCGGGACACGCGAGTCGCTCGACGCGTTCGCGGAGGCGGTCGCATGACGGGACTCGCCGCGTTCGACACCTTCCTCCAGTCGACGGGCGGGCTCGGCTCGGTGCTGGGCATCCCGGTGCGGTCGTTCGTCAACGCGGCCGGACTGGCGGTGCTGGCGTTCGCGCTCGGCGGCGGCATCGGGCTCGTCCACCGCTGGTACGCCGACCAGACGGTCCCCGAGGGTCTCTCCGTGCTGGTCGGGCTGAGCGGCGTGGCGCTCTCGCTCAACACCGACTTCGCGCTCGCACAGGTCATCGACGACCAGACCGCCGTCCTGGGGCTCGAAACGGCCGTGTTCAACGTCAGTGTCTTCCTCGCCGCCGGCCTCACCGCGGCGGCTGGAGGGCGTGCCGGCGACCGTCTCGGCGCTGGCGCGTTCGCCCTGACCGGCGCCGATAGCGTCGACCGCGAGGTTTCGAAGGTCGTCAGGGCCGTCGGGCGGGTCGTCACCGTCGACCTCCCGGACACCGAGGACATCGGTGACATCGAGGGGTACGACCCGGTTCCATCCGAAACGAAGGCGGAGTTCGGGGGCGCGACGCTCGTCTTCCCCCGGCGTCTGACAGTCGAGGAACTCCGCAGACGCCTGGTCGAGCGTCTCAAGACCGACTACGGCGTCGGACAGGTAGACCTGGAACTCGACGAGGACGGCGTCGTGGAGTTCCTCGCGGTCGGCTCCCGCGAGTCCGGCATCGGCCCCTCGCTCCCGCCCGGGACCGCCGCGGTCCCCGTCCGCGCGGACCCGCCCCACGCGGCCCGGGCCGGCGACGTGGTGCAGGTGTTCCGGCCCGCCGACGCCGAGGGCGGCCCGAAGCGCGTGACGACGGCGGAGGTCCGCGGGAGCGCCGACGACACGGTGACGCTGGCCGTCGACGAGGAGGAGACCGAGGCGCTCGACGACACGACGCGCTATCGACTCGCGACGCTCCCCACGTCCCCGCGCGCCGACCGCGAGTTCGTCTCCCTCCTTCGCGCGGCCGTGGAGACGATGGGCGTCGCCACCGTCGCCGAGGGCAGCCCGCTGGTCGGCGTGAGCCTCGGCGGCCTCGCGGTGTCTATCGCGGCCGTCCGCCCCGCCGATGGGACCGTCGAGGCCATCCCGGCCCGGACCCGGACGCTCGCCGCCGGCGACACCGTCTACGCCGTCGCACGGCCGGCACTCCTGCGACGGCTGGAGGCCGCCGCCCGCGGCGACGCCGACGCCGAGCCGCCGCTGGTGGACGCCGCCGGGCGCGACGACTGACCGCCTCGGCTTCCGGCACGCTACCCATTGACTCTCGACGCGCGATGAGCAGCACGACCAGCCACAGTGACACGTCCGTCTTACTCCCATGGCGGGTCGACCAGCTCCCGCATCGACCCCAGCTCGAAGTGCGGCCGGGTCCCCGGCCGCCCGGTCGCGTCCAGTGCCGCCTCCGACCGTCGCAACCACGCGGTCCGCATCCCCGCCGCGTCGGCCCCGAGCACGTCGTCGCGGCCGTCGCCGACGTGAACCGTCGCAGGAGCCGCGGTCCCCAGCGCGTCCAGCGCGTCGAGGAACGGCGCGGGGTCGGGTTTCGCGAGCGTGTCGTAGCCCGCGTGGACCACGGTCTCGAACCGGTCGGCGAGGCCGAGTTCGTCGAGCTTGGGCGCCTGAATCTCGGGCGCGCCGTTGGTCACGACGGCGAGGGGGTAGCGCTCGGCCAGTGCCGCCACCGCCTCGCGGGCCCCCGGCACCGGCTCCACGTCGCGGTGGTCGCGCAGGGTCGTGTGGACCGCGGCGACCCGTCGCCCGACGGCGCGGTCGTGGCCACGCTCCGCGGCGAGGTCCGCGAAGCACGCCTCCCGGAGCTCGGCCTTCGTGTCGGTCCGGGGGACGTAGCGGAACATCCGGCTGCGATACTCCTCGGCGGTGAAGAAGGGATCGACGCCGACCTCGGCGAAGGCCTCGCCGAGCAGGTCGGCGGTCGAGCGCCGGTACTCGCACAGCGTCCGGTCGATATCCAGCGTGACGGCTGCGACCTGCGTCGGCATTCGCTCGCGGGTAGGGCCCTTGCGGCCGTAAACTGTTGGGGGCGTTCGCGGGACGAGTCCGTGACCGCGGGACGGCCGCGGCTGGGCCGAGGCCGGTCGGGAACCGGGCACGGGTCTCGGTCGTCAGCAGGACCTGCCAGCGCCGAAGTGAGAAGGCTTATTCGCCGCCGTTGCCGACCCGTGGCCATGGTAGACTCCGCGCACGTGGGGGTGAACGCCGGTGGCTGAGGCCGACGCCACCGGGAAGCTCCCGTTCAGCCTCCCCGACGTGGACTACGAGCAGTACACGAACCGGCAACTCATCACCGTCCCGCTGGTCGTGCTCGTGATCGCGCTCGCGGTCATCGCCGGCTTCTTCGTACTCACCGGGTCGCCCGTCCAGCCGGGACTGGCGTTCACCGGCGGTACCGAGCTGCAGGTCACGACGACCGACACCGCGGCCCAGATCGAGTCCACGTTCGAGTCCAACGGGTTCGACGTGGAGTCGGTCCAGCCCATCCGCTCGCAGGAGAACGCCTTCATCATCACCTTCCAGTCGACGGACACGGACGCCATCCAGACCCAGGCCGAAGGGGCCGGCTACGACGTGAACTCCATCCAGGGGCGGTCGGCCTCGTTCGGCGCACAGAGTCAGAGCCAGGCTCTCATCGGTCTCGCAATCGCCTTCGGCGGGATGGCGGTCCTGGTGTTCGCCCTGTTCCGGACGTTCATCCCCTCCATCGCCGTCGTCGCGAGCGCCTTCTCCGACATCGTCATCCCCCTCGCGCTGATGAACATCTTCGGGATGGAGCTGACCCTCGGAACCGTCGCGGCGCTCCTGATGCTCATCGGGTACTCGGTCGACTCCGACCTCCTGTTGAACAACCACATCCTCCGGCGGTCGGGTGGCTTCTACGAGTCGACCTACCGCGCGATGCGGACCGGGGTGACGATGACGCTCACCTCCATCGCCGCGATGACCGTGATGGCCATCACCGCGTTCCTGTTCGGCATCCCGCTCCTGCCGGCGGTCGGGACGGTACTCGTCTTCGGACTGACGGCCGACCTGATGAACACCTACATGCTCAACATCACGCTGTTACGCTACTACAAGTACGAGGGGGTGGCGAGATGAATCTCTCACCCCGCGAGAACTGGCGTGTCTACCTGCTCATCGTCCTCATGCTGGTGAGCACGGTCGCGGTGTTCGTCCCGCTGGGCGGTGCCGACACGGACGGCCCGACGAACCTCCAGTACGGCCTCGAACTCTCCGGTGGGACCCGCGTCCGCGCGCCCCTGGTCGGCATGACCGCCGAGGTCGACACCGGCGGCACTGACACCCGTGAGCTCGCGGCCACGCTCTCGAACCGCCTCAACGTCTCCCGGACGGATGTCAACATCCGGCAGGTCCAGAACGGACAGGACACCGTGGAGGTGTTCGCCGACGCCAACAACGACAACGTGACACAACAGGAGTTCGCCGCGGCGCTCGACGCGGCTGGCGTCGAGGCCTCGACCGACGACATCCGCGACGGCGTCACCCAGGAGACCCGACAGACCGCCGTGAGCGTCCTCTCGAACAAGATCAACACCGTCGGGCTCTCGGGCGGGACCGTCTCGACGACGACCACGCCGACCGGCGAGACGTTCGTCCTCGTCGAGGTGCCCAACGCCAACCGCTCGCAGGTGCTCGACCTCATCACCTCGCGTGGCCGCGTCGAACTGGTCGCGCACTTCCCCCAGCAGCGCCAGAACGAGAGCGACAACGGTACCCGGACCGTCTACCGCGACGTGTCGCTGCTGACACAGGAGGACTTCTCGACCAGCAACTTCCAGGCCCAGCCGGCCGACCAGGGTCAGCCGGCCCGCGTCCCGGTCGCGCTGAAGGACGAGCCCGCCCGGAACTTCTCGAACGCGATGCAGACCTTCGGCTTCACCGACGAGGGAATCAGCAACTGTGGCTACCAGCCCGCCTCCGGCGAGGACCCGGACACGTTCCCGGGCTACTGTCTGTACACGGTCCGTGACGGCGAGGTCGTCTACGGCGCCTCGATGAGTCCCGGCCTCGCTCAGACCATCCGGAGCGGCGACTTCGTGAAGGACCCCACCTTCGTCATCACGGCCAACAACTACAGCGAGGCCCAGCAGCTCGCTATCGACCTGCAGGCCGGCGCGCTCCCCACGACGCTCGACATCCAGGGCGAGGGGACGACCTACTTCCTCGAGGCCTCGCTGGCCAACGAGTTCAAACTCTTCTCGCTGATCACCGCCATCATCGCCGTCTTCGCCGTCGCGGGGATGGTGTTCCTGCGCTACCGCGAGCCGGGAGTGGCGGCGCCGATGATACTCACCGCAGGCGCGGAGGTGTTCCTGCTGCTCGGGTTCGCCTCCGCGGTCGGCCTGGCGCTGGACCTGTCTCACATCGCCGGGTTCATCGCCGTCATCGGCACGGGGGTGGACGACCTCATCATCATCGCCGACGAGATTCTCCAGAGCGGTGAGGTCAACACCTCACGCGTCTTCGAGTCACGCTTCCGCAAGGCCTTCTGGGTCATCGGTGCCGCGGCGGCGACCACCATCATCGCCATGTCGCCGCTCGCGGTCCTCTCGCTCGGGGACCTGCAGGGCTTCGCCATCGTCACCATCGTCGGCGTGCTGCTCGGTGTGCTCGTGACCCGGCCCGCCTACGGTGACATCCTCCGCAACCTCGTCCTGGAGGACGTCTGAACGCGGTTCACTGACCGGATTCTTCGCCCGCCGTCACGACGTTCCCGGCGGCTTGATGTGCCACACCGTCGGAGTGTCTCGGACAGAATGCGCGGCCTCGCAATCAACGTCGGCGCGAACACGAACGAGCCGGGCTTCCGGGCCCCGGTCGATGCCTACGGCCACTTCGACTTCGTACCCATCCCGGAGGACGAGCCCACGCGCGAGGACGTTCACGTTCCGACGTACGGCGAGCTGGACGGCACGCTGGGCTTCGATGTCGACGTGAGCGACGTGGCGGACGTGCCGGTCCACCTCGACCCGGAGTTCAGGGACTACCCGTTCTGCGAGGGGTACACCTACGGCGACCCGTACGGGGCGAAGGCGGGCCCCATCTCCGAACTCGAGGCGGGCGATTTCCTCTTCTTCTACGCGACGCTCGACACGCCGAGCGAGGACCGCCCCGACTGGCAGCCACCGAGATGGGGCGCCTTCCTCGTCGGGCACTTCCGGCTGGCACGGGACCCACTGGGGCCCGAGGCGTTCGCGGCGGCCGGCGAGCCGACGAGGGCCGCGTTCGCCAACAACGCCCACGTCAAGCGCGAGACGTTCGACGCGCGCGTCCTCGTGCAGGGCGACGCGTGGGGGTCGGAGCTGTACAACGCGGCGGTGCCGCTCTCCGCGCGGACGGCCGGGAGTGAGGCCAACCGGCTCGTCACGGAACTCTCCGCGGACTCGGGGAAGGGCCCCTGGTGGCGCCGGCCGCTCCACTTCGACCACGACGCCACGGAGGAGCTGCTCGATGTCCACGACACGCAGGCGTGGGACCGTTGTTTCAGGGCGTAACCCGGCCGCTAGCAGGCGTGCCCACAACCTTCCTTGCTCCCCCGACTCCAGGCCCATCCATGGCCGACACCGACCCCGGCGATGGTACGACCGTCTCGCTCGCCGACGCCTTCGACCGCATCGACGACCACTGGGCGCCGCGGCTCGCCGCCGAGTGCAACGGCCAGCACGTCAAGCTCGCGAAGCTCCGGGGCGCCTTCGAGTGGCACCACCACGCCGACGCCGACGAACTGTTCCTCGTCGTGGCGGGCGCGCTAGACATCGAGCGCCGGGACGCTCCCGACGTACATCTGGACGCCGACGAACTGCACGTCGTCCCCGCGGGCGTCGAGCACCGGCCGGTCGTACCCGGGGAGACGGGCGTCGGTCCGGACGGCGACGAGGCCCACGTCCTCCTGTTCGAGCCGGCGGGGACGCTGAATACGGGCGAGCACGAGAGCGAGCGGACCCGCGAGGTGACGGAGCTGTAGCCGGGAACGGCCCGAACGGCGAGGGTCAGAAGTTCTACGTGACGTACCGACCGATCCGCTCCACGCGGCCGGGGTCGTACGTCCACATCGCCCGCCAGACGTTGGCGCCGGTCTCCAGCGCGACGAGGGCGATGTGGCCGTCCTCGCCGTCAGGTGGACGGAATACCACGAACCAGGAGTGGCGGTACTCGTCGTGTGTCCCCGCGTGGACCGTCACGTCGAGTGAGTCGGGAACCGGCTGGTCCCGGACACCGTAGACGTGGACGTCGACGGCCGACTCGCCGAGCCAGCGGTACACCTTCCGGGTGCCGTACTCGTCGTCGAGTCGGGAGAACCGCTGGAAGGAGACGTCGAACCGGCCCTCGCCGGCCTGGAGCGCCCGCCCCTCGATGAACCGGGAGATGAGCACCAGCAAGAGCTTCTCCTTGTTCGATTCGGGGAACCCGCGGACCTCGAACTCGACCTCGTCGAGCCCGGTCAGTACCTCGGGGATCTCGGCGTCGTCGAGCCCGTGTGCGCCGGTCCGGTACCGGTCGGCGTTGATGAGCAGGAACGTGTTCTGCAGGCGCTCCATCGGCGTGGTCGCGACGATCTCGCCCTCCCGGAGCAACAGCACCACGTCCGTCGTGCCCTCGGGGACCTGTCGCTCGGCGACCGTCACGTCCTGCGTATCGAAGGCCTCCTGGAGGAGGGAGACGAGCGGCTCCGGTCCGGTCCGGTTCAGCACCACCAGAGACGTATCGGTCTCGGGAACCTCGTCGATGAACTCCGAGAGTGCCTCGGGGAGCGGCTCATCCACCGACGAATCCATGTATGTCGGTAAATGGGACGGCGAGAACAAGTATGTGGGGACTGGTTCAGACGCCCACACCGAACGGGCGGCGGCTGGATGTACTGTCGGGAACCTCGCCCGCCGGCGTCCGAGAGATGCGCCGTCCGGGAATAGTGAACTCCCATCATTCCGCTCCGCTCCACGACGACGTTCAATTCCCGGCGAGCGGTTTTCGCCTCGCTTTGCTCGGCAGAAAATGCGCCGTCCGGGAATTGAACCCGGGCTCTAGCCTTGGGAAGGCTATGTCCTACCACTGGACCAACGGCGCGCTTCCTTCCGTCGCGCTCCGCGGCTCGCAACCCGCAGGGTCGCTCACCAACGGCGTGCTGGTTACACTCGCGCCTCGAGGCTCCTAATCCCTTCGGGATTACTCACCAACGGCGCGCTTCCTTCCGTCGCGTGAACTGCTTGCTCGGTCGTCGACTTCAACGTAGCGCTTCCGTGGGCCCTGCACCACCGGACGACCGTCCAGTTCCGCTCGCCGGACAGGAGGTATTAGTCGGTCGCGGTCCACGATTCCGGTGATGACAGAATCTACGGCGCTTCTGGAGGGGACGAACGTCGACCTGCTGCTCTCGGAGGCGGAGCTGGAGACCCGACGCGAGCACATCGCGTCGTTCATCGAGGGGGTCGTCGAGGACGCTGGCGCCGAGGGTGCGGTACTCGGTCTGTCGGGCGGTATCGACTCGACGCTGACGGCCTTTCTCGCCGTCGAGGCACTCGGCGAGGACGGCCTCCACGGGCTCGTGCTACCGAGCGACGTGAACACGGAGGCGAACATGAGCGACGCCGAGCGAGTCGCCGAACTGCTCGACATCGGGTACGACGTCATCGACATCGAGCCAATCGTGGCGTCGTTCGTCGACGCCGCGCCCGCCCACGCCGCCGACGACCGGATGGCACTGGGCAACGTCCGGGTGCGGACGCGCGCGGTGCTCAACTACTTCGTCGCCAACGCCGAGAGTCGCATCGTCCTCGGGACGGGCAACCGCTCGGAGGCGATGACGGGCTACTTCACGAAGTACGGCGACCAGGCGGTCGACTGCAACCCCATCGGCAACCTCTACAAGTGCCAGGTCCGCCAGCTGGCGCGCCACGTCGGTGTCCCCGACGAGTTCGTCGAGAAGGCCCCCAGCGCCGAGATGTGGGAGGGGCAGACCGACGAGGAGGAGATGGGCCTGGGCTACGATACGCTGGACGCCATCCTCGCGCTCCACGTCGACGGTCCGTTCTCGAAGTCCGCGACGATGCGGACGCTCGACGTGCCCGAGCCGGCCATCGACCGCGTGACCGAGCTGGTGGCTGGCAGCGAGCACAAGCGCCGGATGCCCCCGGCGCCCGAGCCGCCGTGAGCCGACGGGTGTGACAGCGGGCGGACACGGCGTTCGGTATCGACGGTAGCCCTTTGAGCGTCCAGCCCCTCGTGCTGGTATGGACGAGACGGACGATTCGCGCGACGGACCCACCGACGAGTCCGGACACAGGGAGTACGCCGCCGAGCCTCGCGAGCCGGAGGAGGACCCCCGCTACGACGACGAGACGGTGGCGTCGACCGTGCGTGATGTCGAGGGCATCGAGTACGAGGAGGGCGGGAACGTGGCCGGCGCGTCGCCGGGCGCGGACCTCGGGCCGGTGGAGCCGGAGGCACCGACGCTGGAGGGCGCGCTGTTCGTGCTGCTGGGCGCCGCCCTCACGCTCGTCGTGCTCGCACAACTGGTCGGCTTCTGAGGGCGGGCCCGCCCTCGCGACCGCGCCGACGGGCGGACTCGGGGGCCAACCGTTATTCCGGCGCGCGCCGTAGCCGGGAGTATGCTCGACGCCCTCGCGGTCGTCCCCCTCCAGGCAGGGCTCGAACTCTTCGGCCTGCCTCTCTCGCTGATACTGCTACTGGCGGGTGCCGGACTCGTCGTGCTGGAGGCACTGGCTCCCGGGGCGAACTTCATCGTCATCGGCGTGGCACTGCTGGCAGCCGGGCTTGTCGGGACGCTGCTGGGCAGCGCGCTCGGCCCGCTCACCCCGCTCCTGCTCGCGGCGGTCGTCCTCGTCTCCGGCGCCGGCGCGCTGTACGCCTATCGCAACCTCGGCATCTACGGGGAGGCCGACGGGGGGCGCACCTCGGATTCGGGGTCGCTCCGTGGCAAGACCGCCCGCGTCACCGAGCGGGTCACCCGCGACGGCGGCGAGGTGAAGCTCTCCGAGGGCGGCGGCTTCAACCCGTACTTCCAGGCCCGCTCGGTCGACGGCGCCATCGAGGAGGGCGAAGAGGTACTCGTCGTCGACCCCGGCGGCGGGAACGTCCTCACCGTCGAGTCCGTCTCCGGGCTCGGTGGCGAGGACCCCATCGACCGCGAACTGGCGCGCGAGCGGGCACGACGGGCAGCCGAGGCCGGCGACGACCGCGAGGACGAGGACGAGGAGCCCGAAACCGCCTGAGTGACCGCCACGAGCCGACCGCTCCGGACCGACTCACTTTCCACCGTTCGCACAGAGACCCGATCATGAGCGAACGCGTCGTCGCCGTCGTGCAGGCCCGGATGGGGTCGACCCGACTGCCGGGGAAGGTGCTGCTCCCGCTCGCGGGCGAGCACGTCCTGACCCACGACGTACGGCGGCTGCAGGCGACGGAGACGGTCGAGACGGTGGTCGTCGCGACCTCCACTGCGGGCCGGGACGACATCGTCGCGCGCTACGCCGAGCGCGCAGGGGCGGCGGTCCACCGCGGCCCCGAGGACGACGTGCTCGGGCGGCTGCACGCTGCCGCCCGCGAGGCCGACGCCGACGTGGTGGTCCGGGCGACGGGCGACGACCCCCTCGTGGCGCCGTCCGTCGTCGACGCCTGTGTCGAACGGGTCCACGCGGGCGCCGACTACGCCGCCAACACCATCGACCGGACGTTCCCGCAGGGACTGGTGGTGGAGGCGTTCTCGATGGACTCGTTCGACCGTGTCGAGGCGGCTTCCGACGACCCCCACCAGCGCGAGCACGTCACACAGTACTACCTGGAACACCCCGGCCGGTTCGACCGCGAGAACGTCGCGTGGGAGGAGGTGTACGACCGGCCGCTTCCCTGTGACCGCCGCGACGTGCGACTGGCGCTGGACGAGCCGGACGACTACGAACTCCTGCGCGGGGTCTACGAGGGCGTCGAGCCGGACGAGCGCGGCATCCTCCCGGTCCGGGACGCCATCGAGTACGCGCTCGCCGAGGGGCTCACGGAGTGGAACAGCCACGTGGGACAGACGAAGGTGCAGGGCGACGAGTAGCCACGAGGGCGCAAGCGTCCGGGAGAGTTACCCAGTTATCGAGAGAGCTGTCGAAAAAAGGCGCGATTTCGCACCGAAAAGAACCGATATATTACTGCCGGCCAGTGATGACGAGGAACGGACCGACGAAGATGAGTGCGATGCCGAGGAACTGGAAGTGAACCGGTTGCATCGACGGGGTCGGGGTCAGCAGGAACAGCACCCCGAAAACGACCGTGTTGAGGCCGATTATCTTCCGGGACTTGAGCGGGAGTGCCCCGAGCGTGGTGAGGATGAAGAGCGCGAGGATGGCCTGCCCCACGTTGTACTGGAGCAGGAAACTGTCGACGAGCTGCAACGGTGCGACAGGGAACATTCTTGCTCCGAAGTCACGACGACGCGCACATAACAATTCCGTTCGTCGCCGGCGGAGGCCCCCTGCGGGGGTTCTCCGCAGGACCGCGGCTCAGTACGGGTCCGACCGGTCGCCGTCGTCGGTGTGTGGGTTCTCCTCGGTGTCGGCCTCGTGGCCGACGCCCGTGTCGCCCACGAGGTCGAGGTGCTGGCCCCAGACCACCCAGACGACGATGATGGTCCCGGCGTAGCCGCTGGCCCACACGAACGTGGCGAGGTTCGGGTAGCCGGCCTGTGTCAGCGCGAAGTCCGCCAGCCCGGAGACGGCGACCCCGACCGCGAGGACGGCCAGGAGCCGGGCCCACCCGGGAAGGTCGATATCGTAGTCGGCACCCGACGGAAGGGGCATGGCACCGACTAGGGGATGGAGTCGCCTGAACCTGACGGTCGACGGATGGGGAACGCAGGAAACAGTGGACCGCTCAGGCCTCGTGTTCGGCGGTCGCCTCGACCTCGTCGGCCTCGCTGGCGAGCGCACGGACGCGGTCGGCCAGCTCGTCCAGCCCGGCGTTGATCTCGGCGACGCGCCCCTCGATATCGTCGGCGGGGACGGCACCCTGCTGTGTCGGATCGATGAGCCCGTCGTTCTCCAGCATCCGCAGCGAGTAGCGAACCTTGTGTTCCGGGATACCGGTCTCCTTGGAGATGCGCACGATGCCGATAGGATGATGGTCGATGACGGCCTGCAGAATCTGCAGGTCGCGAGCCTCCTTCGAGACCTGGTCCGTGAGTCGCTCGATCATTACCCCTTGCTAGTGGCTCCCGGAGCAAAAGGGTACCGATTGGAAACCATCTCTAGCCATCTCGTACCATCCGAGGACATCTATTGGAACGAGGCGCGACTGCCGGCGGAGCGCCGGGACGAGGCGGGAGCTACCACTGCCGAGTGGTGAGAGGACACTAAACGTTCCGGCAGCCTGCCGGTCGCCCCGTGGGAGCAGTCACGAACGGGCCGGCCCGGTCAGGATGGTCTCGGAACGATTCAGAACGCGCCGAGGAAGTGGAGTAGGTCGACGAGGACGACCCCGAGGATGGCGAGCAGGATGAGGAGCATCATCACCTTCACGCCGAACGGGAGTCCGTCGTCGTCCTCGGTGGAGTCACCCATAGGTTGCTCGTCGGTGCCCTCCGTGGTGTCGGTTGCGGTCATCATCGGAGAGGAGGTCATCTCCAGGCATCAACGCCCGCTCCGCTCCCAGATTCTGGGAACGGATTCAGTCGCCACCCGCCGGCGTTCGCGTAGGGGTCGACGGTTCCTCGGAGTCCGGGTCGCTGACGTGGTCGCCACCGTGCCGGCCCGCCTCGCCGCTCTCCCCGTCGCCGAGAACCGACCGCGTCGAGTTGACCACCACGAGGAGGCTGCTGGTCGCCATCGCGACGGCCGCCAGCAGCGGCGACAGCAGCCCCAGCGCTGCCGCCGGCACCGCGACGGCGTTGTAGCACAGTGCCCAGCCCAGGTTCTCGCGGACCCGGCGCCGGGTCCCCGCCGTCAGGTCGAACACCGTCGCCACCCGGTCGAGGCCGCCATCCGTGACGACGGCGTCGGCGGCGTCGGCCGCGAGCGCCGTCCCGGAGCGGAGCGCGACCCCGAGGTCCGCCGCCGCCAGTGCGGGCGCGTCGTTGCTCCCGTCGCCAACCATCACGACCGTCCCCTCCCCCCGGAGGCGCTCGACCGTCTCGGCCTTCCCCTCCGGCGGGACGCCCGCGAACACCTCGTCGACGGCCGGGTGCGAGGCGAACGGCTCGGCGGCAGCGCGGTCGTCGCCCGTGAGAACGACGAGCCGCCGGCCGTCACCGAGGGTCGCGACCGCCTCCCGCCATCCGTCGCGCGGGCGCTCCGCGGCGACGAGTGCCCCCCGGACCGCGCCGTCCCAGCCGACGTACGCCGGGATACCGCGCTCGTCGCCCGACGCGTAGCACTCCCGACAGTCCTCGGGTATCGCCCACTGGCCGTCGAGGCCGTCGAACAGGCCGGCATCGCCGACGTAGACCCGCTCGCCCTCGACGACCGCGCTGACGCCGTGGCCGGGGTGCGTGCGGAAGTCGCTGGCTTCGTGGGGTGCGTCGGCCGCCTCGACCACGGCGCCCGCGATGGGGTGGTCGGCCCGCGTCTCGACCGCGGCCGCCCGCGCCAGCGCCTCGCGGTCGCCGGCGTGGTCGACCAGCGAGGGGTCGGCCTCGGTGAGCGTCCCCGTCTTGTCCAGCACCACGGTGTCGGCGGCGACGGCCGTCTCGAACACGGACGGGTCCGTCACCACGACGCCGCGTTCGAGCGCGTCCCGGACGCCGGCCGCGACGGCGAGCGGGGTCGCCAGCCCCATCGCACACGGGCAGGAGACGACCAGCACGGCCAGGCCCGTCAGCAGCGCCCCCGTCGGCGTGCCGCCAGTCAGGAGCGTCGCGGCGAACGCCAGCACCGCCACCACGACGACCAGCGGGACGAACACGGCCGCCACTCTGTCGGCGACTCGCTGGGCGCCCGGCGTGGCGGCCTGCACGTCCCAGAGGTGGTGGGCCAGGCGGTCGACCGTGCTGGTCCCGTCGCTCTCGACGCGCAGGGTGCCGTCCGTGACGAGCGCGCCGCCCAGCACCTCGGCACCCGGTTCGACCCGACGGGGCGCCGCCTCGCCGGTCACGAGCGACTCGTCCACGCCCGCACGACCGCGCACGACCGTCCCGTCCGTCGGCAGGCGCTCGCCCGGCTCCACGACGAGGCGGTCACCCGCCGACACCTCGTCGACCGGAACCGTCTCGGTTGCTGCGTCAGAGCCAGCCGCCCCGTCACCCACCACCCGCCGCGCGGTCTCGACGCGCTCGGTCGTCAGGTCGGTGAGGCGGTCGGCTGCGCGCCGGCGGATGCGCCGCTCGTAGTAGCCGCCGATGGTCACCGCGACCAGCACGACCACGCTCACGTCGAAGTAGACGTCGACGCCGCCGGTCAGGAGGACGGCTGTACTGTACAGATAGGCGGTGACGGCCGCCGTCGCGACGAGCAGGTCCATGTTCGGCCGGGCCGCACGCAGACTCACGAGCGCACCGCGGAGAATCGGCGCGCCGGTGTACCCCAGCACGATGGTCGCGAACGCCCAGACGTTCCACAGCAGGTACCCGCCCGCCCCACCGTTGACGTCCAGCAGCAGCGATTCGGAGGGGAGCCCCAGATAGGTCGGGTAGAGGAACAGGACGTACCAGGCCATCACCATCATGCCGAGGAAGCCACCGACGAGGAGTCGCCCCAGCGACTCGTGGTCATCGGCCGGGCCCTGGTCGGCGGGCCGGGCCCGGTAGCCCGGCGCGTCGAGCAGCGCAGCCGCCCGTTCGTCGGCACCGGTTCCGGCGCCATCACCCTCCCCGCCGAGTTCGTCGGGGGCGTACGCGACCCGGACGAGTTCCGAGGCGTAGCTGGCCTCGGCACGGTGGACGCCGGGCGTGGACTCGGCGCGTGACTCGAGGAACGCCTCGCAACTGGTGCAGTGCATCCCGTCCACCCGGACGAACGCCGTCTCGGCGTCGTCCGGGACGGGGCGGTCATCGGAGCCCCGGACGGCCTCGCGAGCAGCGTCCGCGTCCGTCGCGACCGGGTCGTCGAGCGTCCGCGCGACGGCGAGACACCCCTGACAGCAGTACGCTCCGGGAACGTCGTCGTCCGTCACGGACGGGTCCGGTGTCGGCAGGTCACAGAGGTCACAGCCATCGGTGCCATCGACATCGCCCGGCGGGGTCGGCGGGTCGCTCATCTACGCGACCCCCAGCAGCGCGAGCGGTCGGACACCGAGACTCCGCAGCCCCATCCGGAGTGGGAGGACCGCGAGCAGGACGAACGCCGCGCCGAGGACGCGGTGGAGCCGCCGCTTCGTCTCCGGCCCGAGCGACCCGACCGCGAGTCCCGTCGCGAACAGCGTCGGGACGGTGCCGGCCCCGAGCGCCGCGAGCGCGACGCCGCCGCGGACGGGCGAGGCCGTCGCCAGCGCGTAGAGGAACGCCGGGTAGAGCAGCGGACACGGCAGCAGGCCGTGCGCGGCACCGAGACCGACGATGCGGGGGCCGCGGGTCCACCGCTCCGCGCGGGCCTGGAGCCACGTCACAACGCCAGAGAGAGCCGCTCCGCCGACACGGAACGGTCGGCCGAGCGCACCCACGAGGCGGCCACCGCCGCTGTCGGCGGCGAGGTAGCCGACCCCGAGCGCGAGGACGAGCAGCCCGACGGCGATGCCGACGACGCCACGGACGAGCCGCGCGGCCGAGAGCAGGCCGCCCGCGTCGACGAGGACGGAACCGAGGGCACCGAACAGGACGCCGAGGGCGGCGTACGAGACGGTCCGGCCGGCGTTGAACAGCAGGTGCTGGCGGATGGCGGGCCACTCGGTGGCGTCGTGCCCGCGCGACTGGATGCCCTCGGCGTACGTCGAGACGAGCGGTCCACACATCCCCAGGCAGTGGACGCTGCCGAGCGCGCCGAGCAGCAAGAAGGCGGCGACCTCGAGACCACCGGCTCCGGCGTCCGGGACGAATCCGGCGAAAGGACTGGCTGTCATGGGTGTTGGACCGCAGTCGGTGCTCGGTCGTCAGGTCCGTTCCGAGTGGGCGCTGGCGCCACCGTCAGGCGTGGTGGGCACCGTGCCCGCCACTGCCCTCGCGGGTGACGACGTACAGCAGACTCCCGGCGATGAGCAGGGTGTTCACCGCAGCAACCGCGATGAACGGCTCGCCGCGGCTCAGGAAGAACACCGCGACCGACGGGAGTGCGAGCAGCCCTACCAGCGGGGCAAGCGAGTCGGGAAGGGAGTCCAGCATTGCTACACGTGCGTTCGGTCGCCAGCACATAAACGGCGGGGACGGTTCCCGGGCGTCCGGAAGGTAGTATACCTTTTTGTTCAGGGCGGTCCCAGCGCACACCCGAAATGTCGAACGGAACCTCCGGACGGCGGAGCATCAGTCGGCGGGCGGTTCTTCGGGGCGCTGTCGGCGCTACAGCCACGGCCACGGGCGCGTCGGCGCTCGCGGGCCCGGCCGCGGCCCAGTCCCAGCCCTCGTTCGGTGGCTGGCTCTCCGACGTCCAGAACTACAACGGCGTCATCGACCGGACCGGCCGCGACGAGGTGACCGTCCGGGTCGGTGTCGACAACGGCGGGCAGCCGTACGGGTTCGGGCCCGCGGCGATCCAGATAGACCCCGGGACGACCGTCGTCTGGGAGTGGACCGGGCGTGGGAACCAGCACAACGTCGTCGACCTCGACGGTGCGTTCGAGTCCGAACTCGCGGCCGAGGCGGGGTTCACCTTCGAGCAGACGTTCGAGGACGAAGGGGTGACGAAGTACTACTGCCAGCCCCACCGTGCGCTCGGGATGAAGGGCGTCGTCGTGACCGGCGATGTCGAGCTGGGCGGGGGCGGCCAGCCGTTCGAGCCCCCGGGCGGCGCCTTCGGCCTGACCTTCATGGGCGTCCTCCTCGGCCTGAGCGGCCTCGCCGGGGCGGCCATCCTCGGCGCCGACGGCTACCGCTCGTACGGCGCCTGGAAGGAGAAGGTGACCGACGTCGAGGGGCCGGCCGTGGAGTCCGCACCCGCGGAGGACAGCGCCGAGCGGACCATCGGCCACGACGCGTTCGACCCGACCGGGACCGCGGCCCTGCTCATCGGGTACTTCATCATCCTGGTCGTGCTGTGGATACTGATGTACTTCGTCGAGTTCCTCGGCGGCGGACCGACCATTATCGGGTGATTCAGCTATGGAGATACACAGATACGAGAAGGCGTGGTTCGTGGCGGGGATGGTGCTCATCGTTGGATTCATCGCCACCATCGCGTACGGGGCGGTCGGCCCGGGTATCGCGATGGTGGACGACTCGGGTGGCACCGTCGGTGCCGACCCCATCGCGAACGGGAACTGGAACTCGACTGACGCGTTCCGCGAACCCGGCGTCTACCGGACCGGCGAGAACAGCTTCGACGTCTACATCGTCGCCCAGCGGTTCGCGTTCAACCCGGGGACGGGTGAACCGGTTCGACTACCGACGGGGAGCGAGGTGACGTTCTACGTCGCCTCCGCCGACGTCATGCACGGGTTCAACATCGCCGGGACGAACGTGAACGTCATGGTCGCCCCCGGACAGGTTTCGGAGATGACCGCCCGGTTCGACGAGGCCGGGACCTACGGCATCGTCTGTCACGAGTACTGCGGCGCCGGCCACCACGACATGGCCGGCACGCTCGAGGTCGTCCCGCAGTCGGAGTACGATTACGAGGCGGCCAACAGCGAGCAGCGCGAGCAACTGCGGACCCTGCAGGGAGGTGACCGATAATGGCGACCATCACTCCCGACGAGACCGACACCGCGGCCGAGACGGACGAACAGGTCCTCGACGAGGAGCGTGACGCATTCGTCGACAAGTTCCCCACCGAGGCCCGTCTGACCCGCTGGACGTTCCTCGTGGCGTTCGTCGCGCTCGGCATCGGAGGCCTGTTCGGCCTCATCCAGGCGCTCCACCGGACCGGCGCCTTCCGCGGGTTCGTCTCCTCGGCCGACTACTACACCATCCTCACCGGCCACGGTGTCCTGCTGGTGCTGGTGTTCACGACGTTCTTCATCAGCGGCTTCTTCAACTGGGCCATCACCCGCTCGCTCGACCGGGGAAGCGTCGACCCGCGCGTCGAGTACGGCGGCTTCGCCATGCTCCTCGTCGGGACAGTCCTGGCGGCGGTGGCCATCCTCGGCGGCCTGTTCGACAGCGTGCCGCTGTCGGCGGACGTGCTGTTCACGTTCTACCCGCCGCTGCAGGCCCACCCCGCCTTCTACATCGGCGCGGCGCTCATCGTCGTCGGCTCCTGGGTCGTCGGCCTGGGCTGGTTCCGCCGGTTCTGGGCGTGGCGCAAGAACAACGCCGACGAGCGCATCCCGCTCCAGGCGTTCATGGTCCTGACGACGATGGTGATGTGGTACGTCGCCACCATCGGCGTCGCCATCGAGGTGGTCGTCTTCCTCATCCCGTGGTCGCTGGGGCTCATCCAGACGGTCGACCCCATCCTGGCCCGGACGCTGTTCTGGTTCTTCGGCCACCCGGTCGTCTACTTCTGGCTCCTCCCGGCCTACCTGGCGTGGTACACCATCATGCCGAAACTCGCGGGCGGGCGGCTGTTCAGCGACCCGCTCGCGCGCATCGTCTTCGTGCTGTTCGTCCTGCTGTCGACGCCGGTCGGCTTCCACCACCAGTACGTCGACCCCGGCATCCCCGAGGGCTTCAAGTTCGTCGCCATGACGAACACGATGTTCCTCCTGTTGCCGTCGCTGCTGACGGCGTTCACCGTCGTCGCCAGCCTCGAACACGCCGGCCGCCAGCAGGGTGGTTCGGGACGGCTGGGCTGGCTGAAGACGCTTCCCTGGGGCAAGCCCGCGTTCTCCGGGATGGCGCTGGCGGGCCTGATGTTCGCCGCCGGCGGCTTCTCGGGCATGATCAACGCCGGGATGAACATCAACTACCTCGTCCACAACACGCTCTGGGTGCCCGGCCACTTCCACCTCACCGTCGGCACCGCGTTCGCGCTGACGGCGATGGCTGCGAGCTACTGGCTCGTCCCGCAGATAACCGGCAAGCGGCTCCAGCTCCGTGGCGTCGCGGCCATCCAGCCGTACATGTGGTTCCTCGGCATGACGCTGATGTCGAACGCGATGCACCGCGCGGGGCTCATCGGCGTCCCGCGACGCACCGCCGAACCCCAGTACGAGGCGTTCAACTACGCCCAGACGGTCGGCGGATACGGCGAGATGCGCATCCAGATCGCGCTCGGCGGCACCCTGCTGTTCGTCGCCCTGGTGATGTTCCTCGCCGTGATGTTCGCGACCATCCTCGCGGGGAAGGGCGGCAACCTCCGGGTCAACAGCGAGTTCCCCGAACCGCTCTCGGGCGCCGACGATGCCCCGAAGGTGCTCGACAACCTGCGCCTGTGGGCCGTCTTCGCGCTGCTGCTGGTCGCGCTGGCCTACGGCTTCCCGATCTACTCGATGATACAGAGCGGGGCGCTCGACCCGAGCATCCCCGCCGTGCCGGTGTCGCTCGCTGGGTGGTTGCCGATATGACGTAAGTCGATATCCGACCGAGCCTCATCTGAATCCAGTATTTATACGCCTGGTGGAGCATCCGCGCCGATACACGAGTAGAGTGAAGCCGGATTCGGCCGAGTATTCTCCATGGACCTCCGGCGCAATCTCTACGTGGCCGCGTTTATCGGGGCGTCACTGTCGTACATTTTCAACGTCCTCGCCTTCACGGGTACGTTCGACGTATTTCGGTGGTCCGTGTTCGCCGTCATCTTCCTCGGATTCACATACGGCTTCGAGAAGTTCATCAGTTGGCAAACCGACTCGGATTGATGCCCGCTGCTGACTGCGCCCGCCGGATTCAGCACGGCCGGAGCTGCGACCACGTTCCAGTTACCGGGATAGATACATTTTATATGAACAATTCGAGATGTCGTGTTATGGGAGTTCATAACGAACGTGTTGGTGACGAGGGGCCTGCCACGCTTCCAGATGTGGTGCCATTCGGTCTGTCCCATCGAACCCGACAGAGCTGGGAATTAGGCAAACTCGCCGTTCAGGATGAGCAAGCGGCGATTCTCAGCGAATGGACACATCAGGATGGACAGTGGCGGCTGTCGATGTTCGAGGTTACGAGTGAAACCGCCATCATCTGTCTCCGGACTCCTGTCGGCCGAGAACGGTTTTATGGGGCGATCCAATCGGAGCTCCGAACCGCTATTCGAGAACTCGAAGCGAATCCGTCCTGGCAGCGTGTTACGTGAACACACCTGTACCAACTCCGGATTCCTGTCGTTGTGAGGTTCACAGGCCGACCCCACGGAAAGTCCCCGCCGGCTGGAACGAAACGGAATCGTCGAGGGACGTCCGGAGGGCCCCGGTGACGCTCTCGGTCCGGTTCCGGTGCGCCAACTTCGCTGCGATATCGGCCGCCTCGACCATCCCACCGGCTCCGGGAGTAGCGCCCCTGCCGTGACCCACTCACCCCTGGACGCGACTCCCCGCCCGGAGAAAGCTACTTGCCGGCGGCCGGTGAACGGGTCCGTATGCGATTCGTTATCGTCGGTGCTGGGCGCGTCGGGATGCGGACGGCGCGCGTGCTCCGCGAGGAGGGCCACGATGTGGTCATCGTCGAGCCGGACCGGACGAAGGTCGAGCGCCTCCGCGAGGAGGGGTTCGCCGTCGTCGAGGGGGACGGCTCACAGGAGGAACTGCTGCTCGATCTCGATCTCGAGGAGATCGACGGGCTCGCGGCACTGACGCCGGACCTCGTCGTCAACTTCACCGCCTGCATGATCGCGAAGGACCACGGCTGCCGGACGGTTCTGCGGGCCGACGACGACTACCGCGAGTACGTCATCCGGAAGTACGCTAGCGACGTGGACGAGGTCGTCTATCCGGAGCGGCTGGGCGCCGTGCTGGCGAAGAACGCGCTGCTCGGCGGGAACATCCACGCCATCGCGGACATCGCCCAGGAGGTCCAGCTCGTGGAGCTGACGGTGACCGAGGAGTCGCCGATGCGGGGCTACACGCTCTCGGAGCTGGAGATGCCCGCCAACTCCCGGCTGCTCGCGTTCGGCAAGGCCGGCAGCCCGGTCGAGATCCCCGAGCCCGACCAGTCCCTGGAGGAGGGCGACCGGCTCGTCGTCATCGCCGGGTTCGACGTGCTGGGTGACGTCCGGCACCTCATCGTCGGGGGGAGCGACGCACAGCAGGTGGCCGCCGCGGCCGCCGGAGGTGAGTGAGGATGGTGCGCGCCTACGTGATGGTGAAGGCCCACACCGGGGAGGCCGACCGACTGCTCCGGGAGGTCGAGTCCATCGAGGGGGTCGTCGACGCGGCCGTCGTCGCGGGCGATGTCGACCTCATCGCGACACTGGATGTCCCCTCGCCGGCGGAGGTCAAGACCGTCGCCGCCGACTCCATCCAGAACATCGACGGCGTCGAGGACACACAGACCTACGTCGCGATGGAGTAGCTGCGGGCCGGTCCCGACCGGGCGGGACCGTGTCCTACCCGTGACCGTCACGCCTATGCGCGGTGACGCGTAGTCGGCGTGTATGAACCGCCGCCTGTTGGTCCCCGCGGTCGTTCTCCTCCTCTCGGTGGTCCTGCTCGTCGGGCAGGCCGCCACAGCCCCCGCGCCCGGCGCACAGCCAGCAACGCCCGACACCCCCGAGGGCGGCGAGGGCGCCTACCCCGGCAAGACGCTCATCTCGGTGCAGGTGTACGGCTGGTTCACCGAGGACAACGGACAGGCGATAATCGTCGACCGGAACGGCACGCGAACCTGGACCTACGACCCGCCCCACGCCTACGTGTTCGACGCCGAGGCGCTCGACAACGGGAACGTACAGGTCGCGTTCGGGCAGAACCCGCTCGCCGAGAACGTCCGCTGCCCGGACGAGTACTACAACGGCGAGCGCCCGGCCGGCAAGAACGGCTGCATCTACAACCGTGTCGTCGAGGTGAACCCCGAGACGAACGAGGTCGTCTGGGAGCACTCCTGGTACGACGCCTTCCCGACCCACCACGAGGTTCACGACGCCGACCGGCTCCCGAGCGGGGAGACCGTCATCATCGACATGGGCAACGACCGGACGTTCACCGTCGACCAGTCCGGCAAGATAACGTGGGAGTGGTACGCCGAGAACCACCTCACCGAGGGCACCGAGTTCTGGAACGAGTACGTCGCCCCGCTGCCCGAGGAGGAACAGGAGGAGTTCCGGCGGAAGGGCCCCGAGAGCGACTGGACCCACATGAACGACGTGGACCTGCTGGAGAACGGCAACTTCCAGATGTCCATCCGGAACTTCGACACCACCATCGAGGTCGAGCGTCCCTCCGGAGACATCGTCGGCGTCGTGGGGGCGCCCACGCGCCACGAGGTGATGAACGAGCAGCACAACCCCAACCGGCTGGAGCGCCACGATACCCTGCTCGTCGCGGATTCGGAGAACGACCGCATCGTCGAGGTCCACGCCTCGAACGGCTCCGTCGTCTGGGAGTACGACGGGACGGGGTCGGGTGAGAAGCTGGCCTGGCCGCGGGACGCCGACCGCCTCCCCAACGGGAACACCCTCGTCACCGACTCACGGAACTTCCGGGTGCTGGAGGTCGGTCCCAACGGGAGCGTCGTCTGGTCGCACTCGCTGGCCGACCGCAAGGGCATCGTCTACGAGGCCGACCGCCTCGGGACCGGCGACGAGCCGCTGGCCGAGGAGCCCGACGACGTACCGGCGGGCGGCAAGCTGCAGAGCCGCTCCACGGGTGGCGTCGGGGACACCATCGCCACCGTCGAGTCCTGGCTGGGCTTCGTCTTCCCGCCCTGGGTCGGCATCATGGAGGTCCTGACGGGGCTCGTCGGCCTCGTCGCCGGTGTGGCGCTCGTCTGGGAGGGGTACCGCGACGGCTGGTTCGCGGACATCGCCTGAGAGCCACCGAAAACCGTTTTCCGCCGGGGCGTGCCGGGGTACTCGAAGATGCCCTCCGACGACCGCAGCCACGACACCGGTCACAGCCACGACACCGCCACGACCCACTCGCCGACCCGTCGAGCGTTCCTCGCCACCGGGGCAGTCGCCACGACGGCGGCACTCGCTGGCTGTGCCTTCGGCACCGGGGTGCTGGAGATCGAGCGCTCGACGAACGTCTACAGCATCCCGGCCGACACCGCCATCGACGTCTCGAACGCGAACGGTGACATCGTCGTCGAGCAGATGCCGGAGGGCGACGACGTGGAGGTCGCCATCGTGAAGCGCACCCGGGGGAACCGCGACCGTTTCGACCGCGTCTCGGTCGTCTCGGGGGTCGAGGACGGCACGCTCGAACTCGAGACGGACTACGAGGATGCCCTGGCCCCAGGGCGCGTCTCGGTGGACCTGACCGTCCGGGTGCCCGACGGGTACCCGCTCGTCGCGGCCAGTACCGGCAACGGCGACGTGACCGTCTCGGGCGTGGCGGGCGACGCGACGCTCCGGTCGGCCAACGGTGATGTCACCGCCGATGACATCGACGGCGCCCCGGAACTGGAGACGGCTAACGGCGATGTCGAGGCGACCGGGACGACCGGCCTGGCGGGCGCGCGGAGCGCCAACGGTGACGTGGCGGTCGAGCTGTTCACCCTCTTCGAGGCGCTGACCTGTTCCTCGGGCAACGGCGACGTCGATATCGGCGTCCCGGGCTACCTCCCGGCCGATGTGGAGCTCTCGGTCGGGAACGGCGACATCATCGTCGAGGGGGTCGACCTGCAGAACCGCTCGGGGAGCGGGAACCGCGTCACTGGCCAACTCGCCGGGGGCGGGCACGAACTGACCTGCGAGTCGGGCAACGGCGACGTACGGCTGTACGACCTCTTCGAGTGACGGACGGCCGATAGACGATGGACGGCCGACAGGTCGCAGTGGCGGGCGTCAGTCGTCGTCCGCGTCGGCGGTCGCGTCGGGGCGGTCCGGCGGCTGCAGGTCCCGCTGGAACTCGTCGAACTGCTCCAGGTCGTCGGGCAGGTCGTAGTCGATGCAGCGGCCCTCCTTCCCGCGCTCGTGGTCCGCATCGACCGGTTCGGCGACGGACTCCCAGCCGGGTTTCACCTTCACGCTCTTGGCGGGCGTCCCGACGGCGATGTGGTGGGCCGGGATATCGTCCTGCACGACCGCGCGCGAGCCGACGACGGCGTTCTCGCCGACCCTGCAGCCGGCCTGGACGACGGCGTCGTAGGTGAGGCGGACGTCGTCCTCGACGATGGTGTGGTAGTTGTCCACGTGGGTCTGGTCGACGATGTCGTGGTCGTGGCTGTAGACGTGGACGCCGTCGCTGATGGAGACGCGGTCGCCGATGGTGAGCTGCCCGCGGTCGTCGAGGTGGACGTCGTCGTGGATGACGACGTTGTCGCCGACCTCGATGTTGTGGCCGTAGGTCATCGAGATGCCCTTGAAGAAGCGGCAGTTCTCCCCGCAGTCCTCGAAGAGGTGATTCGCGAGCATCCGACGGAAGCGGAGCGCGAACTCCACGTTGTCGGCCATCGGCGTGGCGTCGAACTGTCTCCAGAGCCACTGCAGGTACTTCGACGCCTGGAACCGGTCCTCGTCCTTCTCGGCGTAGTACTCCGACTCGAGCGTGGCGTTACAGGGGTCGTAGCCCTGCAACCGGACGCGTTCGGCGGGCGAGACCTCCTCGCCGGCCTGCCAGCGGTCGTAGGCGTCGCGGTCGCCGAACAGGTCGACGAGCGTCTCCGTGACGACCGCGCAGGTGTCCTCCTCGGGGTCGCCGAGCCGCCGGTCCACGTCCTCCAGGAACGCCTGAAGGCCCTCCTCGGCCTCGACCGGCAGGCGGACGTGACGTTTGGTCATACCCGCCCGGTAGTCGGTCCGGCGGCATAGGGGTTGCCGTTACGTCGGTGTAACCGGCGCCGTGGCGCGGTTTCCGCACGACCGCGCTCGCGGCGGGAGGCCGTCCCGCCGTCAAGCCGGTGCTACTCCACCCCACGGTGCCACCCCACCGTCCCCACGAGCCGGGAACTGACCGCATCCGCTAAGTGCGACCGCGCCCGAACGGGGCGTATGAACCATCGAGAACTCGGCGGCTCCGGCGTCGAGGTCAGCGAGGTCAGCTTCGGCGCGTGGGTCGTCGGTACGGACTGGTGGGGCGACCGCACCGAGGAGCAGGCCGTCGAGATGGTCCAGCACGCGCTGGACCGGGGTATCACCTACTTCGACACGAGCGACGTGTACGGTCACGGCGACTCCGAGCGGCTGCTGGGGCGCGCGCTCGCCGAGCACCGCGACGAGGTCGTCCTCGGCACGAAGGTCGGCTACGACTTCTACAACAACCCGCAGGCCGGCCACGGCGAACTGCCGAAGGAGCTGGACGTGGAGTACCTCGACGAGGCGTTCGAGAAGAGCCTCGACCGGCTCGGCACGGACCACGTCGAACTGCTCCAGCTCCACAACGCCAACGCCGACGAGGTCGACGAGGAGGTGCTGGAGTGGCTCGACCAGCAGCGCGAGCAGGGCCGCGTCGACGCGATTGGGTGGGCGCTCGGCCCCTCCATCGGCTGGCTCGCCGAGGGGGACGCCGCCGTCGCCCACGAGTTCGACGTCGTCCAGACCGTCTTCAACATGTTCGAGCAGACGCCCGGCCGGCACTTCATCGAGACCATCCGCGCCGAGAACGCCGACACGAGCGTGATGGCCCGGGTGCCGCACTCCTCCGGGCTCCTGAACGAGCAGGTGACACCCGAGACGGAACTCGACGAGGGAGACCACCGCGGCCACCGCCCGACCGCGTGGTACGAGGCCGGCTGGGAGAAGGTCGAGAACGTCCGCTTCCTCGAGCGCGATGGGGCACGGACGCTCGGGCAGGCTGCCATCCAGTGGCTCCTCTCGTTCGACGAGATGGCCACCGTCACGCCGACGTTCCGCACGAGCGACGACATCGACGAGTGGGCCGCCGCACCCGACACGCCCGCACTCGACGACGAGGAGCTCCAGCGCGTCGAGGAACTCTACGCCGAGAACTTCGGCGCCACGCAGGACGACGGCATGGACGCCTCCGACCTGCGGACCTCCGTCGGCGGCGAGGACCTCCGCGACGCGGGTGTGCTGTCGAGCGCGGCCGGGGACTGAACAGCACACCGCAGATATCTGAATTTTCGAACCGTTTCTATACATCAGCTATCCGCCAGCATAAACCAATAATTTCGCAATTGTTTCGAATATCGGCAACAATATATAGAATAATTCGCCCGGTGGCGTGCCACGAACGGTCGCCCGTCGACAGCCACGGCGTGGTGTGGAGTCTCGTAACGGGGCACCCCTAGACCTATACCGGTCGTGCGATACGAACCCGACGAAGCGTCCCATGACCCACCGGCCCGCGTGTCGTCCGGTGTTCGACCCCCTCTCGCCTCCTGCCGCGCGGCGGGCCCGATAGCTGCAGCACCCGGGTTCGCGCCGCTCCGCTACGTCCTGTAGCCGCAGTTCATCCACCGAACACACGCGCACATGCCACTCTCCGACGAGTCGCTGGCACACCGCCAGGGCTCACGCGACCACGTATCGCCGTTCGCACGGACACATCGCTCGCAGTCGCCCCAGCCATCCGGCCGAGGAGTCGCCACCACCGGTGGTGGTCGGCGATGACCACCACCGACACAGCCGACGCCAGCGACACCACCCACGCCGACGGGGAGGTGTCGTCCCTGTGGCGGAACCGCGACTTCCGGCGGTTCTTCGCGGGGCAGTTCGTGACCAACGCCGGGGACAGTCTCTACACCGTCGCCGTCCTGTGGCTGGTCTTCGAGCTCAGCGGCTCGACGGTCCTGACGGGGGTCACGAACGCGCTGCTGTTGCTGCCGTGGCTCCTGCAAATCCTCGCGGGGCCGCTCGTGGACCGACTCCCGCTGCGACCCGTGCTGGTCGGGTCGCAGGTCCTGCAGGGGGTCGTCGTCCTCCTGATACCGCTCGCGGCGGTGACGGGGCATTTGAGCGTCGGCGTCATCCTCGCGGTGGTGCCGCTGCTGACGCTGGCGACGCTGCTGATGGCGCCGATGCAGGCGACGCTCGTCCCCCGCATCGTCGACGACGGCCGGCTGTCGCAGGCCAACTCCGCGCTCGCGACCGTGACGCTCGGACTGGACATGGTGTTCGACGCGCTCGGCGGCGCCTTCATCGCCGTCTTCGGCGCGACGACGCTGTTCCTGTTCGACTCGGCGACGTTCGCCGTCGCGAGCCTGCTGTTCGCCGGTATCGCCGTCACCGCGACCGGCGAGCCGGACCCCGGGACCGAGCAGCCGCGCGACTCCGTGCTCGGGTCGTACGTGGCCGACCTGCGAGACGGCATCGAGGTGCTCCGGGGGACCGTCTTCGTCGAGCTGGTCCTGATGACCGCGGTCGCCAACCTGGCGACCGGCGTGACGCTGGCCATCCTGCCGGCGTTCGGCGACGCGCTCGGCGGCCCCGCCGCCTACGGCCTCATGCTCGGCGCGCTCGGCATCGGTCGGCTCGTCGGCTCCCTCATCGCGCCGTCCCTGGAGGGTGTCCCGTACGGCTGGCTGCTGCTGGTCGGCCACTCGCTGGCCGCCGGCTGCTGGCTCGCTGCCGTGTACGCACCGTCGGCCGCGCTCACCGTCACCCTGTTCGGGCTCGCGTGGGTGCCCGCCGGCGCCAGCGGCGTGCTCACGGCGACGCTGAACCAGACCGTCTTCCCGACCGACCTGCTCGGCCGCGTCTCGTCCATCAAGGGCACCGCGTCGGGCGCCACACTCCCGCTCGGCTCGCTGGTCGGCGGCCTCGTCGCCGCGGTGCTGGGAACGACCACGACGATGGGGCTGGCCGCCTTCGGCTTCGGGTTCACCGGGCTCTACGTCCTGTTGCGGCCACGGGTCCGGCACCTCCCCGCGGTCGCGGACGCCGACCCGGACGCGTTCGACGTGGTGCCGCCATCAGGCGACGAGGGGTAGCGCGGCTCACGACGCTCGGGTGGTCGATGGAGCCGTCGCGAGAACCGCTCACCGCCCGATATCGAACTCGGCGAAGATGTCGTCGATGTCGGAGACGAACTCCCGGAGCATCGAGCGGTCGACGTGGGGCATCATCACGACGCGGGCCTCGTCGGTTCCCGTGCGCGAGAGCCGCCAGCCGCGGTCGCGCAGGGTGTCGATGAGGCGGTCGGGCATGTCCGCCGCGACGATGGGGAGGACGGGCGGCACCACCTCGCAGCCCCGGGTGCGGAGTTTCTTGGCGAGCCACTCGGCGTTGGCCTGGGACTCGTAGTACTGCTCGCGGTAGCCGTCGGGCCACAGTGTCTCCATCGCCGCCACTGCAGAGGCGACGCCCGCACCGGAGCGGGTTCCGGTGAGCGTCACCTGCGAGGTCGATTCGAGGTAGGGCGTATCGATGGCGAGTTCGTCGAGGAACTCGGGACCGCGCGCGAGCAGGCCGCCCGCGGGGACGGCCGCCTGCCCCATCTTGTGCGGGTCGATGGTCATCGTGTCGACGTCGGCGGAGGCGAAGTTCCAGTCGTGGCTGGTGAACGGCAGGACGAACCCACCCCACGCGGCGTCGACGTGACAGAGTGCGCCGACGTCGGCCGCGATGTCGGCCAGCGCCGGGATGTCGTCGACGCGACCGTACTCGGTGGAGCCGGCGACGCCGACGACGGCGATGGTGTCCTCGTCGACCTGTTGCTTGATGGCCTCGAGGTTGGCCGTGTAGTTCGACAGCGGCGCCGTCCGCAACTCGACGCCGAGTACGTCGGCGGCCTTCCAGAAGGAGAAGTGTGCGTGCTGGGGCGCGACGACGTTCGGGTTCCGGGTGTCGGTCTCGAAGCGGTTGCGCGCGATGCGGACCGCCTGGATGTTAGCCTCGGTGCCGCCCGAGGCGACGTAGCCCGCGACGTCCGGCAGGCCGACGATCTCCCCGAGCAGGTCCACCGCACGGCGTTCCAGCTTGGCGACGGTCTCGTACGTCCCCGGGTCTCCCGGGTTGGTCGCGAGGAACCGCTCGGCCGCGTCCCGCGCAGCCGGGTGCGGCTCCGTGCACATCGACGAGAGAACTTGCCCGAAGTCCTGTGGATCCTGTTCGACCCGCTGCATCTAGACACGTACCAGTGGAGGCGTTCTCTTAGGTATTGCGCCACGGACTGGCGGGGGGTATACAACCCCGCTGGCGTGGTTCACTCGCGCTCTCCGGATGGGGCCGTCGCTACCGAGGGGCGGACCTCGATTGACCGGTCGGAGCCTCAGCCACTCCCGTTCTGCAGGGCCTGACTTGCCCAGTCGGGCTGGGACACGGACCGGTCACCGAGCCCGACGGTCCGGTAGCCGACGGAGAACGTGCTGGATTCACCCTGGATATCGTACGTCCCCCGGGCGACCAGTGCGTGAATCCGGCCCTGCGAGTCGGCCACGAACCGGAGCCGGTAGTCGCGGACGTTCGTCGCGTTGTCTGGGAGGGCGTCGGGGTCCGTCGGCGGTGTGGTCGTCTCGAAGGTGGCCAGCGTCAGCCCGTCGCGCTCGCTGACGTTCGTGACGGTCGCCGCCGAACCGTTGATGTAGTTCGTCATGATGCCGCTGATGGTGAGCCCGCCCGTCCCGGCCGACCGGTCACGAACCTGGTAGGTCGTCCGGTCCCCGAGCGTCCCCCGGGAGACCCAGATGGACTCGTTGCCCCAGTGGTCGAACCGGACACCGCTACCACCTTGCTGATTGACCACCCGGAAGCGGTACGCGCTCGCCCCGGGTTCGGTGATGACCCGTTTCTCCCGGACCGATTTCACCGGTTCCCCTCGGTACGAGATGGTCGCGTTCAGCTGGAGCCGGTTCTCGAAGCCCGCAGCCACCAGGCCCCGCTCGTGAGCCGCCAGCAACGCCGTCGCGTTCGTCACCTGGCCGTTCTCGACGCCGGGCACCGTGTTCGCCGTGTCGCCGTCGGCCGGCGTCGGCTCGGCGGGAGAGGTCGCGCCGTCACCGCCGAACACGCCGCTACAGCCGGCCGTCACCAGCAGGACGGCGAGCGCCACTGTCGCGAGCGGGGACCGTTGCATGGCTCCCGGTCGGCGATGGTGCGGTAAAAGCCTCGTGACTCGTGGTGAACGTTCTGCCCTGCCGACACGTGCCGCACGTGGCCGGAAAGAGCGCGACCCGGATTACCGCACGGAGTCGAGCAGGAGCTTCTGCTCGACGCGCTTGACCTCGTGCTGGACATCGCGCACCGCGTCGATGTTGGCCGAGATGGACGACACCCCCTCGTTGACGAGGAAGCGCGCCATCTCCGGCTTCGAGCCGGCCTGCCCACAGATGGAGGTCGCCACGTCGTGCTCGCGGCAGGTCTCGATGACCTCCCCGATGAGTTCGAGGACTGCGGGGTGGAGTTCGTCGAACCGGTCGGCGACGTTGCCGTTGTTCCGGTCGACCGCGAGCGTGTACTGGGTCAGGTCGTTCGTCCCGAAGGAGGCGAAGTCGATGCCGTGCTCGACCATCGACTCGACGGTGAGCGCGGCGGCGGGCGTCTCGATCATCACGCCCCAGTTGCGCTTCTCCCAGTCGATGCCGGCCTCCTCCATCAGGTTCCGGGCCTGGATGACGTCCTCGGCGTCGTTGACCAGCGGGAGCATCAGCTCGACGTTGTCGTAGCCCATCTCCCAGAGCCGGCGGAACGCCTCCAGCTCGTGGGCGAACACGTCCGGCCGGTCGAGCGAGCGCCGGACGCCACGATAGCCCAGCATCGGGTTGTGCTCGTGGGGCTCGTCGTCGCCGCCCTCCAGCTGGCGGAACTCGTCGGTCGGGGCGTCGAGGGTGCGGACCCGGACCGGGCGCGGGTAGAACTCGTCGGCGACACCGCGCACGCCGTTGATTATCTCGTCGATGTAGGCGTCCTCGCCGTGGTTCTCGATGTAGTGCTCGGGCGTCTCGTTCGTCGAGAGGATCATGTGCTCCATCCGGAGCAGCCCCACGCCGTCGGCGCCGGTCTGGGCCGCGCGCTCGGCGGCCTCGGGGATGGAGACGTTCACCTTGACCTCCGTCGCGGTCATCGGCTTGACGGGGTTCTGCGGGCGGACCTCCTCCAGGCGGTCCTCCTTGGTGGTCTCCTCGTCGGCGCTCCCCTCCGTGACGGTCCCCTTGTCCCCGTCGATGGTGATGAGCTGGCCGTCACCCAGCACCTCCGAGCCGGTACCGGTGCCGACCACGGCGGGAACGCCGAGCTCGCGCGAGACGATGGCGGCGTGAGAGGTCATCCCGCCCTCGTCGGTGACGATGCCGGCGGCGCGCTTCATCGCGGGCACCATGTCCGGCGTCGTCATCTCGGTGACGATGATGTCGCCCTCGCCGACCTTGTCGAGCCCGTCGAGCTTGCGGACGACGCGGGCCGCGCCGCTCACGATACCGGGCGAGGCGCCCAGCCCCTTCAGCAGGACGTCGTCGTCCTCGCCGTTCCCACTTCCGTCGCTTACGGCCGCATCAGCGCCTGCCCCGGCGCTCGCGTCGCTGATGGTCGTGATGGGCCGGGACTGGAGCATGAACACGCCCTCGTCCGTGATGGCCCACTCGACGTCCTGGGGGTCGTCGTAGTGGTCCTCGGCGCGCTCGCCGATATCGATGAGCAGCTCGATCTCGTTCTCGTCGAGGACCTGCGCCTCACGCAGTTCCTCGTCTACCTCGCGCTCGATGGTCGACCCCGTCTCGGGGTCCTTCTCCATCATGGTCTTCTTGTCCGCGATAGTGGCGTCGAGCACCTCGCCCGTCTCGCGGTCGATGACGTAGTTGTCGGGGGAGACCGACCCCGAGACGACGGCCTCGCCGAGCCCCCACGCGGCCTCGATGATGATCTTCGGCTCACCCGTGGAGGGATGCGAGGTGAACATGACGCCGGACTTCTCGGCGTCGACCATCCGCTGGACGACGACCGCGATGTCGACCTTGTCGTGGGCGAAGCCCTGCTCCTGCCGGTAGTAGATGGCGCGCTGCGTAAAGAGGGAGGCCCAGCACCGCTTCACGCGGTCGATGAGGTCCTCACCGGTGATGTTGAGGAAGGTCTCCTGCTGGCCGGCGAAGGAGGCGTCCGGGAGGTCCTCGGCGGTCGCCGAGGACCGCACCGCGACGAACGCCTCGCCGTCGTCGAGGGCGGCGTACGCATCGAGGATGCCCTGGCGCATCTCCTCGGGCATCTCCGTCTCGAGGATGAGCTCTTTGGCGTGGGCCTCGGCCTCGGCGAGCGCGGTCGAGTCCTCGGCGTCCACGTCGACGGCCTCGAACAGTTCCTCGTCGATACCCGTGGACTCGATGAACTCGCGATAGCTGCCCGCGGTCACCACGAACCCCGGCGGGACGGGGAGGCCGGCAGCGGTCATCTCCCCGAGAGAGGCGCCCTTGCCGCCGACCAGATCGAGGTCGTCTGACCCGATCTCGTCCAGCCAGAGGACGAACTCGTTCGCACCCGAATCCGGTGTAGCCATTTGGTCGTTATCTTGCCAGCCCCGGTGATAGGTGCTTCGTTACTCGCCGGTGACCGAGGTCGGCCGAGAGCGCCGAATATCGCCGCCTCGGTGGGCGAAGCACCGAGAATCTTTGGACGGGAAGGACTGTCCGTAGCCACTCGCGGTCAGGGGTGTCGACGCGGCCGCTAGGCCCCAGATAACAAAGGTCACTCCCGGCCGACCCTTGATGTTCGGACACCTGTTCCCCGAGGGCCGGCCGCCTGCCCCCTGCAGCAGGGACATCGACGTGACCGTCCTGTCGGTGGCTCTTGGCTACTCAGCGCAGAATCGTGGGCATGCCGATGCCTGTCGCGGACAGCACGACGAACGACACGAGGAGATAGACGAGTAACACCAGCACGTTGCGCTTGTGCGTTCCAGGGGCCATCCCCGGGACGAGGGCAGCGATGGATGGATTGGGAATCCGGAGGAGCATCCGGCGATCAGCCCGATTCGGTGATCTGCTCGCCACCGTCGGGGGACTCCGGCATCGGTGTCGGCGAGTCGGTGGCCGTGGGGGTCGGGGTCGAAGCCGTGCCGGTCTTCGTCTCGGTGTCGCCTGTCACGGTGCCCGTCTCGGTCGCCGGCGATTCCGGGGGTGGAGTCGGAGTCGGAGCGGTGATGGAGGAACCCTTACCGCCCGACTCCTCGGCGAACACCGAGACGCCGGAAGTACCGCTGTTGCCGCCGCCGGACCCCCCGAGCGCGGACGCGTCGATGGTGACCGACACCTCCTCCTCATCGGTGAACGCGGCGTAGGTGTGTCCGCCAGCGATGCTCAGCCCGAACACCAGCACGACCACCAGGACGGCCCTTCGGCGGTCAGTCATCCGAACCACCCCCGCGGACGGCGGATAGTCGCCGATAGACGAATCGAGTCGGCTCTACGACCGCGTACCCGACGTAGTAGAGCAGGACGAACGGGACCGCGATCAGCGGGTTCTTCGACGGGGGCTGTGCCCCCCCGCGGCCCGTCTCCTCCGTCTCGGCTGTCGGAGTACTATCGGCGGGTCCGTCCACGGGCGGACCCGATAGCGAATCCAGGTCGACAGGTACGATAGCCGGTTCCAGCTGGTCGGGCGTGACGACTGGTGCCGGAGCAGGGGCCGACTCCGCCTCGGAGACTGCCGGTTCGGTGGTCCCGGTCGGCGACCGGGGCACGACCACATCGGCGCCGTCTCGGCCGGGAGCCGCCTCTCCGGGCACCGCTCCATCGAGCGGTTCCCCGAAGACGGGGCCGTCGGTCCCCGTCCGGAGAGTTCCGGCGCCTCGCACGGCAGCTCGCTCGGTCCCGCCATCGTGGACCGCCTCGTGACGACGCTCTGATGTCCTCGCGGCGGTGGCGGGGACGGTCGCCGGAGCATCGGCGCCCGACCGCGTTTCCGTCTCGGGTGGTGAGCCCCCGAACAGGTACATCGCCCCGACGAGGACGAGCGTCGCGCCAACGGTCGTGGCGCCCGTCACGGCCCAGACCTCCAGGGTCGCGTAGGCCACCCACACGGCGTACGCCGTGAACAGGAACAGGACTCCGACCGTCAGCCGGAGGTCCATCGGGGTCAGCGTGAACCCGCCGTCCTCGTTCGCCGCGTCGGCGGGCGCGGCGTCCCCGTCGGCTGTCGCCGCCGTGGTTCCGGTCGTCGCTATGGGGTCGGGCTCGGTGGACGCACCCGGTTCGGGGTCGCCCGGCTCCTCGCTGGCGCCGTCCCCGCCGCGACTGGACCGCACGAGCACGTACGCCTCCGAGAGTACCAGCAACACCAGCGGCGCGACGAGGAGCGTGAGGATTCCCGTGGTGGTCCCGGCGAACTGGATGACGTAGCCGACCAGCGGGATGACGAACAGGTGGCCCCCGACGGTCGGCACCACACCGCGGACCTGGTCGGCAGTCACCAGTGCCGGGTCGGGGTCCTCGTTCGCGTCCCCCGCGGTCCGGAACGCGAGCCCCTGCTCGGTCTCGACCACCTCGATGACCCGGTGGGTCGTCGGTCGCGTCTCGCCCGCCGCCGCGAAGGTCACCACGTCGCCCGCCGAGATGGTCGACGGCGGCGCCGCGTCGACGACGATGACATCGCCCGCACTCATCGCCGGCTCCATGCTCCCCGAGAGCACGACGTAGCTCGCGTCGGCGCCGACGACGCCCGGCACTGCGTAGACGACGAACGGCAGGACGAGGGCGACGACGAGGAGTGTCCCCACCACCGACAGTAGCCGCCGCCAGGGTACTGATCCGAGCACGTCGTCGCCGCCGTCACGTTCGAGTTCGGTGTCTGTCATTCTTCGCACCCCTTCGATTCCGGCGTCTGGAACGTTCTCTCGTACTTCAGCCCGCACATGCCGGGGCACGGTTCCGAGTTTGTCCGGCCGCTGCCGGGAAACGAGTTGCCGCTCTTGTCGTAGGTCGTCCCGCCCGTCGCCGTGGTGAAGGTGCCCGACGTACCTGGGTCGGTGAAGACCCGAATCTCGGGGCCGTACTTCAGCACCACGGTCTCCAGCGTCGACGGTGCGCTCGTCAGGTCGAGGGTGTCCCCGCTCACGGTGAACACCAGGTCGCCGTCCGTCAGGGTCTCTCCGTCCGCCGCGCAGAACGCGACCCAGCTGATATCCTTCCCCGACGACACGGGACACGACAGCGGCTCGTACGGGTTCGTCGGTGCGTCGTTGTTGCGACACTGCTCGGCGAAGAACTCCAGGTCGAAGTCCGTCTCGTCGAACTCCGCGGAGTCCTCGGTGTACTCCCACCCGACGAGGAGGTATCGAGTCGTGTCCGCGTCCAGACATCCGTCGTCGCCGAACTGGAGCTTCGTTCCCGGCTGTTCGGCGAGGTCACGGAGGGTCCGGCCGTCGATGGCCACTCCGTCGGCGTCCAGGACGTGGTCGCCTGGCGTCCCCTGTGCGTCGGCGTAGCGGACGGAGAGTTCCAGCGCGTCGGCGAGCCCGGCTGCGGATTCGGGCGGACAGGTCGGCTGGAACCAGACGTGCGCCGGGTTGTTCTCCGAACCCGGGAGCGAGATATCCAGAAGCTCCTGTCCGCTCGTGTTGCCCGTCTCGAGCTTCGCAGTCAGGTTCTCGCCGTCGGTGTTGTTCCAGGCGACATCCAGCTCTAACGAGCCGCTCTCGAACAGGCCACTGAAGGACTCCTCGTCCCGGAGGAGCGCCGCGCTCCCGACGCCGCCGACGACCCCGAGCCCGCCCGCCCCAGCCGCGGCTGCCAGTACCTTCCGGCGGGCGATTCCCCGGTCGCCGTCATCGTTGGTCATCTTGTCCCCCCTCCGAGCGTCGGACCCCCCGGTCGTTCGGCTCTGCCGTGTCATGCGATGACCAATAGCATAAACCCCCTGAAAAGTAATTCATCAGACAGGTCGACCGCCCGAGCCGACTCTCGACCCTCTGGGCGTCTCTCGGCATGGAGGACCTGTTGCTCCGGCAGGGGTACTGCGCGCTCGACGGGTGCGGTCCCGCCGGGCATCGTCCGCCAGCCGATTCGTGTGTCATGTGTTGTGCCTCGTTCGAGGCCCACCGGCGGAGTCGAACCGCCGAGATGCCGAGCGTGGGTTGCGTTAAGCGTACCTACTGCGGGACGATTGCCTGGAGATATGCCCCGAACGGCCCGCCCGACGTCACCGCCACGTCGTAGGAGTTGTCGGCGATGAACGTCCCGATTGGTGCGTTCCCGGTCTGATCGCCGAGGTAGAGCGGCGGGACGCTCGGGTTGTTGGTGTTGTTGACGCTGTTGTCGATGTTGCTGATGCTGTTCTCGAGCAGGGTCAGCTCCGTCGCAGCCCCCTTCAACTCAACTCCGATATTGATATTGTTGATGGTATTGTTGCGGGCCAGGTAGTTCGGCCCGGTCGCATCAACGGCGCATCCAACGCCAAGATACTGAGTACTATCACTGGCGAGAACCGATGAGATATCGTTGTCGACGATGTCGACGTTCTTTGGGTCGACACCATGGTTACCGGTCCCGCGAATTATCACACCGAACGCATAGGAATTGACCGGATTTCCGGACGTATCCACGCCTATCTCCTCAATTGTGTTACCCTTGACCGTCGCCCCATCCACGTTCCCCTGGATGCTGACTCCGGTCGAACCACCAGAGACGGAGTTGTAGACGTTCCGGACCGTATTGTCCCGAACGGTCACGTTGTTGATTGTATCCGAAGGGGAGTTATCTTGACCGCCGAACACGTTGATTCCGTCCGTGCCGAAGAACCCGCTCGAACCGGGAGCACGACGAAAGTTCTCCACGATATTATTGACGATTGTCACGTCGTCCGGGCTGGGACTGACCCTGATTGCTTCGTCTTCCCCAGCGGTTGAAGTCGCATCCGGCGGCGAGACGGTGAACCCACAGAGGGTCGCCCCGTCCGCGCTCACGACGACCTGGTCGGTGATGGTCGTCGCGGCCGGGTCCCGCGAGAACAGCAGGAGGTCCGGCACGTCGACCGTCACCTGCTCAGCGTACGTCCCGGGTTTGACCATGATGACATCGCCGGGGGAGGCGGCGTCGATGGCAGCCTGGATGGAGTCGCCCGAGGAAACCACCGCGTCGACGAACGGGTTGGCCGGGTCGGGGTTGTTCCGCGCCTGCTGGGCGACGAACTGGAAGCTGAACTCGATGGCGTCGGACTGGATCTCGTTGCCGACGTCCGTCGGCACCTCCCACTCGATGCAGAGACACGGCCCCTGCTGGTCGTCGGCGCCGCTGGAGCCGGGATACGGCGTCGCCGAACCGTCGTCGTTCACCGGCTCGTCCCCGTCGAGCGGGAAGCCGGTCTCTAGCTCCTTCGAAAGGTCGGCCAGCGTGTAGTCGTCAGGATTGTTCAGCTCTCGGGGGTTGCTGCAGACCACCTGATCGCCGTCGAGACTCGCGCTCTCGGCATACGAGACCGTCACATCCATCGCACAGCTCAGATCGCCAGCGCCCGCGCCGTCGTTCGTCCCGTTCAGGCTGCCGCCGGGCGTGGCGTCGACGCCACCCTCCGGCTCGGTCTGTCCGTTCTCGTAGTCGGTCACACCGTCGGAACCGACCCAGAGCCACCCGGGATTCGTGACGAGCTTCGGGCAGAACACGAGCGTCCCGCTGTCGCCCGGCTTCACGTCCGAGACGGTGTAGTCGTACACCGTTGTCCCGTCGCCGTTGACCTCGCCGCTCTGGCTACTGGAGCCGAACGACCCCTGGTCCGTACTGGTGTAGTAGTCGACCACGAGGTCGAGCGTCCCCGCCTGCAAGATGTTGTCGTCGAACGATTCGGTGTCGCTGAACAGGGCGCTCGTGCCCAGTCCAGCGCCCGCTCCAGCGGCGCCCACCGTAGCGAGCCCCGCGAGTGCCTTCCGCCGCGTGAGTTCGAAGTCCCGGTCTGTCATGATTACCCCCCAGTCGGGAGAGGCCCACCGGCGGAGTCGAACCGCCGTGATGCACCAGCGTGGGTGGGTCGCGGATGAGGGGACGTTCGGCTCGGAGCTACTCGGTCGATATCGGCGTCGAGGCTCCGTTGTTCCGGCATTGCTCGGTGTAGAAGCCGAGATCGAACGCCACCGAGTCGCTCTGGACCAGATTCCCGACCTCCGCCGGGAGCTCCCACCGGAAGCCGAGACACTGCGTCATCTCGGGCATGTAGCAGCTCCGCACCTCCGTGATGCGGTTGGCATCGAGTGGAATCCCGTCCCCGTCCGACAGTTTAGTCAGCGCCTCCGCGAGCGTCCCCTCGAAGAACGCCTCCTCCGGGAGGAAGAGCAGCGCGACCTGCTGGAACAGCTGTGGGATGGAGTTCGAGTCGGTCAGTTCGAACAGGTAGCTCGCGTCGCCGCCGCCCGAGTCGGCGGGGCCCGCCATGGATTCGAGGAGGTCCTGAGCGTCCGCATTGCTCGTCTGATCGCCGATGACGTACAGGTCCGTGGCGGGAGCTGGATCGTCGCTACGGGCGTCGTCGGCCGCACCCTCCACGCCATCGAAGTACGACTGCTGGAGCGAGCCGCCGCGGTAGGGCTCACCGTCGGTGAAGACGACGTTGACCGCCCCCACCCCACGACCGTTATTGTCGAGTTCCTGCTGGGCCTGCTCGATGCCCGGCTCCAGCGCCGTCCCGGTGCTGATGCCACCGCCGTCGCTCGGGGTCGGGCCGCCGCCGGTGAGGGTGGCGACGGTGTCTCGGAAGTTCCCGAGCGTCGAGCGCAGGTTCGATGGGGTGTCGAGCCCGAACAGCTGGGTCTGCGGGTGGTCGAGGGTTCCGTCGTCGGGGTCGAAGCCGTCGAAGAACAGCACGCCGACCTCGATGTTCACGTCCCCGCCGGCGTCGACGAGCGCGTCGAGGAACTGGCGGACCCCCCGCTCGACGAGGTCGATCTTCGTCGTCTCGGACCGCGTGTCACCGCCGACGGTGATTGGGTCGTCGCTGACGACACCGCCGTACTGGTCGTAGAACATCGATCCGGAGGCGTCGAGGGTGAACATGATATCGGCGTCCTCTCCCCCGCCGAGGCCGTTGTCGCAGTCCCGGTCGTACCACATTTCGACCTCGATGTTCTCGGCGAGTTCACCCCGGCCGTCCGGGTCGTCCGGGTCGATGTCGCCATCCTCCGAGGATGTCGGCTCCGGCTCCGTGTAGCCCCGCTCGGAGTTCGAAACCTCCGCGCCCTGCATCCAGATGTAGCCAGGATTGTCACAGAGGTGGAGGCTGAACGTAATCTCGCCGGAGTCGCCGGGCTTGACGTCGGTCAGCTCCACGAGCGACCCCTGCTCGCCGGCGCCGTCGAAGTCGTAGTCGTCGTCGAACGCCGGCGTGTCGCAGGTGAGATACTCGACGAGGTTCCGCTCCGTGTACTCGACCGCGTACTCCTCGGTCGGGTGGAGGACCGACTGGCGTCCGTCCCCATCGTGGTCCGGGTGGGCGTTGACGTACATGGGGTCGCCGGCCCCGTCGTAGGTCTGTTGCCAGTCGACCAGGAGGTCGAGATTGCCGGCCGCGAGCGTGTTGCCGACGAACTCCTCGGTGTCGCCGAACAGCGCACTCGTGCCGAAGCCCGCGCCGAGGCCGGCCGCGCCGACCGCCCCCAGTGCTCCGAGCACCTTCCGTCGCGTGATGTCGATTTTACGGTTGCTCATGTCATCGCCCCCTCCGGGCAGGACCCACCGGCGGAGTCGAACCGCCGTGATGCACCAGCATGGGTCGGCCTACCGCCACCTCGAACTCGGCGCTATGTGCCTCCCCCGGACGGGTCTCCCGGGCTCCCGGACTCGAACGGCCACTCGGCGTCGTCGAGCGGGCTCGGCGGGTCGTTGTTCCGGGCCTGCTCGGCCTCCCAGCCGAAGTCGAACTGCACGGAGTCGCTCTGGATCTCGTTGCCGACCGTGTCGGGAATCTCGAACCGCGTGTAGTTGGTCACGCAGCCGACATCCGGGTTCAGGCCGGAGGTGGTCCCGTTCGCGCCACCGATCTTGGTCGGGTCGGTGAAGCCACCCTCTCCGGACTCCAGGTCCCCGTGCCCGTCTCCTCCCCGGTAGATGATGCCGGTACTCAGGGCGCCGAGGTAGCTCTGCAGGCTCTGTGTCGCGAACTCGACCGTGCCGCCCCCACCGCTTGTCCAGTCACCCTCGTAGACGGTGACCTCGACGTTCTGTGCCAGCTCCCCGCTCCCGTCGATGTCGCCGTCCGGGTCGACAGTGGAGTTGTTGGGGTCGTCACCGGCCTCGGGTTCGGTCACGGAGTTCTCGTCGTTGCTGTCGAGACCGCCCACGCCCTGCACGTAGCCCGCGTTGCCCTCGATACAGACCGCCTGCCTGATGACGAACCAGTCGCCGGGCTTCGCGTCGGCGATCGCGAAGCTGACCTCGTCACCGTCGAAGGTGTAGCTCTCACCCGGCTCGATGGAGTTCCCATTCCCCCAGGTCAGTCCGGCGGCAGCGAACTCGTCGCTGGTCTCGACGAGTTCCAGCTCCACCGTCATGTTCAGCGTCCCCGCGGTGATCGAGTTGTCCTCGAACGATTCCGTGTCGCTGAACAGGGCACTCGTGCCCAGTCCAGCGCCCGCCCCCGCGGCCCCCACAGTTGCGAGCCCCGCGAGCGCCTTCCGCCGCGTCAGTTGATAGCGTTCGTCTGTCATGGTCTCGGTCCAGGGCCCGTCGGGACGCCCGGACTTGCCCAAGCCACTACCCCCCATCCACTAAGCTAATGGCGCACCCTCGAGGAAAAACGGGTAGTTCGGCGGCTCTAACCCCAAATTCGAGACCCCATTCGGGTCGTTATCCGACTCGAATCGGTCGTTGAGCGCGCTGAAAGCATCGGTTAATCGTCCCGTCACACGGGGGAGAGCCCCCCTCCACCGCGAACCGCGGACGGAGCCAAACGTCTGAAAAAATATTCACAAACGACCTCATGATTTATACAGTGTCAAGCGCACCAGATACTCACTGACTGCCACGGCAGCATCCGGCATCGCCGGTGCCAGCGTCAGACCGAGGGAGGGGGGACGATGAAGGTACTACCGACATACAACAACGGCATCGACAGGGGTGAGGTGCACGAGATACTCCGGAACGACCGGCGTCGCGCGACGGTCGAGGTGCTCCGGGCGAAGCTGGGGTCGGTCTCGCTGCGGAATCTCTCGGAGGCAATCGCCGAGCGCGAGGCCGGCGAGTCGCCGCCACCGCGCAAGGTCCGGCAGAGCGTCTACAACTCGTTGCACCAGACGCATCTCCCGAAACTCGACGAGCGGGGCGTCATCGAGTACGACCGGGACCGGAAGACGGTCCAGCTCGAGGAGGGGGCGCGTCACGTGTACGTCCACATGGAGGTCGTCAACGAGTACGGCATCACGTGGGCGGACTACTACCGCTCGCTGGGCGTGCTCGCGCTGATGACCGTTGTCGCCGCCGGCCTCGGGACGCCGTTCCTGTCGTCGGTCGAGCCGATGCTCATCGCGAGCGTCTTCCTCGTACTTTTCGCGCTCTCGACGGCCCGCCAGCTGTGGGTCAACCGCTGGCTCTACCTCCGGGCACTCCTCCCGGACGAGTAGGGCCCGTCGGGGTGCTGGTCGGTCGCTCACCCGTCGCCGAGCAGCGCCCCCATCACCTTCGTCTCCGCGTTCCGGAGGTGGTGGCCGACGGTCCCCGCCGCGCAGTCGACGGCGGCCGCCACGTCCTCGTAGGTCGCCTCGCGCGGGTTCCGGTAGTAGCCGAGCTCGACGGCGGCCCGGAGCGTCTCGCGCTCCCGGGGCGTCAGCCGCGCCAGGAGCCGGTCGGACCCCGGCCGGTACTCCCCCGTCCGCTCGACCTGTACCTGGACCCCCGCCGGGACCGCGTCGATAGCGCCCTGGAGTTCGGCGTCGTCACCCACCAGCGTCAGCACGACCTCGCGCCCGTCGACGAGACGGATGGGCCAGTCGACGACCACCGTCCACTCGTCGAGGACGCCGAGGATGGCGGCCGTCATCGCGCTCGGGGTCGTGTTGGCGTACATCAGCTGCCGGCCACTCAGCTCGGTCACCTGCCAGCTCACCGCCCCGTCGAGGCGGTCGGCCGCGAGCCGCTCGGCCATCGTCCGGTCGCCCGTGTACTCGTACAGCAGCACCGAGGAGCCGTCGGCCAGGAGTCGCAGGGCGTGAACGGCCCGGATGGAGATATCGTCGGCCTCGGCAGCGGCGCGATGGAACGGGCCGAACCACCCCCGTTCGGGCTGGATACGGACCCGGATGGCCCTCATACGCCGCCGCTCATCGTCCATCCGCAAGAAACCCCCGGCGCCAGCCGACATAACTCGGGGCATCGAGCCGGCTGCTGACGGTCGGTGATGGGGGGCTCACATCTGAGACCGAAACTACTCCCCCGAATGAGTACCGTCAACTGGTGGCATGACAGAAGACCGACCCAGCATCTCGCGGCGCCGCGTACTGAAGTCGACCGGGGCCGCCACGGCCGGGCTCGCACTCGCCGGGCGTGGGGCGGCCGAGGAGGGCCACGACACCTCGAACTGCCCGGGCTACTACAGCAACGCCGAGAAGGGCGGCGGCCACCACGGCGGGAGCCAGGACCAGCTCCAGCAGCAGCTCTGTCCGAACCATCCGGACGCGACGACCGGCCCCGGGCACACGAACAACCACTCCAACGGCGGGTCGAGCGCCTGTCCGGCGAGTCACGGGCTGGACCCGGAGACCTGCACGGCAGCTGAGTGGCCGGACTGTACGAACTGGCCGGAGCCGACGAAGGAGATAATCCGGGAGTCACGCGACTCGCTGACGACCAACTTCGACGACGTGGGAACGCTGCTGGCGAAAGGGTACATCCCCTACTTCGACGTCGTCCTGCCGGGCGTGAACGGCGGGGTCTCCCACTGGCTCAATCCCGAGTTCATCGACGACGGGACCGTCGACGCCGACCCCGCGAAGCCCGAATCGATCATCATGGACAACCAGTACTGGCGGCCGCTGGGACCGATGTACATCGCGACGAAGCACGGCGACCGCGTCTGGGCCGACGAGGAGGCCGAGATTCAGGCGGTTCGCCAGCTCTGGGGCTACGAGAACGAGTGTGGCACCTGCATCCCCTGGCACTCCCACGCCGGGATGCCCGGGCGCTTCGCGTGGTGGTACTACCGGCAGGTCCACGAGGGCGACTACGCGGGCGGCGAGGCCGAGGACCTCACACTGCCCTGTTACACACCGCCGATGATGCACGCGTGGATCTACCCGACGCCGCACGGGCCCCACAGCGCCACCTCGGGTGCGCCGCCGCGGCGCCACCGCCCGAGCGAGCCGGGGGTCCCGGGCTACCCCACGCCGGCGGTGCCGGGGCAGGACCAGCTCTCCTACGAGGCGCTGCCCGACGCGGTGGCCGAAGCCGCGATGCCGGAGCGGCTGGAGCGTGAGCTCCAGGTCATCGCGGCGCTCCCGGACGAGACCCTGCGGACGGCCACCGTCGCGGAACTCGAGGACATCATGACCGCACGGCTCGGCCCCGTCGGAGATTCGCTGGACGGCCTGGGCGCTGTCGGCACGGTGACCGAGGGGCTCGGCGACATCGCCGGGCTGTGAATCCGTCACGCACATCGGACCGACCCCCGCGACTTATCCGTCCCTGTCCCGTGCGTCGGGTGTATGGGCTTTGGCAGCTACGATGAATCCGAACAGGAGAATCAGCAGCAATCCACCGACGACGAGGACGTCGAGGCCGTCAACGTCCACGAACACGACCACGACGGCGAGGTCAGCTTCGAGAACGACGCCGGAACCGACGAGCTCCTGGACCGACTCCAGGAGATGAAAGAGGACTGAACCGGCACCGGCACTCAAGAAGCAGCGTATTGTTCGGCGGAACCGGCTCGCTTTTCGACCGGAAAGACGCCCAGCAACGGGGATGACCGACGACGAGCGCGAGCCCCGGACGGACGGGGACTCGGGGGTAGGAGGGACACGGGAGACGCGGGAGACGAGGAGGACCACCGTCCCCGGTATCGTGGGCTCACCCAGCGGGTCGCCGCGGCCGCCCCCGGCACGGCGCTCGAACGCCTCCGTGACCGGCTTCCGACCCCGTCGCGAGCGGACGCGTTCCCCATCAGCATCCAGCGCCGGGGGGCCTTCTCCCCGGACCGGCTGCTCGCGTCGCTGGTCGTCCTCCTCGGGACCGGCGGCATCCTCCTGGCGCTGGGGTACGCCCGCATCCTCGTGCTCCCGCCACCGCTCGGGGAATGGATACTCTGGGCGGTCTACGTCGGTCTCTGGTCGTTCGTCGGTATCTACGCCGCCGCGACGTGTATCTGGTCGGTCGAGGCGCTCCTGGCCCAGCGCTACGACTCGCCACCGCTCGTCTACGGCCCCGAGGACGTGCAGGTCCGGGTTCTCACCATCGCCGCCGAGGACGTGGTGCAGGCGACGGTCGATGCGCTCCCCGAGCGGCTCGACGACCGCCACGTCATCGCCGAGGAACCCATCGATATCGGCGGCGCGACGGTCCACGTCGTCCCCGACGGGTTCGCATGCGAGGCAACCGACAAGGGGCGGGCACTGGAGTGGGCCCGCCGGAACGTCGCCTGTGACCGCGAGTGGGTCCTCTTCCTCGACGAGGACACCATCGTCACGGAGTTCCCGGGGCTGCCCGACGCCGACATCACGCAGTTCCAGGAGTGGCCGATGTACACCGGCTCGCTCGTCACGTACTGGGCCGAGGTGCTCCGGATGGGCTACCAGACCGAGCTACGGGCGTTCGCCCGGCTCTCGGTCCCGCTGTACGCGTGGGGCGGCGGCATCGCGGTCCGGCAGTCGGTCGAGGACGACGTGACGTGGAACTACGAGACGCTCATCGAGGACACGGTCTTCGCGTGGCTCGCGACCGAACGGGGTACGACTACGAGGTGCTGGACACGAAGTTCCGGAACCAGGCACCGCCGTCGCTGGCGGAGATGGTCTCCCAGCGCCGGCGCTGGATGTCCGGCTCGCTGGCGCGCGAGGACATCCTCCCGTTGCACTACCGGGGGCTGTACGTGCTCCGGAACGTGGCGTGGGCGTTCTCGCCGCTGTCGCCGTTCCTGGTCGCGTTCGCCGGCCTGCTGCCCGAGACGGTGCCCGGCGTCGGCCTGCTCCGCGCACTCGGGGTCGCTCATGCTCCTGTTCACGTTCGTCTGGGTGTGGCGGGGCTGGCGCTACTACGAGGGCCCGTCGCTCCGGACGCTGCCCGTCTTCCTCCTCAACCCCGTCGTCGTGGCGCTGCACTCGCTCGGCGCGGCGTACGGGCTGGTGAGTCCGGCCGAGGAGTTCCAGGCCACCGAGAAGGAGTAGGCCACCCGGATAGGTCACGGGCGGCCCCGCATCAGGTCACTCGTGGAGTCGGACGCGGCTCTGACGCGCTCACTCGGGAGCCCGGTCGCGGCCGCGAAGCGTCGCCAGCCGACGGCGGAGCCAGTCCCGCGCCAGCCACACCTCCACGACACCCCAGCACAGCACCAGGAGGCCGGCCGTCGCGAACAGGAGGAAGGCGCTCGGGGGCATCCAGACGGGGCGGAGCCACGGCAACACGCCCTGGACGGTCTCGCCGGCAGCGACGACGAGTCCGTGGCCAGGGAGCCTCGCGAGGACGGACTCCTCGTCCGTGTCGACGGGCGTCGCCCCGGCGTCGTGGACGGCGAACGTCCCCGAGACGTTCCGGTCATGCATCGTCGGGCCGCCGGCCTCCCGGCCGTGGACGGGCCGCTCGGCGTCGTACGGGAGCCAGGGGGCGTGGGACTCCCAGACCACCTCGCCACGCGGAGTCACCTCGACCACGCGGTGGTTGATGGTGTCCGTGACGAGCGTGTTGCCGTTCGGGAGCCGGTCGGCGTCGCGGGGCCACTCGAACCCGCCGACCGACCAGGTCCGCTCCCAGTCGCAGTTGGGCTCCATATCTCCGTCGAGCGGGTGGTCCGGGTCGGCACGGTCGCAGGTGTACTCGACGACGCGGTCGTTCTCGGAGTCGGCCACCAGCAGCGCGGGCGCGCCGGCCTCGGTCTGCAGGTACGAGGGGTTGTGCTGCTCGTCGAGCACCGAGTGGTTCCCGTCCGCGCCGAACCGCATGACGATCTCGTCGGTCGAACGGTTCACCACGATGACCTGGTCGAAGTTGCGCGGCGACAGCAGGTAGAGGTCCTCGGCGATGACGTCCACGTCGTTGACGTGGGTCCAGTCGCCCGACGAGACGCCCTCGTCCGTGTCGGCAGGGTAGTGCTCCCGGAAGGTCCACTCCCACGCCACCTCGTCGGTCGTCCGGTTGTAGACGAAGACGCGGTCGTCGCTCGTCCCGTTGTTGGTGTTCCGCATGTTCGCGACCAGCAGGTTCCCCTCCGCGGTGAGGGTCACGTCGTGGGTGTCCCACAGGGGGAGGGTCTCGACCCACTCGACTTCGCGGGTGTCGCCGTCCAGTCGGATGACCTGCGTCCGCCGGTCGACGGTCCCGACCACGAGCAGGTCGCCGTCGGGCAGCGGGTCCACGTCGTAGAACCAGGAGACGTTCAGCGCTGACTGCGCGACCTGCCAGTTCGTCTCGCCACGCGGGCCGACGCCGACGAGCCGGGCGGGCTTGTTCGGGTTCACGTCCCCACCGATGTTGTCCCCCTGGACGGAGATGACCGTCTCGCCGGCGGCCGGCGCCTCGATGGTTCCGGGGGCGACCTGCGGCCGGTCGTAGACCGCCGTGTCGGCGAGACCGGTGCCGGCCAGCGACATCGCGAGCAGGAGGACCGCGAGGCGAGCGGCCGTCCAGCGGCCGTCGAGGCGGTCCGCGAAGCGTTCGCGTGGACGGCCGCGCGGGTCGTCGCTCACGACGCGACCAGCCGACCGGGGAGCCGGCGCGGGAATCGACGACCCCGTCGGCGAGGGAGGCGACGAGGGAGGCGACGAGGGAGGCGACGAGGGAGGGGTGTCGGGGACGTTTCGGCGGGCATCTACCGCCCCGGTAGCGCGAGCCGGTACAAAAGTTCCGTGTCGTGGGGCGGCGAGCCCAGAGACGCAGATGACGGGTCAGGCCTCGATGATGTCGTCGCTCTCCGGTTCGGGCACCGCAACCGCCCCATCGAGCGCGACGACGGCCTCGCCGCCGACGCGGACGCGACCCTCTGTCGTCGCGTCGCTGGCCTCGACGTGGACGATGCCGTCGCGGTCCATGAAGTGGCCCTGCTCGAAGCGCATCCGCTCGGGCGTCGGGTCGAGCGCGCCGAACCGGTCGAGATACGCCCCGCAGGCGCCCGACGCGGTCCCCGTCACGGGGTCCTCGGGGACGCCCGCGCCGGGCGCGAACATCCGCGCGTGGAGCGTCGATTCGGCGTCCAGCGTGTCGAACGTGAACGCGTAGACGCCGGCGCAGTCGTGCTCCTCCGAGAGGGCCTCGATGGCCGTCATGTCGGGGTCCATCTCGCTGAGGTCCGCGAGGTACTCGACCGGAATCATCAGGAACGGGAGCCCGGTCGTCGCGCGGGCCAGCGGCAGGTCCGCCGAGAGCCCCGTGAGCGCTGACTCGCGCACGCCGAGCGCGTCGGCCGCGCGCTCGTAGTCCAGGTCCTCCAGTTCGCGGATTTCGGGCGGGTTCTGGGTCATCCACACCGTCTCGCCGTCGACCTCGATATCGAGCACGCCGACGTTCGTCTCCAGGGTGTGCTCGCCCTCGTCGAGCTGGCCCTCCATCGCGAGCAGTCCGTGCGAGCCGATGGTGGCGTGCCCGCAGAGGTCGACCTCCTGGCTCGGCGTGAAGTAGCGGACCCGCCGGTCGGCCTCGTCGCTGGGCGTGAGGAAGGCGGTCTCGCTGGCGCCGAGTTCCGTCGCGATGGCCTGCATCTGCTCGGTGTCGAGGTCGCTCGCGTCCGGGACGACGCCGGCCGCGTTGCCCGTGAGCGGCGTGTTGGTGAACGCGTCAACGAGGAGCGCGCGTCGAGTGTCGGTCATGCTTGGTGTCGGTGTCACGGGGCACCCGGAAAACTCCGGGTGGTCGCTAGCAAGGGATTGGCGTGGTTGATTGAGAGGGAATGTCTCGAACACCGACCGTGGAAACGACTCGGACGTCTACGGAGCCCTCGCGCACTACCACGACAACGACACCTACGAAGCCCTCGCGCGCTCAGGTACCCGCGACTCGCTGTGCTCCTCGCTCCGGTCGCTTCGCTCCCTCCGCTGCGGTGCTTGCGTCGTCGGGGGCACGCTGAGCGCGCTCGCCCTTCGAGTCCGCCAGGACGCTGCCAGCGGCACGGGCGCTGTAGCCCTGCCCTTCCCCGCGTCGCGCGGGCCTCGCTGACGCTCGGCCACGCACTCCCGGCCGAGGAACGGTTGCTCGGCCGGCCGGTTCCGAGAACAGGAAGCGCGCTCGCGCCTCTCCGACGAACCCGCGAGCAACGCGAGCGTGGTGAGTCGACCCGGCGCGAGCGCGGGGAGGTGTGGGGACACTAGCACCCCAGTGGAACCCCCACGTGCGTCGCTCGACTCGAAACACTGCCCCTGGTGGAATCGAAGGGCGAGCGCTCTCGGGGAAGCACGCCGACGCAAGCACCGCAGGGAGCGAACGAAGTGAGCGACCGAGGAGCGCAGCGAGGCGCGCGACCCGAGAGCGCGAGGGCTTCGTAGCCGTTCTCCTGCCCATCGCTAACAACGTCTCCAACAACACCCCGCACCCGCCGGAGTTAAGCGCGAACGCACCCAGGTACGAGCATCCAGCGACCAGCGGATTACACCCGATAACCCAACACAGTACAACAAACCCGGATATTACCAGATAATCCGAATGATAGTCGTCAAAACGGACAACTTCGAGGTGTACCACGGTGTCGTCACGGAACTCCGCGAGCGCGGCGTGACGTTCACCACCCTCGACGCGGCCGCGGACGAGCCCCTGCCGGAGGGCACGCAGGCGCTCATCGTCGGCCCCGACGAGGACGTGGCCGTCGAGGACCCCGTCGAGTTCGTCCGCGCGGACCCCGAGAACCCGCGGGCGGCCGTGGACCACGCGCTCCGATTGCTGCGCGGCGGCGGCGAGCGGACGGTCGTCGGCGTCGACCCCGGCGAGCACCCGGGCATCGCCGTCCTCTCCGGCGACACCGTGGTCGCGGCGTTCGCCGTCCCGCTCGCGGACGCGGCCGACGTCGTCACGGAGGAACTCGACGAGGCGGCCGGCTCGGACCCCGTCGTCCGGGTCGGCGACGGCGCCCGACTGCAGGGCGCACAGATCATCGACGGCCTCTCCGACGATATCCGCGTCGAACTCGTCGACGAGACGGGCACGACGCCCTACCTCGGCCAGGGCGCGCGCGGGATGGGCGACGTGCTGGCGGCGGTCAACATCGCGCGCATCGAGGGCGAACCCGTCGACTCGCGGGACGTGGAGCCGACCCCCGGCGAGATACGGGTGGTCAAGACGCGCTCGCGGGAGGTCTCTCCCGAGAACCGCGAACTCCCGGACGACCTGGCGCGGCGCGTGGCGCTGGGCGAACTGGACGTGGACGAGGCGCTGGCCGAACACCGGGGGGACCCGGACGGAGAGCGCGCTGTCGGGGCCAACACCGACGACGACGACGACGACGACGCGGCGCGGGACGACGAGTCCTCAGCGTAGCGCCCCGGGCAGGACGTAGCGCCCGTCCTCCCGTGGGAGCGAGAGCACGTCGACGACCGCCTCGCGCTCGAGCGGACCGTAGACATGTGGATACGCGCGGTCGGCCATCTCCTCGTAGCGGACCTCGCTTCCCAGCGCCCCCGGGTCGACGACTAGCAACACCGGGTCGTCGGCGTCCGGGTGATTGGACGCCGCGACGCCGAGCACCTCGTCGACGGCCGAGCAGTGGACGAAGCCGCCCTCGTCGAGCGATGCTGGACGGTAGTTCGCATCGACGGCGGCCCACCGCTCTCGCTCGACGATGTGGACGATGTGGTCGTCGAGCGCGCCGGCCTCGCGGGCAGCCGTCTCCGCCCGACGCATCGCCTCACGCACGGGGACACCCGTCGATTCGGCGACCGCGAACGCCTCGTCGAACTCCGCACTGACATCGTACACGTCGCCGGCGTCGTCGCTCGCCAGCTTCACCGTCACCGCGTGGCGCTCCCCGTCCACGTCGAGCGTGCTGGTCACGAACCGGCGCCGGGCCACCCAGCGGTGGTCGGCGCTCGTCTCGCGCACCCCGAGCGTGCCCGTCTCCTCGGCCAGAGCGCGCGCCACCTCCTGCACGTCGGGGGGCTTGACGACCACCTTCACCAGATGTCCCGGCCGCGACTTCTTCATCGTCGCCGGCAGCACCGTCACGTCGCGCGCGCCGGCCTCCTTCAGTCGGTCCTGGAGGCCGCCCAGCAACTCGGGCGCGGCGTCGTCGACGTTCGTCTCCAGCACCCGCACCCCGTCGCGGACGAGGCCGCCGCGCTGTGCGCCGAGCGTGGCGCGCAGGACGTTCGGGTGCGCGTCGAAGGTGTAGCCGCCGGCGCCGTAGCCCGTCACCTCGACCCGAAGCGGGGGGAACGAGTCGACGCCGTCGGCGAAGTGGGCCAGAATCGCGGCGCCCGTCGGCGTGAGCAACTCGGCGTCGACGGGTCCGCCCTGCAGTTCCCACGACGCCTCGGCCGCGATATCGACCACGGCGGGCGTCGGCACGGGGTAGGTCCCGTGGCTCATCTCGACGGTACCGCCACCGGTCGCGAGCGGCGTCGTCACGACGCGCTCGACGCCGAGGTCATCGAGCAGGAGACAGGCGCCGACCACGTCCGCGATGGCGTCGTCGGCCCCGACCTCGTGGAACGCGGTGTCGCCGAGGTCGGTCCCGTGGACCGCGGCCTCGGCCTTCCCGAGGATGGTGAATATCCGGCGCGCATCGCGAGCGACATCCCCCGGCAGGTCCAGCTCGTCCACGAGGTCGACCACCTCGCGGTACGTCCGCGTGTGGCCGTGGCCCTCGGCGTGGGTGTGGTCGTGTGAGTGGCCGTCGTGCTCGTGCGAGTGGTCGTGCGAGTAGTCGTGTCCCCCATCCTCGTGCGAGTGGCCGTGCTCCGCCTCGTCCGCCCCGTCACCGTCCTCCGTCTCGTCACCAGCGTCGGTCAACAGGACATCGACCGTCGTCGCGCGAATCCCGTTCTTCGTCGTCCGGTCCACCGCGTACCGGACGTCGAGTGCGTCCTCGACGGGCGCGAGGGCGTCGCGGTCGGCGCCCGCCGCCAGCAACGCGGCCAGTATCATGTCGCCGGAGGCGCCCATTCCCCCGTCGAACGCGAGCGTCTGCATACCCGGATGCGGGACGCGAACGGCGAAAAGCGTGTGGCTCCGGAGCGACCGCGGGCTACCACTCCGCTGGGTCGGCGAACGCACCGAGTTCGAACGACCAGTCGTAGTCCCGGAACCGCAGGCTCGGGTCGGCCGTCTTCGGGAACACGCCATGTGCACGGAGGAACTCCTTCGCCCCGCTCGGCCCACCGAAGTCGCCGACGAACCAGAGCAGCAGGCGGGGCGCCCGAACCAGGTCGGCGTCGGGCTCGTAGACGGCCTCCTGCTCGAGGTACGAGCGGGTCGCCAGCTCCAGTTCGCGGTCGATGTCCTCGCGCGAGTAGGACGCGATGGGCGGGCAGGCCGCGGCGCCGCAGTTGAGCGCGAAGTGGATGCGCGGGTCCCGCTCGCGGACGCCGAACCGAGTGAGGAACGCCGAGGGCCACGGGTTCCGGACGTAGCCCAGCCCCCACTTCGACCGCGCACCGCGCAGCAGGCCGTGTTCCACGTCGTCCAGCGAGAGGGCCCGACCCGCCACGGTCACGATGTCGGCACCGAAGAAACTCGACCTGTCCGCGAAGGTCTCGGGTGCAGCAGCGAGCAGGTCACGGGCCGCGGCGTTGTAGACGTTCACCCAGAACGCGAGCCGGGCGTCGTCGGTGTCGAGGCCCCGCGCGAGCGCCTCTCGGTCGAGGTCACGGAGCCGCGAGGCGACCGGGTGCGTTGACTCGCCGGTCCGCACCCGTCGGAGGAACTCGCGGGAGAGCGCGACCGGGTCGGCCGCCGTCGCGTCGGGCGAGGTCGTCGTCACTGCCCGTGGCTTCGCCCGCCCGGACTAAGGCGTTCGGCCCGGCGGGCACCACGCTCGCACGACCGGCAGGCTTGTGTCGGCGGCCCGCACACGCCCGAACATGAGCGGCGCCTCGGCCACCGACCGCGTCCGCCGTGCCTACGACCGGTGGTTCCCGGCGGACGACCTGCCCGAGCAGCGCGACCTCCCGCGGTTCGTCGCCCCCCTCCCCGACTGGCTGGAGGACCTCGGTCTGCGGCTGGTGTGGCTGGTCGTCCTCGTCAACCTCGCCGGGACCGCCTTCGGCTTCTGGTTCTACGGCTTCCAGTTCACCATCACCGAGCCCGTGATGTGGCCGTTCGTGCCGGACTCGCCGATGGCGACGCTGTTCATCGCCCTCTCGCTGGCGTCGTGGAAGCTGGGCTACGCCGACCGGGTGCCGTGGCTCCACGCGCTCGCGTTCTTCGGTTGCATCAAGCTCGGCGCGTGGACGCCCGTCGTTCTCACCGTCTTCCCGGTCGAGTACCCCGGCGGCTCGCTGGCCGCACTCGGGACACTCGGCTTCCTCTGGGAGTACGGCCTCTACAGCTTCCTCGTGGTCAGCCACCTCGCGATGGTGGTCGAGGCGTTCCTCGTCCACCGGTACGCCTCGTTCTCCGCGGGGGCGGTCGCCGTGGCGGCCGCGTGGTACACGCTCAACGACGTGCTGGACTACCTCGTCCCCGTCGTGGGCGAGCCACACCACACCGTGCTGAACGCCGAGCCGTTCCTCGGGAGCGGCTTCGACCACTCCGTCCCGGCCCACGACATCGCCGCGGCGGTCGCCATCGCGCTGACCGTGGCCTGCGTGTTCCTCGCGCTCTCGACGCGGGCCGCGAAACTGCGGGCGGAGTTGGAGGGCTGACCGCGGCCCCCTACCACTCGAACCGCTCGGAGTCGTCGGCGTGGCTCCGGACCCACAGCTCCCCGATGCGCGAGAGCCGGGTCCGATACGACTTGCCGTGTGACTCCTGCTCGACGTACCCCTTCCCGCCAGGGCCGAGGCGGTCGACGTTGTAGATGACCTTCGAGCGGAAGGCGTCGGTGTACTCCTCGCCGAGTTCCCGCGCGAGGGTCTGTGCAAGCTCGGAGACGGACTCGAACTCGCCGTGCTCGCCGAGCGTGAACAGGATGAGCTCCTCGAACGGCTTCACGTTCGAGAACGACGCGACCGGCAGCTCGACGATGTGGGCGTCGCCGATGCGCTTGGCGCCGATGGTCGTCCCACGCTCGTCGAACTCGCCGAGCAGGTCGCGGGCACTCTCCAGGCGCTCGCGCATCCGCTCGTCGGCCACGTCGTCGACGGCCCCGCCGTCCAGCAGGTCCTCGAGCAGGTCGGCCTGCGTCCGGAGTTCCTCCGCGAGTTCCGTCTCCAGGTACTTCTCCGGGACCGTGTAGTAGGTGTGGATGCGGTTTCGGTCGCCCTCGCGCTCGACCATGATGGAGTGGGCCGCCGTCGCGAACGCGAACGACACCGTCCGGGGCATCGAGGAGACGTTCACCCACACCTCGGCGTCACCGCGGTCGAGTTCGGCCTCGATGAGTGCGTACGCCGTCTCGAACGCCGCGTCGTAGTCGTAGACGTCCTCCACGACGAACCGCTCCGTGCTCGCCCCGAGCAGGTTCTGGAAGTCCTGCTCCAGCTTGGTCGCGAGGTTCCGCGAGTACTCCACGTTGGCCTCGCTCCCCACCGCCCCCTCCAGCAGGACGACCCGGTCGACATCGAGCTGATCGCGCACGAGCGGCGCGATGAGCCGGTCGTAATCGAATCCGACCGGGACGATGTGCGTCTGCATGGCCGAGTCTTCGCCGGACTGGGTGAAAAGCCGTCGGGTGTCGAGAGGAGGCCGGCCCGACCGATGTCTGACGAAGCTACTCGTACCAGCGGCCACAGGGAGAGCATATGCAGGACGCACCTGGCGTCAACTGTGGCTGCGGCGACGAATCGACCCGGCGCGAACGCGCCAACGTGTGTTCGGTCTGTGGGAGCCACAAGGAGTGGGTTTCGCACGGCCCCAGCGCCGTCGTGTTCGAGTGCCCCGACTGCGGGTGATGGGGAAGCAGGCTCGCCGACCTAGTACACTCGCGTTCCCTCGGGCACCTCCCGCTCCGGTTGCAGGTGGACCACGTCGCCGTCCCCGTCGTCGACGCCGACCACGAGGCACTGCGACTCGAACCCCGCGATGGTGACGGTGCCGAGGTTGACGACGGCGACGACCTGCCGGCCCTCCAGTTCGGCCTTCGTGTAGTTGTCCGTCAGTCCGGCGGCCGATTGGAGGATTTCGGAGCCGAAGTCCACCTCCAGTTTGTACACGTCCTTGCGCGCTTCCGGGAACGCCGCGACCGAACGGACGGTGCCGACGCGCATCTCCACGTCCTCCAGAAACGCCGTCGGGTCGATATCGGGTTCCTCGATACCCATACTGCGGGCGTCACGGAGCGACACAAAGAGCATTCGGGCAACGGCAGGTTCCAACGAGCACGGGCCTGCGAACCGCTTCTCGTGGCGTCGGCATCGTGCCGACCCTTTTAACCGTCGAGTGCGTGACGAACAGTTGCACATGGGGCCACTCATGGGCGCATCACCATCACGCGGTTCACCATCACGCGGTTCACCATCACGCGGTTCACCAACCAGCCCCACGCCGGGGCAGTTCGCACATGCCGGATACAGCCAAATACCTCATCCACGCACGCATCAGCGCCGACGGAGTGGTCGAACGGAACGACGTCGTCGGGGCGGTCTTCGGACAGACCGAGGGCCTCCTGGGCGACGACCTCGATTTACGGGACCTCCAGGAGTCCTCGAAGGTCGGCCGCATCGACGTCGAGATCGACTCCGAGGGCGGCCAGTCCTTCGGCCACCTGACCATCGCCACCAGCCTCGACAAGGTCGAGACGGCCATCCTCGCCGCGGGGCTGGAAACCATCGACCGGGTCGGCCCCTGCCGGGCTGACCTCGAGGTCACCAGTATCGAGGATGTCCGAGCCGCCAAGCGCCGCGAGGTGGTCGACCGGGCCAAGGAGCTGCTCGGCGAGGCGTTCGAGGGCGCGATGATGTCCTCGGAGGAACTCGTAGAGGAGGTCCGGCGCTCCATCCGCGTCGAGGACATGGCCGAGTACGAGGGCTACCCCGCCGGCCCCAACGTCGGCGACAGCGACGCCGTCATCGTCGTCGAGGGGCGCGCGGACGTGACCCAGCTGCTGGGCTACGGCATCAAGAACGCCGTCGCCGTCGAGGGGACGAACGTCCCCGAGGAGGTGGCCGACCTGACCCGACACAAGACCGTCACGGCCTTCCTCGACGGCGATCGCGGTGGCGACCTCATCCTGAAGGAACTGGTCCAGGTTGGCGAGGTCGACTACGTCGCGTTCGCCCCCGAGGGCCAGTCCGTCGAGGACCTCTCGCGCCACGAGGTGATGGCTGCGCTCCGTGACAAGGTCCCGTACGAGACCATCGCCGACCGCGAGGCCGGCGCGCACGAGGTCGCCGCCACCGACGGATCGAGCCGGCCCGCCCCCGACAGCGAGGACGCCACCGCCGGGACGACAGCCGCCACGGAGACGCCACCGACAGCCCCGTCCACGCCGGACGAGTCGATTCCGGAGGCGCCCGCGGACCTCGAGACCGGGCCGCCCGCAAACGAGTGTGCGGCCCCCGAGGCCGACCAGCCACTCGTCGACGAGCCGGACACGGACGGGGCAGGTGTCGCCGATGCGGAGGCAGAGGGAACGGCGACCGACGAGGAAGCGGTCGGCGAGAGCGCGGCCGACACCGAGGCAGCGGTCGACGACGACACGGAGGCCGAGAGCGAGGAGCATGAACCCGACGAACCGGAGACCCTCCGGGGGCACGTCCGCGCCACTGTCGGTACCGGGGAGGTCCGGCTGCTCGACGGCGAGATGGCGGCGCTCGCGGTCGCCCCCGTCGACGAGGCGTTCGGCCGCGTGGAGGACGCCGACCCGGTTCCGACGGCCGTCGTCCTCGACGGCGAACTGAGCCAGCGACTCCTCGACGTCTGTGCCCAGCGTGGTGTCGACCAGATCGTCGCGTCCTCGCTCGGCGAGCTCGTCAAGCGACCGACCGGCGTCCGCATCCGCACCACCGACGACCTACTCGAGGTCGCGGACCAGTAACACGCCGTCGGCCGGGTCGGGACCGTCGGCATCCTCGTCCCCGTAGTACCCCGGCAGTTCCTCGACCTCGCGGAAGCCCAGCGACGCGTAGAACGACCGCGCGGCCTCGTTGTCGGCCCGGGTGGTGAGCCGCAGTTGCTCGCGGTCCGGGTACCGGGCGGCCACCGCGGCCAGCAGCCGGGCACCATGGCCCCGGCGCCGGTGGCCCGGGGAAACGGCCAGCTCGGCCACGTACACGGAGTCCCCGTCGGCCGTGAACAGCGCGTAGCCGACCGGGTCCGGGGCAGCGACGCCGCCGCCGGACGCGACCGGGCCGTCGACCGCGACCAGCGCGAGTCTCGCGCGGACGGCGCTCCGCAGTAACGTCCGCTGGGGGTCGGGAAACGCCGCTGCCTGGATAGCCAGCAGTCGCGAGCGGTCGTCGTCCCGGGCGGCGCGGACCGTCGGGGCCGCCGGCACGGGGCCGTCGGGGCCGTCACTCATGCCAGACCCAGCGCGAGCGCGAGCGCCGCGCTGACGATGGCGCCGGCGAGCGTGGCGAGCAGGTTGACCCCCTGGTTGCCCAGCACCGGCCCCTCCAGCGTGGCGCCGAGCAGGCTGTCGGCGAGCGTGCCGGCGAACCCGCCCACGACGACGAGACCGGTCGCGACCGGACCGAGGTCGAAGAAGACCGCGGCGATGCCCGCGATGATGCCGGCCCCGGCGAGCCCCGCGACCTGGCCCTGCCAGGTGACCGCGCCGTCGGTGCCGGGCTCGACGCGTTCGAGCGTCGTGACCAGCCGCGGCCCGTCGAACAGGCCACCGATCTCGCTCGAGAGGGTGTCGGCCATCGCGGTGGCGACGCTCCCGGCGAACGCGTACCGGAACAGTTCGGGCGGCATCCCCACCCGCGCGGAGGCCGCGAACAGGACCACGGCGACCAGCGCGACCGCCGAGTTGGCGAGGACGTTCCCGCCACCGCGGGCGCCCTCGTTGTCCTCGGCGATGCCGCGTGCGGCCTTCTCCTCGTAGCGGAACTTCGAGGAGAGCCCACCGAGCCCGAAGAAGGTTATCAGGAGCGCGAACCAGCCGTAGCCGCCGAGCACGATGGCCAGCAGCGCGAGCAGCACGCCCGTCAGCATCCCGGTGAGCGAGGCGGTTCCGAGCGCGAACGCGACGTAGCCCAGCAGCGCCGAGACGCCGATACCGACACCGACGCGTATCGTGGGTGCGGCGATACCGAGTTCGAGAAAGCCCCACAGCAACAGCGCCACGGAGACGAGGACGAGCGGGTCGTCGCGCTCGAACAGCGCGGCCCGCAGGAGCGCCGCCGCGAGCGCGGCGACCGCCGCGAGGAACGCCACGAGTGGGAGTGCGAGCCGTCCGCCGGCGATCTCCCCCACGGCGAGGAAGGCCGCCACCGCGGCCACCAGCCCACCGAGGGTGAAGCCCGTCGTCACGGCGAACGGGTCGGTCGTCCGGAGCCGGACGAGTTCGGCGGTCACGTTCCCGACGACCAGGGCGGCCACGCTGCCGACGAACGCCGTCGGCGGGAGGCCGAACTGCCGGAGCGGGACGAGCAGCGCGAGGCCCGCGCAGGCGAAGGCGAAGGCCGCGAGGCCGAACAGCCGCCCCTCCTCGTAGTCGCCCGGGCGCGCCAGCAGGTCGAACAGCGGCCCCTCGTCGACGACGTACAGCGCGGCCAGCCCGACCGCGACGAAGGGGAGTGCCGCAGCACCGGCGGTGGTCAGGGGGTCGAGCCCCCGTCCGGCGAGCACCGGTACCACCAGCGCCAGCGAGCCGACGAGGGCATACGCCCCCGCCCGCCGCACGTTCCCCGTCACGACCCGCCCGTTCCCGCGACGCGCACTTAACGCTCCCGAACAGGCTGGTCCATCGGACCGGCTTTCGAAGGCGATGGTGCTCCGGACTACCTTACAACAGGCTGGTCCTCTCGACCACCTCGCGAAGCGGTCGTCCGTCGGCCGGTGGCTGGCGGCCCCGATACCCGGCTACTCGGCGATGAACGTGACGCCGGTGATCTCGAACCGGGCGCCACCCTCGGTGCCCTCGGAGACGCGGATGTCCCAGCCGTGGGCGTCGGCCACCTGCTTGACGATGGTGAGCCCGAATCCGGTTCCCTCCTGGCCGGTTGAGTAGCCGGCGGCGAACACGTCATCGCGCGACGACGCCGGGATACCGGGACCGTCGTCCTCGACGTAGAAGCCGTCGTCCAGCGCACCGACGGCGACGGTCACGTCGTCACCACCGTGTTCGAGCGCGTTCCGCAGCAGGTTCTCCAGGAGCTGCCGGAGGCGGTCGCGGTCGGCCTCGATGGTGGCTCCGGCGAGGTTCTCGTCGGCGAAGCGAAGCTCGGCCCGGTCCGCCTCGTCCGCCACCAGCTCCCACGCGGCGTTGGCGGCGTCCTGGACCGCGACGGCGTCCATCGACCCGACCTCCCGCCCCTTGCGGGCCAGCCAGAGCACGTCCTCGATGATGCGCCCCATCCGGTCGACCGCGGTGTCGATGGCGTCCAGATGCTCGCTGTCGCACTCCTCCCGTGCCATCTCCAGCCGCCCCTCGACGACGTTCAGGGGGGTCCGGAGGTCGTGGCTGACGACGCCGGCGAACTCGTCGAGCCGGTCGCGTTCCCGCTGGACGGCCTGCTCGCGCTCGACCCGCTCGGTGATATCCCGGCTGTTCGTCACGATGCCCTCGATGGCGTCGTGGTCGAGCTGGTTCGTGCCGTGGACCTCGAGCCAGCGCCACTCGTCGGCGGCCGTCCGGAACCGGCACTCGACGGTGACCGTGGCGTCGGGGGCGGAGACGAGGTCAGCGAACGCCTCGCGCATCTGTGGCACGTCGTCGGGGTGGACGAGGTCGAACCCGTCCTGGCCGACCAGCTCCGACTGCTCGTAGCCAAGGACCCGCTCGACGGCGGGGCTCTGGTACTCTATCACCCCGGACTCGTCGAGCACGGTGATGATGTCGGTCGACTCCTTGAGGTACGCGCCGTACTGCTCCAGTTCGCGCTCCCGCTGTTTCCGTTCGGTGACATCACGGTCCGAGATGAGGAGGGAGACGACATCCCCGTCGTCGTTCGTGACCGGTCTGAACACGCCCTCTATCGTGTAGGGCTCGCCGTCGGGCCGCAGGAGGTCGGCCTCGAACTCGACGTACTCGCCCCGCAGTGCGCGGTCGATCCACTCCCGGACCTCCTCCTGGACGGACGCCGAATGGGCGAACCACGGCGTCTCCCAGAACGGGGTGCCCACGAGCTCGTCGGACGTGACATCGACGTACTCCATCGCGGTTCGGTTGATATCGAGCACGGTCCCGTCCGTGTCGAGCAGCCCGACGAGGATGTTCGGGTCGTCGAAGACCGCCTGATAGCGGCGTTCAGTCCGGCTGAGCTCGCGCTCGCGCTCCTTGCGGTCGGTGATGTCCTGCTGGAACCCGACGTAGTTCACGACCGTCCCGTCCTCGTCACGCACGGGGGCGATGGAGACGCGGTTCCAGAACTCCGTCCCGTCCTTCCGGTAGTTCCGGAGTTCGACCGTCACGCGGCGTTCCTCGTCGATCGCCTCCCGCATCGCGGCGACCGGCTCGGGGTCGGTGTGCTCCCCCTGGAGGAGCCGACAGTTCCGCCCGCGGACATCCGCCTCGGAGTACCCCGTCAGCTCCCGGAACCGGTCGTTCGCGTAGATGAGCGGGTTGTCCTCCCGCGAGGGGTCGGAGATGGTGATGCCGACCGGCGCCTCGTCCATCGCCCGCTCGTTCCGGTGGAGTTCCTCCTGGCGCTCCGTGCTGTCGGTGATGTCGCGGGCGACGCCGACGACTCCCTCGACGGCGCCGTCGACCAGCAGCGGGGTCAGCTGGTACTCAAGCACGGCGTACCCGTGTCCGGGGACCTCCGCCTCGACCTCGCCGGAGAGCTGCTCGCGCCGCCCGTCGAGGAGCGCCCGATACGGGTCGTCGTCGCCCCGTTCCCGGACCGATGGGATGAGGTTGCTCGACTCCCCTTCGAGCGCCTCCCGGGTCGTGTCGTACCAGTCCGCCAGGTACTCGTTCACCACCACGAACCGGCCGTCCGCGTCGTAGATGCAGGCGGCCTCCTCCATCGAGTTGATCATGTGCTCGTACCGGCGCAGGTCACGGTTCCGCGCGGCGAGCGCCCGCCGTGACCGGTACGACTCGACGGCGTTGGTAATCCGGTTGGCGAGAACAGTGTACTGGTCGGTGCCGCTCCCCTTCTGGAGGTAGTCGGTGACGCCCGCCGAGATGGCCGCGGATGCGACCTCCTCGCTCCCCTTCCCGGTGTAGAGGATGAACGGGAGGTCGGGGAACTCCTCGCGGACCGCCTCGAGGAACGCGATGCCGTTCCGGCCGGGCATGTCGTAGTCCGAGACGATACACTCGATGTCGTGGGCGGCCAGCGTGTCGAGCCCCTCGTCGGCACTCGTCGCGGTCCGGACCGTGAGCCGTTCGTCCTCGCGTTCGAGATACGTCGCGACCAGTTCGGCCAGGTCCGGCTCGTCGTCGACGTGGAGGACGTGAACCGTATCGTCGATAGCGCTCATTCGGATACTCGGAAACTGATCGATATCAGTGTCGCTGACTCATAAGTGGTGGCCCGTAATCGAGGGACTGACCGCCGATGCCCCACGCCCGCATCCATCTCCTGTGCGAGGGATGGTGGAGCTACCCGACCGTGCCACACCAATCCGGAAGCACACGGTTTACGGCTGGGGGTGGTCATCCCCGGGCGTGGGCATCTACGACCGGTATCTCGAGGCACGCATCCGCACCAGCGACGCCGACCGGCCCGACCACGTCGCGCTCGTCATCACGGAGCGGGACCTCCTGGAGCCGGGCGCCTACGAGACGCTCGCGGACTTCTTCGGCTGGGCGTTCGACCTCGGCGCCGAACGCGTCACCGTCTACGTGAGCGTCATCGACGAGGACGCCGTCCCGACGCTGCGCCGGGCGTTCGACGAGGTCGAGGCGCCCCGCGAGGTCGCGGTCCGGGGCCCGGGCGACGAGGAGCGCGCCGACACACCCATCCGCGTCTCGATGGGGCTGGGCGGCCGCGACGAGTTCGCCGCCGCCGTCCGGGGGGTCGCCGAGGAGGTGCAGGCGGGCGACCTCGACCCCGAGGACATCACCGAGAGCGACATCGAGGACCGACTCGTCTTCCCCGAACCGCCGGATATCGTCCTGAAGACCGGCGCAGAGCGCCTCTCCGATTTCATGATCTGGCAGTCCGTCTACTCGGAACTCTACTTCACGGACGTCAACTGGCGGGACTTCCGCTACCGCGACTACCTCCGGGCAGTCCGGGATTTCCAGGAGCGTCAGCGGCGGTTCGGCCGGTAGGCCGAACGCCGTCGCGAGCGCCAGCGAAGCGACGGACGTTCGGGCGCTGGTCCGGAGCTCGCCCCGCGCCACAACCGTTTCCCGGGCGCGCCGCCACGCCACCGTATGACCGAGTTCGACCCCGAGAAGTTCGAGGCCAAGTACGTCCACTATTTCGAGGAACTGGAGTCGGCGTACACAGCCGCGTATCAGGACCTGCACGGCGAGGTCGACTCCGCCGTACTGCGCCCCATCGACCGGCGAGTGCTGTCGGGGAGCGAGCCGTTCTACGAGGGCGACGGCGAGTTCCGCGTCGAGTTGCCCGACGAACCGTACGAGCGGGCGGGCCAGCCGGGCGACCGGGAGCGGTTCGAGGCTGTGCTCGACGACCTGGTCGCTGCCATCGAGCGCGAACTCCGCGCGGAGTTCGGGTTCGCGGACGGGTCGGAGTAGTCCGGACGGGCGGCAGCGTTCACCCGATGTCGGCGGTCCCGAACCGACGGGCCCCGACCAGCAGGCCGACGGCAGCCAGCGCCAGCAGGACCAGCGCCGAGACGGCCGCCGGGCCGGCACCGGCCTCGGCGGACATCGGCGTCGAGGCGGCCACGAGCCAGCGACTCACCACGCTCAGCGCCAGCGTCGGGTTGAGCGCCGGGACGTAGGCGGACAGCGCAGAGGGCAGGACCGCCCGGAGTCCAGGTTCCAGCACCGCCTTCCAGACCGGCGCGTTCCACGCCAGGACGACGTACGTCCCGGCGATGGCGGCCAGCGCGCGGTACTGGGAGGCGAACGCCGCCGACAGCCCGACCGCGAACGTGGTCCAGGCGGCGCCGTACAGCAGCACCCACCCACCGACCAGCAGGAACGGGACGACGGCCAGGCGCTCGTTGACGGCGAGCATCCCGGCCATGACGACCAGCAGTGTGGCGAAGACGGCGACGAGGAGCGCGACACGGGCCAGCAGTTTCCCCAGGAGCACGTCACGGCGGGTGCCCGAGAGCCCGAGCAGCAGCCGGATGGAGCCGGACTCGCGCTCGGCGGCGACGGCACCGTACGCCAGCGCAGCCACCACCAGGAACAGGTACGTCGACAGGTAGCCCGGGACGAGCAGGACGCCCTCGACGGCCGGTGGCGGCCCGCCCTCGACTGCGCGGAGCGCCCCCGTCCGGCTCCAGAAGGTGGGAAGCACGAGCAGCGCCACCAGGACGAGCGCACCCCACACCAGCCGGCTCCGCCGCGCGTGGCGGAGGTCCTCGCGGGTGACGGTCGGCACGCGCGTGGTCGCCGTCATGGGTCGGGCACCTCCGTTGCGACCGATGTGGTCGCGTCGGCGGCCCTGGACGGTCCGCTCTCGGGCGGTCCGCTCTCGGCGGCAGCACCCCCCGTGAGTTCGACGAACAGTCGCTCCAGCGACGCGCCGGCCGGTCCGACCCGGGTCACGGTCGCGCCGGCAGCTGTCAGGTCGGTAACGACGGGCCCGGTGACCGCCGCGTCCGCACAGCGGACCCGGACCCGGCCCTCGTCGCGCGCCGCCCGGACCACGCCGTCGCGAGCGGAGAGGTCGACGCCCTCGGGGACGGCCGTCGCAACGACGACGTGCTCGGCACGGCCGTCCAGCCGCTCGCGGAGGCCGGCCACGGTGTCGACGGCGACCAGTTCTCCGCCGTGCAGCACGCCCAGCCGGTCACAGAGCGTCTCGACCTGCCCGGTGATATGGCTGGAGAGGAACACCGCGGCACCGCGGTCGCGCTCCTCGCGGACGACCTGCCGGACCCGGCGGGCCCCCTCGGGGTCGAGACCGGCCAGCGGCTCGTCGAGGACGAGCAGGTCCGGCTCGTTGACGAGGGCGAGCGCCAGCGCCAGCCGCTGACGCATCCCCGTCGAGAACCCGTCGACGGCGCGGTCCGCCGCGTCCGCGATGCCGACGCGCTCCAGCAGCGCCTCGGCGTCGTCGTCGGCCCGCTGCATCTCGATGGCCAGTCGCACGTGGTCGCGGGCGGTGGCGCGCCCGTAGAAGCCCGTCCCCTCCGCGACCACGCCGACCCGCTCGCGGACGGCCCGTGGCGCCGCGTGCGGGTCCCGACCGAGCACGCGGACGGTGCCGTCGCTCGGGGCGGCGAACCCCAGCAGCAGATCGATGGTCGTGGACTTGCCCGCACCGTTCGGCCCGAGGAAGCCGAACACCTCGCCCCGCTCGACAGTCAGGTCCAGCGACCGAACCGCCGTGACCGACCCGTACTGCTTCGTCAGCGACTCCGTCTCGATAGCGACCATACGTCACGCTCGGACCGGTCCGTGGCTAAACCCACCGCACGGTTCAACACCCATTTCAGTCTCTCCGCCCGAGATATAATCGAGTTATACCACCAGATTTTACCCTCGTGGGGTGGACCAGCCAGCCATGTACGGAGTCTCCTCGGCGGCGAACGGAGGGATGCACGGATGGCGGTGAGCAGCACGGTGGCGCTGGGTGCGACCGTCGTCACGCTCGCGGTCTTCGCGGCCATCGGCATCTACTACAGCCGCGGCGACGGGAGCGTCGAGTCGTTCATCAGCGCCCGCGACAGCGTCGGCGGCTACCGGATGGGTGCCACGGTCCTGGCATCGAGCATGGGCGCGTGGATTCTGTTCTCGCCGGCCGAGGCCGGCGCCGCGTTCGGCGGCATCACCGCCGTCGCGGGCTACGCCGCCGGGAGCGCGCTCGCGCTGCTGGCGTACGTGAAGCTGGGGCCACGCATCCGCGAACTGATTCCGGAGGGCCACTCACTGACCGAGTACGCCTACGTCAGGTACGGGCCCGCAGCGTACGCGTACGTGCTCGTGGTGAGCGTCGCCTACATGTTCGTCTTCCTCGCGGCCGAGTTCACCGGCATCGCGGGCGCGCTCTCGCTGGTCGCGGGCGTCCCGGCGTGGCAGACCGCCGCGCTCGTCGGCGGGTTCGTCTTGCTGTACACGGGCTACGGCGGCCTGCGAGCGAGCATCGTCACCGACACGGTACAGACGGCTGTCCTGCTCCCGCTCGTCGCGGTGGGCTTCGCCGGCGCCGTCTTCGCGCTCGGCGGCCCCGGCGAGCTCGTCCGGGAGACGACCGCCTCGAACCCAGACCTCCTCGACCTCGGCTTCCTCCCCGGGCTCCAGTTCGGGGTCTACGTCGTGGTCGCCGTCGTGGGCGCGGAACTGGTCAACCAGGCGTGGTGGCAGCGAATCTACGCCGCGGCCGACGACACGTCGCTCCGGCGCGGGTTCGGCCTCGGCGCGGCACTCGTGGTCCCGATGGTGCTGTTCGCCGGACTGTTCGGTGTCTTCGCGGCCGGTACCGGCGCGCTCGCCGAAGGCGAGGCCTCCATCGCCTTCTTCGTCCTGCTCCAGCAGTCGTTCCCCGACTGGGTCGTGCTGGTCGTCGTCCTCGTAGCAGTGCTGCTGGTGACGAGTTCGGCGGACACGCTGTTCAACGCCATCGCCAGTCTCGTCACCTCGGACCTGCCGCGGTTGCTGGACGACCCCTCGGGCGACCGACTCACGGCGGCCGCACGCGGGCTCACAGCGGTCGTCGCGCTCGCCGCGACGGTCATCGGCGCACAGGAGTACAGCGTCCTGGCCATCTTCCTCACGGCGGACCTGCTGGCGGCGGCGACGTTCGGCCCGCTACTGTCCGGTCTCTACACCCCGCGGCTATCCGGCGGGGGGCTGCTCGTCTCCAGCGTCGCGGGGCTGCTCGTCGGCCTCCTGTTCTTCCCGACCGCCCGCGGCGTCCTCACGGGGCTCCCGGGCGCGAGCGCGCTTCCCGAAGCGTCGTTCCTCTACAGTTTCCTCGGAGCGGCCGTCGTCTCGCTGGGGCTGGCGGCGCTCGCGACGCGGGTCGCGCCCGCTGACTACGACCTCGACCGGCTCTCGCGGGAGATACAGACACTGGACAGGGGGAGAGGTGGCCGGGAGGAGACCGCCCCCGCCGACGACTGAGACGCCCACGGGCCCCGGACGAGGCCCCGACGCCGGGGACCCGACGACCATCCCGGCCTGGTTCCCGAATTCCAGGATTCGTAGATAAATCCATCAACACCTGCAAGAAGCAGTCTTCATGAGCGACGTTTGTGCGAACTGTTCCGAGGCTGCCAGCATCATCTGCACGTACTCGGTCCACAACGGTGGAACGGTCACGGAGCCGCTGTGCGAGGAATGTGCGAGTGTCCTGGCCGGGCTGGCATCGGTCGGCAATATCGAAACCACGGAGTACCTCGGCGACGAGTAATCAGAGTAATCAGAGGAATAAGAACTTTATTTGGATACTAACATATCTTTACGGACTATAATAGAATTAAACCGAGAACAATGATATAGAACGCGATATTCGGAACCTACCCCAGTCGAGCCGGGTCATCGGTCGGAACCACGTCCACGACGACCTCATCCCCGACGGCGTGGTCGTGCCCGCGGGCGACCACCTTCGCGCCCAGTTCCTCGCGGCCGACGAACAGCGACAGGCCCGTGACCGGCTCCCCATCGAGGCGGACCGCCACGTCGCCCCACGTCACGTCCCGGTCGCGGGCGACACCGACGCGCTGGCCGAGCAGGGTGACGGGTTCCTCTCGGCCGCCGGCTGCGGGCGCGTTCGACCCGAAACGCCCCCCGCCGGCGTAGTGGCGCAACCCCCCATCCAGCGGGCGCCCCTCGTCGCTGGCGAGGGCGGCCCAGCCGTCGCCCGGATGCGCGGGGCGGTCCAGCCGGACGTACGTCTCGCCGACCTCGACGACGGTACCGTGCCCGTCCCAGCCGATGGGCGTGATGCCGACATCCGCGCCGAGCGAGAGCCGCGGCGACCCACGCGCCCGGAGCAGGTTCGCGCCGCGATGCCGGAGTTCGAGATGGACGTGGTTGGCGACCCACGGCGCGAAGAAGCCCGAACGGACGAGTCGACCCAGCGGCTCCCCCGGCTCGACCCGGTCGCCCGGCGCCACCGCAGGGTCGACGTGGAGGACCCGGGCGACCCACTCCTCGTCGTACTCGTTGCCGTCGAGGGTGAGGCCGGGTGTCGCCTCCTCCTCGACCGACAGGAGCAGGACCGTGTCGGTGGCCTCGGCGTACGTCTTCTCGGGAACGCGGCGCTCCTGGATGTCGAGGACGGTCCCCGCAACCGGCGAGGGCGCCAGGTCGTCGTCACGGTCCGGATACAGGTCGACCGCACAGCCGAGGTCGTGCGCCGGATACGGGGAGTTGTACAGCGAGAAGCGCGGATAGCGCGAGAGGAGGGCATCCCCCAGCGTTGGCATACCCGCCGTTGGGGCGTCCGTCGTTTAGCGCCGTCGCTACCCGACCGGGGACCGGCACCGTGCTACCCAGTGCCACAGATATATCGATGCCGAGCGCTATCCACCGGGCATGGGGCGCCTCTCGGAACTCGTCTCCCTGGCGGTCAGCGCGGTCGCGGTCCCGTTCCGCCTGGCGGGCCGAGCGGCCGGCTACCTCGTGGCACTTGGGCTCGTGGCGGCAGCGGCGGCGGTCGTCGTGGCAGCCTGCACGTTCGGTTGGCTGCTCGTCCTCTCCGTCGTCGACCTGACCGTGGGCGTTCCACTGGAACCACTCGGACTCGTGACGGTGGTCGGACTTCCCGCGGCCGTGAACGGCGTACCGCTGCTGTATCCCGTGGTACTGGGAGTACTGACCAGCGTCGGGCTGGGATGGCCGAGCGTGGACCGTGAGACGGAGTTCTCGCCGCCGATAACGCCGCCGTAGGGGCCTCCGACCGCTACACCAGCCCGATCTCCTCGGCCACCTCACGGTACGTCTCGTAGAAGGCGGCGGGTTCGGCCAGTGCGCCGGCCGCGACGCCGAAGACGTTCACGGTGGCCTCGCCGGCGGGGCCCTCCAGCGCAACCGACCAGTTCAGCCGACCCTGCTGCCACTCGCCGTCGTGGCTCCGCACCAGGGTCTCGCCGAAGTAGCTCCCGAACTGGACGGCCACGCCGGAGAGGGCATCCGGGTCGCTGTCGGCAGCGTCGGCCGCATCCTCGGGCCCGTAGTACGTGTCGACCAGCGAGTCCAGATGCCGGAGCGACTCGGGCGTGAAGTCGAGCGGGTAGTCGTCCCAGTAGTCGGCGCACTGCTCGGCGGCGACACGGAACGACTCGGGTGGGTCGGGGTCGGCATCCGCTGACACGTCCCGACCTGCGGGCGCGAGCGCCGAAGCCCTTGCGCTCGACTACTCGAACAGCGAGCCCTCGGTGACGGGGATGTCGGTCGGGCCGTCGGCGGGCCCGCCGGTCGCATCGACCGCGTCGGTCGGCCGGACTGCGTCGTCGACGACCTCGCCACCGTCCGGGACAACCGTCGGCGTCGCCTGCTGCCTGGCGCTGTCGAGCAGGCTCCCGCCGACGTAGCCCAGCGCGGCCCCGAGCCCGGCGTTGAACCCGGTCGCGAAGGGGCCGCCGTGTTTCGAACCGACCTTCGTCCCGAGGTACGCGCCGGTCTGTGCGCCGTAGCGGGCGCCGCGGTCGCTGCGCTTGCACGGGCAGAGCTTCATACACACCCTTGGGACGGGACGGGTTTCAATCCGTCCCCGAACGGAGGTCGGAACCGCCAGACGGCGGACTGTCGAGCTTCCGCAAGGGCGACCCCAGTATTATCAGCGTCCCGGGCAAAATCCACAGCTATGCCCGTTCGCAACACGGCCTGCCCGGTCTGTGGGGCGGAGGCGCTGGTGAACGTACCCGACGCCGATACGAAGATACGGAAGGTCGAGCCCCCGGACATGAACTCCTATCCGGACACGAAGGCAGCGTGCAAGGAGTGCGGCGACACGTTCTACGCGTGGTACAGTTGACCCGGTGCCGGGGCTCCAGTCGTGCGCGTGGCGCAGAGCGAACGGTCAGTGCTCGTCCATCAGCTCGATGTCGGCGACGAGCTGGTCGGGCGAGCGGCCCTTGCGGATGCCATCCAGCATCGTGAACGCCTGGTCCGGCGCGAGGAAGTGCCGGCAGACGACCTGCCCCATGTCCGTCGGTTCGAGGCCGCTGATGAAGTCGTACTCCAGCAGCTTCCCGAGGGCGTGCTTCGTCGGCACCTCGCCGACCATCCGGGCGTTGAGCCGCTTCGCCTGGTCGCCGCCCACGACGAGGTTGGCCAGCGTCTCCTCGACGGCGGCGCCCTCGTCGTAGGTCGTCACGACCGGCTCCATCTCCCCCTTCAGGAGCTTGAACGCCACCTCGTCCTCGGTCATCTCCATCGAGTTGTGGTAGGAGCCGTCCGGCTCCACGAGCAGGTAGACGGTCCCCTTGTCGTGGTAGTCCGGGCGGCCCGCGCGCCCGAGCATCTGCGAGAACTCCTGCACCGAGAGCCACTCGATACCCATCGCCAGCGAGTCGAAGATGACCTGCGAGGCGGGGAAGTCGACCCCGGCTGCGAGCGCAGCCGTCGTGACGACCGCGGCGAGGTCCTGGTCGCCGAACTGCCGTTCGACCTTCTTGCGGCGCTTGTAATCGAGCCCGGCGTGGTACGGCGCCGAATCGTACTGCAACCGCCGCGAGACCTCGTGGCACCGCCGCCGCGAGTTGGTGAAGATGATGGTCTGTCCGCGATACCCCTTGCTCGATTTCGTGTCGAACGCGCGCTTGACCAGCCGGTCCTCGATGTCGACCTTCTCCTGGTCGTCGGCGAAGGTGACGTGGCGCTCGATGGGTACCGGCCGCTCCTCGAACTCGATGAGGGTAGCCTGCAGCGACCTCGCCAGCGATTCGGGGTTGCCGACCGTCGCCGAGAGGTAGACCCACTGCGTGTCCTGGTTCCGCGTCTCCGTGTAGTACTTCAGCCGCGAGATGAGGCCGTCCAGCCGGTGGCCGCGCTCCTCCTCGCCGAGCGTGTGGACCTCGTCGATGACGACGGTCCCGATCTCGCCGAGGTTCCGACCCGTCCGGAGGGCGTGGTCGATACCCTCGTAGGTGCCGACGATGACATCGGCCCCGGGGTCGAACCGCTCGCCGTCATCGTTGACGCGGGAGGCCCCGACGCGCAGCGTGACATCGACGACATCGCCGTACTCGTCCTGGAAATCGTCGTACTTCTGGTTCGCCAGCGCGACGAGCGGGACGAGGAACAGCATCTTCCCCTCGCCGTTGAGCGCCCGGTCGATACCGGCCATCTCGCCGACGAGCGTCTTCCCGGTCGCCGTGGCGCTCACGACGAGCTGGTCCTGGCCCTCCGTGGCGCCGTTGGCGACCGCCAGCGACTGCACCGGGAGCAGCGAGTCGAACCGGTTCTCCAGCTTCGACTGCATCCCGGGATGGAGCCCGAGCGAGTCCACCGGGATGGGGTCGACCTCGTCGACGGTCGCCGATATCTCGTCGAACTTCGTCAGGTCCGGGTCCAGATTGCCCGAGAGGAGGTTCCGGATGCGTTCGAGGTCGCCCACGTCCAGCAGGAGCTCCTCCAGCCGGTCCCGGGCGCTCGAACGGAGCCCCCGGTACTCGGCCTCGCGTTCGAGTTCCCGCATCGCACAGTCCGGGCAGATGTACTCGTTGTCCGTCTCGATCTGCCGCTCGCTCGTCAGCGGGGAGTACCGGCCCGCCGACGCGCACTTCCGGCAGGTCCGGACCGCCTTCGTCTTGTCGTCGAGCTGATAGCCGGCGAACAGCTCGCGCAGGCGTTCGCGGGCCTCGGGCGCCGTCTGCTCGGAGATGCGGATGCGCGTCGCCCGGCGCGCGATATCGACGAACTGGTCCGGGGAGCGCGGCTCCTCGTCGTCCCCGCGGAGGACGCGGAACCGGCCCGGCCGGGCGCCCGCATCCGTCTCCTTCAGCTGGAGCCGCCCGCGGAAGACGCGGTCGCCGTCCCGGATGGCGGCGACCGTGAAGTCGTCCTCGTCCCGCTGATGGAGGAAGAGCGTATCCACCGACGCGACCTGCTGTGACACGGATAGCGGTAGGGGAAGGGGGGATTTCAGCGTTCGGAGTCCGCACTAGAACGAGGGGGGATTCGTTCGACAGCCACGACAGAACCCTGTTGAAAGCCCCCGCCGTTTCAGTCCCACTCGTGTCGGCTGTCCGGGCGGGCGTCGTCGACCCGAGACGACGGTGTGTGCGTCACTCGTCGACGAGGTCGATGGTGTCGTCGCCGCTCGGGACCGCGCAGATGAAACGTCCTTCCTCGTCGCCCTCGTTGCGGTACCAGTGGACGGTGCCAGCGGGGATGAGCAGCGAGTCGCCCGCGCTGACGACGTGTTCCTCATCGCCGATACCGACGACGTACTCACCCTCCAGCACGTACTGCTCGTGTTCGATCTCGTTGGTGTGCTTCGGGACCTCGGCGCCCGGGTCGAGGACGAACCGCCGGATGGCGAGGTTCGGCGCGCCATCGTCCTCGCCGACCAGGACGCCCTTGTGCATCCCCTCAGCGGCACTCACGGACTCGTACTCGACCTCGCCGGCGCGTCGGACCAGTGGCCGCGGGCCGGAATCGACGTCACTCATACGAACCCCTCTACCCGCCATCCGCATTAGCCCTTCCACGCCACAGAATATCCTACTCTAGCCAAGGTAAGATATATTTCAAATCAATCGTCCAGATATTTCTACTACCACCGTATATTTACCCCCATTACGACCTTATTTATGGTGGAGATACGTTGCCGAGTGTATGGCAGCGAACAGCGCGGACTCCGAGCGGATGGCGCCCGCTCCCGACGACCAGCCGGTGGCGGACGCCTCGCCGGCCCTGTCCGAGAGTGTGACGGTGACGCTGTGGCTTCGCGGGTCCGCACCGAGCGTGGCGCGGGAGCGCCAGGACCGAATCGAGGCCCGCGTCGCCGCGTTCGCGGAGGCGGGCGTGACGACCGAGGTTCGGGAGTGGCCCGACACCGTGACCGACCCGTCGACGGACCGCCAGCGGGCCGCGGTCGAGGCGTTCGACCGCTACCGGGCCGTCGCGGGGATGCAGGGCGTTCGACTGGACCCGTTCTTCGAGTGCCGGACGAACCCGGACGGGAGCCGGACCATCCGCTTCCCGGTCGCGTGTCTCGCGCTCGAACGCGACGACGACCTCACCGGCCTCTACCCCTGCTACGTCGACGGCGGCCACGCCGCCATCGAGGACGGACTGTCGGCCATCGAGGACGGGGGCGCGGAGAACCTCCGCTGAGGGCCGCCCGGGCCGCGCCGACCTATCGCTCCGATAATCTTGCCGGGCACGACGGACTGAAACCCAGCAACTGGGAGCCGTCGAGCCACTACTTGATGGGGGACCGCCTTCTCTCGACCATGACCGCGAGTCCACTGACCGCAGGGCTGGCGCCCGAGGCCGAGTCCGAGACCCCGCCGCTCCCGGAGGGCGTGACGGTGACCCTCTGGGTCCGCGCGACCACGCCGGAGGCGGACGAGGAGGCAGACGAACAGCAGACACGCCTCCGCGAACGCGTGACGGTCCTCGCCGAGGCGGGCGTCGAGACGACCGTCCACGAGTGCCCCGACCACGTCACCGACCCCGGGACCATGGTCGAGACGGCCGCGCTACAGGCGTTCGACCACTACCGGGCCGTCGCGGGCCGCCTCGGAGTGCGGCTCGACCCGTTCTTCCGCTGCTGGACGAACCCCGACGGGAGCCGCACCGTCGTGTACCCGCCGGCCTGCCTCGCCATCGAACGGGAGGGGACCCTGACGAGGCTCTACCCCTGCGAGGTCGACGGCGAGCGGTTCACCGTCGAGGACGCGCTCGACGCCATCGAGACGGGCGAGGTCGAGAACCTCCGCTGAGGGCCGGCAGGGCGGGCAACGGCCGTGGACCTGCGGAGCGATTCCCCCGGCCGCCGTTCGGAAACCCATTTACCGACGCTCGCCGCAACGGACGGTATGTACCTGGCATTCCGCGAGTCCGTCCGCGACGCCGTCGCGGACGCGCTCGACGCCGCGGGCTACCCGACCGACGACCTCGGGGTGGAGGACCCCCCAGACGGGGTGGACGCGACGCTGGCCTCCAGCGTCGCCTTCCGACTGGCGAGCGAGGCGGGGGCCCCGCCGCCGCAGGTCGCGGGCGAACTCGCCGAGCACATCGACGCCACCGACTACGAGTACGTCGCGGCGGTCCGCGCGCAGGGCCCGTATCTCAACTTCTTCACCGACGACGCCTACCTCGCCGACACCCTGCAGGGCGCCACGGCGCCGGACTGGGGGCACCTGCCCGACCGCGATACGTCCGTCGTGGTCGAGCACACCTCCGCCAACCCGACGGGCCCGGTCCACGTCGGCCGGGCGCGCAACCCAATCATCGGTGACGCGGTCGCGAACGTGCTCGACGCGGCCGGCTACGACGTCGACCGGCACTACTACGTCAACGACGCCGGGCGGCAGATGGCCGTCTTCACCTGGGCGTACGAGCGGTTCGACGAGGAGGACCTCCCCGACCCCGAGCGCGACCGCGCGGAGTACGAGATGGTCCGCTACTACCGCAAGGGCAACGACGTCCTGGAGAACGCCGACCCCGCCGAAGTCGACGAGGCCGAGGCCGAAATCGAGGCCATCCTGCAGGGCCTCGAGGACGGCGACGAGGAGACCTACGAGCGCGTGAGCGAGGTCGTCGACACCGTCCTCGGCGGGATGCAGGAGTGTCTCGGACGCCTCCCCGCGGAATTCGACGAGTTCGTCAAGGAGACGCGGTTCATGCGCAACGGCGACACGGACGACGTAGTCGAGCGCCTGCAGGAGCTGGACTGTGCGGTCTACGAGGAGGAGGCCTGGCAACTCGACCTGCCCGACTTCGAGAAGAACCTCGTCTTCCTCCGCTCGGACGGCACCTCGCTGTACACGACCCGCGACCTCGCGCACCACGAGTGGAAGTTCGACAACTACGACCGCGCCGTGACCGTTCTCGGTGAGGACCACAAGCTCCAGGCCGGCCAGCTCCGCGCGGCGCTCGACCTGCTCGGCAACGACACCGACCAGCTCCGCAACGTCATCTACTCCTACGTGGACCTGCCCGAGGGCGGGATGAGCACGCGCAAGGGGACCGGCGTGGACCTCGACGACCTGCTCGACGAGTCCATCAACCGGGCCCGCGAGGAGGTCGAGGACCGGCTGGAGGACCGCCTCCGCGACGACGACCTCGATGCCGAGGACGTGGAGCGCATCGCCCAGCAGGTCGGCATCGGCGCCGTCCGCTACGACATCGTCAGCAAACAACCGACGAAGGGCATCACCTTCGAGTGGGACCGCGCGCTCGACTTCGAGGCCCAGTCCGCGCCGTACGTCCAGTACGTCCACGCGCGCTGCTGTGGCATCCTCGACGAGGCCGGCCTCGCCATCGAGGACACCGCAGTCGGCGACGTGGACGCGAGCGTCCTCGACACGCCCGAAGAGCGCGACCTGCTCCACACCATCGCCCGACTGGAGGGCGTGGTCGACCGCGCGGCCACCGACCTCGAACCCCACCGCGTCGCCACCTACACCCGCGAGTTCGCGGAGACGTTCAACGCCTTCTACCGGGAGTGCCCGGTGCTGAACGCCGACGATTCGGAGGTTCGCGAGGCCCGTCTCGCACTCGTTGCGGCCGCCCGGCACACTGTCGCGAATGCCCTCGCGATGCTGGGTGTGGCGGCGCCGGAGTCGATGTAGGCGCGAGTCGGGCGACTTCGCTCAGGCTCCGGGCGGCTGGCGGTCGCCGGCCTCGGTCTCGGGCCGCTCCTCGCGGTCCAGCGGGTCCTCAAGGTCACCCGTCACCGACTCCAGCAGGTCGGTCACCGTCACCATTCCGATGACCTCGCCGTCCTCGACGACGAACGCGAGCTCCTGCCCCTCCAGCTGGAACTGGTCGATAGCGTCGCTGACGTCGGTGTCCGGCGAGAGCGTCATCGGGGGCGCCGCCAGTCCCTCGAAGTCGACCTCGCTGGCGGCCAGCTCGTCGCGGTGGCGCGCCAGCACCGGGAAGTAGATGATGCCGCGGTAGTCGGTCAGGTCCTCCCCCACCAGCGGATAGCGCGTGTGGGGTCGCTCGGCCATCCGGTCGAGGTTCTCCTCGGCCGAGTCCTCCGTCGACAGGGCGATGATCTCCTCGGGCGGAACCATCAGCTCGCGGACGGGCTGTTCGCCGATGCGGAGCGCGTTCAGCACCTCCTCCCGGCGCTCGTCGGCGAGGTCACCCTCCCGGAGGACGCTTCCCAGCCGGTTGCGCAGGTCCGCCCGGGACTCGATGACATCCTCCTCGGTCTCCAGCCAGGCGCCGGTCATCTCCACGCCGAACAGCTTCAGCGTCCCCTTCGCGACGCCGTCGCCGAGCGCGATGATCGGCGAGATGAGCTTGTGGAAGTAGTACAGCGGTGCGGCGCCGTACCGGCAGACGAACCGCGAGCGCTCCACGCCCAGGTAGGTCGGGGTCTGCTCCCCGTGGGTCAGGTGGACGAGGTTGATGATGAGGAAGGCGATGATGGCACCGGAGCCGATGGCGGCGAGGCGGGTCCCCCTGAACAGCGGCTCGAACAGCGCCGCCAGCGCCGGTTCGGCGACGATACCGACCGCGATGCTGGAAGCCGTGATGCCGACCTGACAGGTCGTCAGGTACAGTTCCAGGTCGTCGGTCATCTCCCAGGCGCGCTGGAGCGACGGCCGGTCGCCGACGAACTCCTCCTCGGTGAACTGCCGGGCACGGGTGAGGGCGAACTCGATGGCCACGAAGAACCCGTTGGCCAGGATGAGCAGCGTCCCGGCGACCAGGCGGAGCGTGATTTCGAGCGGGGTCATCATCGAGGCCGTGTTCCCCCGGACTGAAAACCCCGGCGGCACCGACACAGACGGCCTCCTTGCGGTTCGCGGTGCCGTCAGGGGGTCTCCTCCGGAGCGACCGCGGCAGCCGTCCCGACAGCCTTTCCCCGACGCCCACACGACCACCGGGCATGCCCCCCATCCACGACAGTCAGCGGGTGGCCGTGCTCGCGGACTCGCAGAACCTCTACCACACGGCCCACAGCCTCTACTCCCGGAACATCGACTACACCGCGCTCCTCGACGGCGCCAGGCTGGACCGCGAACTCGTGCGCGCCATCGCGTACGTCATCCGTGCGGACTCGCCGGCAGAGGAGGACTTCTTCGACGCGCTCCGGGACATCGGCTTCGAGACGAAGATCAAGGAGATCAAGACCTTCGGCGACGGCTCGAAGAAGGCCGACTGGGACGTGGGCATCGTGCTCGACGCCATCACGCTGGCCGAGCACGTCGACGCCATCGTCCTCGCGTCGGGTGACGGCGACTTCTCCCGGCTCTGCTCGCACGTCCGCCACCAGGGGACCCGGGTAGAGGTGATGAGTTTCGGCGAGTCCACCGCCGACGAACTCATCGAGGCCGCGGACTCGTTCGTCGACATGAGCGAGGACGAGGAGAAGTACCTATTGTAGGCAGCTTCGCCACTATACCCCATTTAACACAGTAATTGTACGAATTACACGCCAACTAGACGCTCGCGTCCTCTTCGGACAGCCCCAGCAGCAGCGTGCCGGCGACGACGCCGACCGCGGCGGCAGCCGCCGCAGCCGGCGGGATCGGGCCGTTCTGCAGCCCGTAGCCGACCACGACGACGCTGCTGACCGCCAGCAGGACCACTCCGAGCGCGACCTTCCGCCAGTCCGAGGCCATACGCAGGGGGAGGGGTCTCGGAGACATAAGTCCCGCTTTCGCGGGCGACTGCGTCCGCGGGAGCGCCCATCGCGGGTCGAAAGGCGTTTGCCCGGGGACCCCGCCCGTCGGAGTATGACCGAGGACGCCGACGACCCCGCCCGACGACCCGGCCACGTCGGCACCGACGGCCCCATCACCGACGAGGAACTGGGCCGCCTCCGGCGCGTGGCGGCCTACCAGTTCGGAGCCGGTGCCGAGGACCTGTTCACGGGCGAGGAGGGCGTCCAGCGCACGAGTTCCGGCCGACCCCGACAGGTCGCCACCGCCGACGACCACCGGCGACTCGTCTCCTTCGGCACGGACGGCCGGTTCACGCTGGGCGTGGCGGGCGGGCGCCGCCTGCAGGCGCTCAACGCGCCCGCGAACCGCGTGGCGGTGAACGCCGAGTCCGTCCCGTTCGTGAGCGAGGGGAAGAACGCCTTCGCGAAGTTCGTCGTCGGCGTCGGGCCCGACGTCCGGCCGGGCGACGAGGTGCTGGTGGTCCACGGCGGGCCGTTGGTCGGCCAGGGCGTCGACCTCGACGCCGCGGACGCACCCGCCGCGGCCGGCGCCGACGCCGACGAACGGCTGCTCGCCGTCGGCCGCGCGGAACTGCCGGCCACGGGGATGGCCGACTTCGAGACGGGGATGGCGGTGAAGGTCCGGGACGGTACGGAGTCGTAGGCGGGCGCTCGCGGCATCGTAACTCGGAACCCATTTACCCGCGCCAGCCTCACGCCGGAACATGTCCACCTCCGACCCCGGCGTCCCGGAGAACACCGAAATCAGCACGGCGTGGGTAGTCATCTTCCTGCTGCTCGTGCTCGGCCTCGGTGCCGCCGCCATCCTCTTCACCGGCGGCACGCTCCTGGCGGGCGGCCAGCTCGTCGTCCCCGGTGCGTTCTGAGCGGCGCCCCGCTTCTCGTCACGCCCGACCCGAGTCGTCACCCGCGGAGCGCCTCGACCGGCCGCTCGCGGGCCGCGCGCCACGCCGGGTACGCCCCGGCGACGAGACTCGTCACGATGCCGAATCCCACGGCCGCGACCAGGTACCCGGCCGACTCGGCGGTGAAGGCCAGCGGGTCCCCGAGGAAGACGGCGTTCGCGGCCAGCACAACCAGCAGCGAGAGGCCGAGTCCGAGAACGGCGCCGATGCCACCCAGCATCGCCGCCTCCACCAGCAGGATGCGGACGACATCGCGCTGCGTGTAGCCGACCGCCCGGAGGACGCCGATCTCCTCGCGCCGCTTGAGCACCGCCATCAGCATCGTGTTCATGATGGCGACGCCCGCGACCAGCAGCGAGAGCGACCCCAGTCCGGCGAGGAAGACGTTGATGCCGTCGATGATGGTCCTGAGCAGGCGGAGTAGCGAGGTGAGTTCGAACACGAGCAGTAGCTCCTTCCGGTCGTTGAACCGTTCCCGAAGCGCCGTCGCGGCGGCCTCGGCCTCGTCGGCCGACCCGGTTGTGACCCGGACCTGGCTGTACCGACGGTTCTCGGCCTGCTCGATGGGGAGATACACGCCGGTCGAGCCGAAGCCCTGGGTCTCGGTCAGCACGGCGCTGACGCGGTAGGTCCGTTCCCGCTCGACAGTCGTCCCACCGGTCCGCTCCTGGCTGACGAGCGTGATGCGGTCGTCCGGCGAGAGGCCGCGCTCGGCCGCGAATCCGGCGGAGACGACCGCACTCCGGCGCCAGTTCTCCGGGATGGCTCCCCGCTCGACGGTGTACAGCGGTCGCACGTCCTCGATGAAGGTGACCGACACCGACTCCCGGCGGCCGGCCCGGCCGACCACCTCCCGCGAGGCGCTCTGCGTGGCGACCACCCCGGCCGGCCCGACCGTCTCCTCGATGGCGAGCAGGTCCTCGCGGTCAAAGTAGCGCTCGGGCTTGTCGAAGCCGGGCGCGACGAAGACGTTGGTAGCACCCTGCTCCTGGATGGAGTTGAGCTGGCTCTGCTTGAACGCCGCCCCGCCCGCGCCGATGGTGCCGATGGCGACCACGCCGATGAGGATAGCCGCGGCGGCCAGTGCCGACCGTGCCTTCGCTCGCGAGACGTTCCGCCGGGCGATGACGACCGACGGGAACCGCCCGGTCAGGCGGTAGAGCCAGCTCACGCGAACACACCCCCTGGAGTAGCCGGGTGGGCGCCCTCGGCCATCACCCGAGCACCTCCACGGGCGGCCGGTTGGCCGCCTTCCACGCGGGGTAGATACCCGCGACGAGCGCGGTGACGATGCCGAAGCCGACCCCGAGGCCGACGTACCGCAGGCCGGCGTCGGTGAACGCCAGCGGGTCGCCGACGAGCAACTGGTTGACCACCGCACCGATACCGAGCGCGACGGGGGCGCCGATGGCGGCCCCGACGAGGCCGAGGATTGTCGCCTCGGCGACGAGCAGGCTGACGACGGCGCGCTTCGGGTAGCCCACCGCCCGGAAGACGCCGATCTCTCCCTCGCGCTCGATGGCCGACATCAGCATCGTGTTGGCGATGGTGACCGCCGCGACGAGCAGCGAGATAGCGCCGATGCCGATGAGGAACTGGTTGACGGTGGCGAAGAACTGCTCGAACTGCTGGCGCTGGTCCTGAACGGTACTGACATCCACCGTCCGGCGACGGTCGTTGAACTCGGCCTCGATGCCGGCGGCCGCGGCGTCGATCGACCGGACCTGGGGGTCGACCCGGACGATGGCGCGCCCGTACTCGGCGTCGTCGAACTGCGCCAGCGGGACGAACACCGCCTGGTCTGCGCTCAGTGGGTCGGCGAACCCCTGTGGCTCGAGGACGGCCGCGACCCGGAACGAGCGCTCGAACTCGCCGTTCACGAGGACCGTCATCCGGTCGCCCGGCTGGATATCGTTGTCGGCGGCGACCCGACTCCCGACGATGACACTCCGGCGCCAGTTGGCCGGAATCTCGCCGGCCTGTGCGTCGTAGAACGCTCCCGGGTTCCCAAGCCCCCGCACCTGGACCGTCAGTAGCGGGTCCCCCGAGGGGGACCGGACGAACGACCCCGCCGGCTCCACGACGGGGAGGACGGTCGCACCACCGCTGGCGCGCCGCATCCGCCCGATCTCCGCGTCGGTGAACGTCGTGTCCGGGTCACCCCCCGCCTCGGGGTAGAACACCGGGTCGACGGTCGCGGTCCCGCCGAACCCCTCGTAGGCCTCCAGCTGGTCCTGCTTGAACGCCTCGCCGCCGGTGCCGATGGCCCCGATGGCGACCACCCCGATGACGATGGCGACCACGGCCAGTACCGTCCGTGCCGTGGCCCGCGAGAGGTTCCGCCGGGCCAGCACCAGCGTCGGGAACTGGACGGCGAGCCGGCGGCGCGGCTTCACGCCCCACCACCCGGGTCGGTCGCCATGGGCTCGTCGTCGCGGACCTCGCCGTCGACGAGGTTCACCACCCGGTCGGCCGCCGCCGCGACGTAGTCGTCGTGGGTCACGGTGACGACGGCGACGTCCTCCTCGGCCCGGAGCTCGTCGAACAGGTCGAGGATGCTGTCACCGGTCTCCCGGTCGAGGTTGCCGGTGGGTTCGTCGGCCAGCAGGATGGCAGGGTCGTTGATGAGCGCGCGGGCGACGGCGACGCGCTGTTTCTGCCCACCTGACAGCTCGTCGGGGTAGTGGTCCAGCCGCTCGCCCAGCCCGACCCGCTCCAGCAGCGTCCGCGCACGCTCGCGGGTCCGCTTCGGGGTCCGGTCGAGCATCCGCGGCATCTCCACGTTCTCCAGCGCGGTCAGCGTCGGGATGAGGTAGAACTGCTGGAAGACGAAGCCGATGGCCCGTTTGCGCTCCCTCGTGGCACGCCGATCAGAGAACGTCGCCACGTCCTCACCGCGGAGTCGGACGATGCCGCTGGTCGGCACGTCGAGCAGCCCGAGCAGGTTCAGCAGCGTGGACTTCCCGCTCCCGGAGGGGCCGACGACCGCGACGAAGTCGGCCGGAGCGATGCCGAAGTCGATACCCTTCAGCGCCCGGACGACGGTGTCACCGGTCTCGTACTCCTTGACGACATCCTCGCCCCGGATGATGGCGTTCTCGGGGATGTACGAGCCCGACCGTGGGTCCGAGCGTGGGTCGACAGAGCGGCCGTCGCCGGCGTCGCGTCCCACGGCGGTCACCCCCGCCGCCGGCGGTAGACGGCCACGGCGCCTCCCACGACCACGAGGACGGCGACGATGGGGACCAGCGGGAGCCCTCCGCCACCGCCGCCGCGGCTCGGCGCGGGAGCGGCCTGCTGGACGGGCACGTCGGTGGTGAACGACCGCTCGACGCCGTCGACGACGTAGCTCACCCGGACCGGGGCCGCCGAGACGTTGCCGTCGACCGCCGTCGAGAGGCTGAACGAGGCGAAGTCGCTGGCGTCGACGCCGCCCACGAAGTAGTCGGCGGCGGCGACCCGCTCGCCATCGACCGAGACGACGACCGCCTCCACGTCGCTGGACCCGACGTTGCTGGCGGTCGCCGATATCTCAAGGCCGCCACCGGTCTCGACCGCCTCGACACCCGTCAGCGTGATCTCGCCGGGGTTGGCGGGAGCACCGAACGACGCCTCGAACTGGCGGGTGATGCGCCGCCGGATACCGTCATCCGTGTAGACGAGCGTCACGTTCACCGGGTAGCCGCCGCTCTCGGCGACGCTGGCCGGATAACGGAACGTCGCGTTGCTGCCCGCATCCAGCGTCGAGCGGACCCGCTCGGTCACCTCGAACTCGGCCTCGGGCGAGTCGGCCACGACCCGCACCTGCCGGATCTCGTTCTCCAGCCCGTTGGCGACGGTGACGTTCACCGGGCGGGTCGCGCCGGGGACGGCGTCCGCGACGCTCACCTCGACCTGCGGCCGCTCGACCGGTGCGCCACCCCGCCCGAGGTCGACCGTGGTCGTCTCGCGGACGGTGCGGCGCTCACCACCGGGCGTCGTGTACCGCAGCGTCAGCGCGACCGTGCTCCGGGCCTGGTCGGGGAAGGTCGTATCGTAGGTGAACGTCCGCTCGGCACCCGCCCCGAGGTCGGCGGCGAACCGGCGGGAGCTCTCGACGCGGACGTTCGAGCCGTTCGCCACCACCTCGATGTCGCCGAGCGACGCCTGCCGCCCGTTCGCGACGGTGACGGCGACCGGCGTCTCGCCGCCGACGCTCGCGTTCCGGACCGCGACATCGAGGCCGACACCCGTCCCCACGTCGACGGTCGCGCTGTCGCGGAGCGTCCGCGTCTCCCCGGTACTGGTCGTGTACCGGAGCGTCGCGTCGACGGTCCGGTCGCCGGTCTCGGTGAACGTCGCATCGTAGGTGAACGTCCGGTCCGCGCCGGAGGCGAGCATCGCGTCGAGCCGCCGCGGGTCGTCCACCTCGAGGGCCGTGCCGTCGACGGTCACCTCGAGGTCACGGAACGCCGACCGGTCACCGTTCGAGACGTTGACCGCGAGCGGCGCCTCGTCGCCGACCGCCGCCTCGGACCCGACCACGTTCATCCGGAGGCCGCCCTCGCTGACGCTGACCGTGACGGGGTACTGGAGCCGGACCCGATCGCCGTCGTCGGACTCGCCGCGGACGTAGACGCGCAGGTCCTTCACGCCCGGTTCGGAGAACGAGACCGACAGCGGAACCGTCAGCGACCCGCCCGGCGTCACCGTGCCGAAATCCTCGGCCCGGGCGTACTCCCGGATGCCGTCACCACCCGCACGGCGGATGTAGATGTCGCTCACCTCGATGCTGTCGGGGCTGCTCTCGGCGACACGGACGGTCGTCCGTATCTCCGTTCGCTGGCCGGGCGTCGGCTGTTCGGGCGTGACGGTGACGTTCGGAATCGAGACGTGGGGGTCGCCATCGGACTGGGCGGCCGCAGCTCCCATCGCGACTGAACCCGCAAGCGCCGCCAGCAGGACCGACAGCGAGAACGCCGCTACGAGCAGTATCCGCGACCGACCGCGCTGCAGGGCGCCGGCAGTCCAGCGGCTCATCGACCCACCCCGGGGAGGAGGCGTTCGGGGACCATGTCAGTACGTCTCGACCTAGATGGGTGTTCTACTTAGTGATTGGCCAGCGCGGCGACGCCGGGAGCGTGTCGACACCGGAGCCCTAGAGCTAAGCCCCGACCGCCCGCACGCGGTGGCGTGACAGACACGTTCCAGTCGGCCGCGGCCATCGCCCGCGAGGTCCGTGCGGGCGACCGGTCTGCCGTCGACACCGTCGAGCCGTTCCTCGAGCGTATCGCCGACCGCGGGGACCCCACCAACGCCCTCGTGACGGTCCTCGACGAGCGCGCCCGCGAGCAGGCTGCCGCCGTCGACGAGCAGGTGGCCGACGGCGAGGACCCCGGCCCGCTGGCGGGCGTCCCGCTCGCCGTGAAGGACCTCACCGAGACCATCGAGGGCGTCCCGAACACGCACGGGCTGAAGCCGCTGGCCGACAACGTCGCCGACCACACCACCGTGACCGTCCGGCGGCTGGAGGCCGCAGGAGCGGTCATCGTCGGGACGACGAACACGCCGGAGCTCGGCCACACGCCGCTCACCTACAACGAGTTGCAGGGCCCGACCGCGACGCCGTTCGACCTCGAGCGCAACGCTGGCGGCTCCTCGGGTGGCTCGGCGGCCGCGCTGGCCGACGGCCTCACCGTCCTCGCGACCGGGAGCGACGTGGGCGGCTCGCTGCGGAACCCGGCGTCGTGCTGTGGCGTCGTCTCGGTCAAACCGTCGTACGGGCTCGTCCCGAAGGAGACCCGCCCGGACGGGTTCAACTCGCACTCCCCGTTCGCCGTGCTGGGGCCGATGGCCCGCAGCGTCGAGGACGTGGGCCTGATGCTGGACGTGCTCGCGGGCCAGGACGACGTGGACCCGTTCTCCGTGCCCGCCGAGGGCGACTACGCGGCGGCCGCGGCGGGCGGCGTTCCGGCCGAGGAGTTCAGTGTCGGCTACTCGCCGGACCTCGACCGGTTCGCCGTGGAGCAGTCGGTGCGCGACGCGTGCCGCGAGGCCGTGGACGCGCTCGCGGACGCGGGCGCCCCGGTCGAGGACGCCACGGTCGGCGGCCCGCCGAAGGGCGACATGACGTTCGACTACGGCAAGCAGGCCACCGCCTTCTTCGCCACCGTCGTCGACCGTCTGGAGGACGAGCATCCCGACCTCGACATCGAGGGTGAGCACGCGGGCGAGGTCTCGCCCACGCTGCTCAACACGCTCGGGATGGGCCGGGGCCACGGCGCCGACGACTACCTGGACGCCAACGTCGGCCGGACGGCGTTCTACGACGCCGTCGAGGACGCCCTGGATGGCCGGGACGCCCTCGCGGTGCCCGTGCTGGCGACGCCGCCGCTGCCGCTAGAGGGGGAGTTCCCCAACGAGATCGACGGCGAGAACGTCGCCGGGCTGCCGATGGACTGGATGCTCTCCTGGCCGTTCAACATGAGCGGCCACCCCGTCGTGACGGTGCCCGCCGGGCTCACGGACGACGGGCTCCCCGTGGGCCTGCAGCTGGTGGGCCACCGCTACGACGAGGAGCGCCTACTGTCGCTGGCGGCCGCGTACGAGGCCGCGAACCCCTGGAGCTACCCGGACGCCTGAGCCGGGAGGAGACGAGACCGCTCGCTCACTCTCGACCGACGACACCCGTCACCGTCGCGGCCTCGCGCGCGGCACGCTCGTCGACGCCGTCGCCGAGGATGGTGTAGCGGTCGCGGATGGTGTGAGCGGTCGTCACCGCCTCGAGGAAGTCCTCGTCGTCGATGCCGAGTTCGGCGGCGTCCGTGGGCGCACCGAGGTTCTCCAGCGCGCTCCGGGCGTTCCGCCACTCCCCGTCCTCGCCGGAGTGGAGGTACTCCGTGACGAGCGAGGCGACCCCGACCTGATGGCCGTGGAGTGCCGCGCCGGGGGCGATGCGGTCGAGCTGGTGGGAGATGAGGTGCTCGGCGCCCGACGCCGGCCGCGAGGAGCCAGCGATGGACATCGCCACGCCCGAGGAGACGAGCGCCTTCACCACTATCCACGCCGACTCCTCCAGCCCGCGCTTGATGGAGTCGGCCGCGCCCACCAGCATCTCGGCGGTCATCTGGCTCAGCGCGCCGGCGTACTCGCTGTACTCGACGTTCTTCAGCCGGTGCGCGAGCTGCCAGTCCTTCACCGCGGTGTAGTTGGAGATGATGTCCGCACAGCCCGCCGTCGTCAGGCGCCAGGGAGCCGCAGCGAGGAGTTCGGTGTCCGCGACGACGGCGAGCGGCGGGTCCGCGGCGACCGAGTGGCGCGTGTCGCCCTCCGGGACCGACCCGCGGCCGGAGACGATACCGTCGTGGCTGGCGGCGGTCGGCACCGACACCAGGGCGAGGTCCAGTTCGTCGGCGGCCATCTTCGCGATGTCGATGGGCTTGCCGCCGCCGATGCCGATGAGGAAGTCCGCGTCGGCCGCCCGGGCGGCTGCCATCACGTCCTCCACGGCGCCGAAGGAGGCCTCCTCGACGATGGTGGTCTCGGGGACGACACCCTGGTCCGCGAACTGGGCCGCGACCCGCTCGCCCGCCAGTTCGTTCGGCGTCGGCGAGGTCACGAGGAGGGGCGTCCCGCTCAGGTAGAGGTCGTCGACCGCTTCGCCCACCTGGTCGAGGACACCGTGCCCCACCACCACGTTCCGGGGCAGGCGTATCCACGTCGACTTCTCGAACATACCGGGAGTGGTGGGCCGGCCGGCGTAAACGTTCGGCACCAGGACGGCTAGAAGCGGAGGGTGCCTAATAACAATATAATATCAGTTATAAACATCCAAATATATCTATTTTCATACAACATCCCCCATTAAACACCTATTATGCCGTTAACAACAGTGGCGGAGACACCTACGAAGCCCTCGCGCGCTCCGGGTCCCTGACTCGCTGCGCGCCTCGGCCTCACTTCGTTCGGCCTGCGGTGCTTGCGTCGTCAGCTGACCCGGAGCCCGCTCGCCCTTCGAGTCCGCCAGGGACATAGAACGTGGCACGGAGTGGTAGCCCTGCCCTTCCCCGGGTTCCCGCGGTGGTTCGAAAATCGGAGATTTTCGTCATCACGAGACGGCTTCGCCGTCTCGAACGACTACGCCGCGGGGTACGGGGGACGGAGTCTCCCGGCATGCGCGGGCCTCGCGCGCACGGCGCTACGCGCCGTTTGCCGGGGCGGCGAAGCCGCCCCGCTGCTCGGCCACGCGCTCCCGGCCAGATATCGGCTGCATCCGCGAACGGAGCGAGCGGTTCACCGGCCGAAGCGCCCGCAGGGCGCGGAGGCCGGCCTTTTTTCTGAACGTTTTTTGCCGTCATCAGAACGCGGCGCGTTCTGATTGCCCGTGGAATCGCGAAGCGATTCCACGACCGCGAGTGGTTCGCCGGCTCCGCCGGCGAACCCGAGCGGGAAAAAAGCTCTTAGTCGTCGGCGGGCAGCGACTCGCCCGCACCGTCCGTCGGCGCGGGACTCGCGTTCATCCCGTCCTCCTCGGCGTAGGGGTACCAGGTCATCTTCGTGTTGTGCATGTAGGGGTCCTCGTAGGAGGTCTCCTCGGGCTCGCCCATCTCCTGCAGTTCCTCCTCGGAGTGCGCGGCGATGAAGTCGCGGAAGGACTGGCCCTCCTCGCGGCGCTCCTCGTAGTCGGCGAGGAGGTTCTGGATGTAGCCCGGCACCTCGTCGGCGGCGACGCGCATCTCCACCCAGTCCGCGAAGTGCGGGTCCTCGCCGAGGCCACCGCCGAGGCCGATGTCGAACGCCTCGACCGGCTCGCCGTCCTTCCGGGTCTTCATCCCGCGGAGCGAGATGTCCGCGATCTGGGGCTGGGCACACGAGGCCGTGCAGCCTGAGAGGTGGATGTGGAAGTCCTCGACGCCCTCGGGCACGTCGACGTTGCTGCGCATCCAGCGTGCGTACCGGACCATGCGGTTCTTCGTCTCCGTGATGGAGAGCGAGCAGAACTCCGTGCCCGTACAGGCGAGCGAGCCCCGCATGAACGGGTGCGGGTCGGGCGAGTAGTTCTCGAGCAGCGGTTCGTCGAGGAACGCCTCCAGTTCGGAGTCGGGCACGTCCGTGACGATGATGTTCTGGCGCTGGGTCAGACGGACCTCGCCGGAGCCGTACTCGTCGGCGAGGTCGGCCAGCTCCAGTACGTCGTCGGCACCCATCCGACCCGTCAGGACCGAGAGGCCGACGTAGTTCTTCCCGTCGGGCTGGTCGTAGACGCCGACGTGGTCACCGTGCTCGCCGTCGCCGGCGTTGTAGGTGTACTCGTCGCGGAGGTCCTCGCCCGCCGTGGGCAGTTCGTAGTCCATGTACTCGTCCTGCAGGACCTGGCGGAACTTCTCCGGGCCCCACTCGTCCATGAGGAACTTGATGCGGGCGTTGAAGCGGTCCTCGCGGTCGCCGTGGTCGCGGAACAGGGCGCTGATTCCGGCGGACACCTTCGGCGCGTCCTCGGGCGTGCAGAACACGTCGATGGAGCGGGCGAAGCGGGGCTCCTTGCGGGAGAGGCCGCCACCGACGCGGACGTTGAACCCCGTGACCTCCTCGCCGTCCTGTTCCTTCACCGCGGGCTCGAACGCGAGGTCGTTGATGTCACCCTGGCCACAGCCCTCGTCACAGCCCGTGACGGAGACCTTCCACTTCCGGGGCATGTTCGAGTACGCCTCGTTGCCCTTGAACTCGTCGTGGAGCTGGCGGGCGACGGGCCACGCGTCGACGTGCTCGTGCTCGTCCTTCCCGGCGACGGGACAGCCGACGATGTTCCGCCAGGAGTCGCCGCAGGCCTGGATGGTCGAGAGGCCGTTCGATTCGAGCTTCTCGAAGATGGCGGGGATGTCCTCCAGTTTGATCCAGTGGAGCTGGATGCTCTGGCGGGTGGTCCAGTCGGCGTACGCGCCGCCGAACTCCGGATTGTCGACGGGGCCGCGGGCGTACTCGTCGGTGATCTCGCCGACGACCCGCAGCTGGCCCGGCTCCAGCACCCCGTTCGGAGTGCCGATGCGCATCATGAAGTAGCTCTCCTGGCCCTTCCGCTGGTGGTACAGCCCCCACCATTTGAAGCGCTCGAACCAGGCGTCCTGCTCGTCATCCGGGATGGCGTCCCAGCCCTGTTCTGCGAACTCGAAGAGATGGTCACGGATCTCGTTGCCGTAGATCTCGTCTTTCCACCCTTCGACCTTGCTCGGCATATCCACGTCCAAGACGCCCCCACGTATAGGCGCGCCTCTGTCGCCAAGCGTCCCCGGTGCTTCCGGGTACCAGAACATGTTACCGGTAGTTCGTGACAGGTCTCGCCGGGTTCGCGGGGATGTCCGGGAATGCCCTCGGGTGGGGCGGACGGGACCGCGGCGCGGCCGCCGCCGAGAGATTACTCCTCCGGCGGGGACGCGAGGCGGGTCCGCCGGCGCGGCACGTGGACGCTCTCCGCGTCGACGCCCCGGAACCGACCGGTGCCGGGGTCGACCCGCCCGACGACCAACCAGTCGGTGACCCCGCTCTCCCCGCAGGCGATGCACTGGCCGGCGATACGGGCCGTCACGTCCGGTGGGTCGACGCCGACCTCGACGAACCCCTCGGCGAGGAAGTCGGACAGTTCGCAGTCACAGACGTCGTGGCGCGCGAGCCACCACAGGTCGCTCACGTTCACCTCGCGGGAGTCGTTGACGCTGATCCACGCCCCGTCGTCGAGCTGGTGGATACTGGTGACCACACGGGCAAGAGCGCACCGGCGCAGGTAACCGTGTCGCCCCTCGCGAGGATCGTCGGGCGTCGTTCGACGTGGTGACGAACCAGGACCGCGAGAACCACCAGATAGCGGCCGGATTCACTGGAACGGACCCGTCGCCATTACCGGCAACGGAATCCGGTAGTGGGGAGTGGGGGACAGGCTTGTCCGGGCGCACGGCCTTATACAGTGAGCCGGCATACGGGTGAGTGATGACTGACCGCCAACCAAGCGATGTCGCACCGGCGGCGGATGTCGCGCCGGAACTCGTCGAATCGGAGGGCAGTGATGAGTGAGGAGGCCGCCACCGTCGAGGAGAACGAGGAGGTCGACACGAGCCACCTGGACGATGTCGAGGACGGCTGTGGCTGTGCGGAGGTCTGGGAGCACCTCTCGGAGGGCCGCGACGGCGCAGCCGAAGCCGACGACTGAACCGTCGATACCCCTTCTCGCAGCCGCTACACGCGGGCGGGAGGTTTTTGCCCTGGTTCCACCTACGGGATTCCAATGACAGGACGGGGACGCGACGACCAGGGGCCGCCTGCCGACCGGGAGTCACCGGTGGGCCAGCCGGTCATCCGGGGCGAGCCGGAGGTGGCCGGCGACGAGGCGGTCGGCTTCGACCCCTCGGACCCCGAGAGCCTCGAGCTCGCGGCGGACGTGGTCCGGCGGTTCTCACAGAACACCGCCGGCGCCGACGACAACGTCTTCATGCTCCGGGGCGCCGCGGCCTGCGCAGCGCTCGTCCGCGGCGAGGGCTCCTACAAGGCCGCCGCCGAACGTGCCGGCGGCGAGGCCACGGTCGCGTTCATCCGCAAGTGGGCACGGGTCCACGACCTCCCGCGCTCGGTCCGGCGCTACGTCGCGCTCGGGCGCATCGCCCCCACCGCCGCGAAACACATCGCCCGCGTCTCCGGCGAGGCCCGCTTCCTGCTCGCCTGGGCCACCCTCGACCACGGCCTCACGGTCCGGGAGGTCCGGGCGGCGGCCTCACGGGTCAACGAGGGGATGAGCGTCGAGGTGGCGCTCGCCGAGGTCGGCGTCGAGCTCGGCCAGCTGACCGTCTCGCTGGAACCGGATGTCTACCGCGAACTCCGCCGGCGCGCCGCGCTGGACGACGTGGACCCCTCCGAGGTCGTCGAGGCTGCACTCGTGGACTACTTCGACCGCATCTGAGACAACACATCAGTCTGCCTGGCTTTCGTCCCCAGGGACGAGGATGCCCGGCAAAACCTACCTGGGAATCCTCGAAGCATCCGGGAGCTGTCGAGCACAATCCACCCGAAGGAGCGCGGACAACGTAGCGAAGCAGTTGTCCTGCACGAGTTCGTTCGGCGTGGCATCACAGTGCTTCAGCCATTCGGGGACAACGAGAGATATGATCTCGTTATCGAGGCTTCCGGACGCTTTTATCGCGTACAGGTGAAACTGGACGCCTCAAAGACGGGCGCATCCAGTTTGCAACGCGCAGTACAGGAACCCATACGCGGAAGGTAGAAAAGGAAGGCTACGAGGGCGAAATGGATATTTTTGCAGCATATTCGCCAGAAATGGAGAGAACATACATCGTACCACTCTCCGAAGCACCAAAGACTACCATCTCCCTTCGAGTCGAAGCACCGGATAAGGACTCCCCTGATATAAACTGGGCCGAAAAGTTCAGGCTGGATTGCTGGCTGTCGCAGAAGATAGACAGCCAATCGTAAGCATTACACCGCCCCTCAGTAATCTTTAACCAGGGCCGATAGCTCAGCCCGGCAGAGCGTCTGGCTTTTAGCGCGCTGTTCTCGGCCGCTTCGAGAACTCGCGGAAGAGACCAGACGGTCGGGGGTTCAAATCCCTCTCGGCCCGTTATTCTGCGACGAGTGAACGTGAGGAGCGAATCACGCAGCCGAGAGGGATTTGAACCCTGTGGCGAGTGAGCGGAGCGAACGAGCGAGCACAAGCGGCAGTGGCGACGCCCGAGGTCCGGCCACTCTTCGGCCGTGGCGTGCGGGAAGAACGAGCCGCGGAGCGCCCGGTTCCGGGCGGTTGCGATTTCAGCCGCGGGTCGGCAGGTAGGCCAGCGCGACGATCATCAGCGCACCGAAGCCGGAGAGGATGGAGATGCCCCAGAGACCGTTCATCCGCTCGTGGTAGTAGTCCTGTTGTTCGACCTGACCCTGGTAGCTCCCGAAGTCCGAGGAGATGACGACCGTACTGGGGTTGGCGAAGTGGACGACGTGGGTCTGCCCGGTGAGCGTGACGTTGGCGCCCTCGGTCAGTTCCTGGCTCGTGGTCCGGGGCCCGGTCCACTCGATGAGGACACGGTCGCTGGAGATGTTCGCGACGGTCGTCTCGTTGGCCGGGACCGAGAGGTCCTCGGCCGCACGGTAGGTGAGCGTGTCACCCTCGGTGAACGTCGTCCTCGCGGGTTCGGGGAGGTACGCGTCGAGCGGCTGGGTGGTACCGTTGCGGTAGCGGACGAACTGCCCGTCGTCGCTGCCGTACACCTGGTTCTCGACGTCCGGGTCGTTCCGGAGGCGCTCGGTCACGTTGAACCGCTGGACGGCGTGGAACTCGCTCACGTCGGTCACGTTCGGGATGACGACCTCGTAGTTGTCACCCCAGACCACCGTGGCCGAGGTGTTGCCGACCTCGGTGACCGTGGCGGTGGTGTTCTCGTACGGGAGGCTGTCGCCGACGGCGAACGAGGCCGTGACGTTACCGGTCGCGTTCACCAGCGATAGCTCACCGCCGGAGACGTTGGCAGTCTGCTGGGTGCCGTTGTACTGGACGGAGTCGCCGTTCTGGATGGTGGCCGAGAACTCGCCCTGCTTGCCCGTCCACGAGGAGTTGGTCGGGGAGAGTGCCGTCCCGTTCGACAGCTCGGCGCTGTAGACGAACGAATCGTTCGTTGTCGAGAGCTGGCCGACCAGCGTCGTGCCGCCCCCACCACCGTGGCCGCCACCGCCGCTGCTCTGCTCGGAGATGTTCGAGACGGTGTACGTCTTCCCGTCGACCGTCATGGAATCGCCCACTGCGAGTTCCTCGCCATCGAGGTCGATGGTGGGCTGCTGTGCCACCGCGATGACCGAATAGGCACTCGCCCCCATGACGACGAAGAAGACGAGGTATATCGCCGCGACTCGTCGTTGCATATGTGGGCGGTTGCCGCGGCCGCAAATAGGCGTTGTCTTTCACGGGCGCCCGGGTCGTGCGTCCCCGGGCGCCCGCGAGCGCCGTGCTGCCGACCGCTCAGCCGCGCCGGAACGCGAGCAGCGCCGCCGCCAGCAGGCCGACGAGCGCGGCGACCGCGCCGAAGCCCGGTCCCGCACCGACCGTCGGGGTCGCCGGACCCTGTCCGGCGCCGCCGGGGGCGGCCGTCCGGGTCGCCGTGGCCGTCGACCCGCCGGTCGCACCGTCGTCAGCAGCACCACCACCGGCAGCACCGTCCCCGTCGCCGCTCTGGTCCCCACCGTCGTTCGCCGTCGCGGTCGCCGCGGCTGTCGCGGTCGCTTCGGCCGTCTCCTCGGGTGTCGCCGTCGCGGTGGCTTCCGGAACCGCCGTCGCGGTCGCGGTCGTTTCCGGGGTCGCGGTTGCGGTGGCCGTCGCCTCGGGCGTCGCAGTCGCGGTTGCGGTGGCCGTCGCCTCGGGCGTCGCCGTCGGCTCACTGTCGCCGCTGGTCCCCTCTTCACTCGGCGGCGGGCCGAGCTGCTCGCGGGCTGCCTGCTCGCTCCCGCACTCGCAGACGTAGAAGTAGTGCGAGTTGAGCGACACATCGAACTCGTTGCCGTTGTAGCCGGTGCCGTTGAGGAAGCCGTTGATCTGGTACCAGCCCGGCTCGCTGGGCATCGTGTAACACTGGTTCTGGACGGCCACGATCTCGTCGACGGCGTTGATGGAGATCGGCTCGCCGGCGAGGTCCCCCTCGTCGAAGAAGTCGATGACGATCTCGTGTTCCTTGAACTGCGAGTTCTCGCGGGCCGCCAGCAGCGACTCGTCGGTCTTCGTCCCCTCGGCGTCGTTCTCGCGGTCGAGCCCGAACGCAGCCGTGTTCTCCGTCGAACACTCGCCGAAGTTGACGTCCTCGTTTCCGATGATGAGGAAGCCGGCCGCCTCGTACCCCTTCGGTGACGGCGTCCCGTCGAAGGCACTCCCCGAGACAGCCCGGTGCTGGATGCTCGCGTTACCCGGATTCATATCGCCCGGGTAGTGGTCCACTTCGTTGGGCAGGAACACCGTGTAATCACCGCTCGTGCCGTGGTTCGTCCCGGCACCCCCGGTACCGGCGCCCCCCACGCCACCCACCACCATGAGGGCGGCTATCGTGACAACTGCAATCGTTAACGCGCCGCTGAATTGGTTTCTGGCCGCCATTCGGATTCTTATCCCAGGAAACGGATGGAGCTATAAAACCCTTCGTTCCCACACAGGGACAAAAACCGACCGTCTCATGGCGGCTGGACGCCCCAGAGCGAGCCGTTCAGTCGCGCCGGACCGCGAGCAGCGCCGCCGCCAGCACGCCGCCCAGCGCGGCCGCCAGGCCGAATCCCGGGCCGGCCCCGGCCGTCGGCGTCGCCGGGCCTGCACCCTGCTGGACGGTCTGCTGTTGAGTACCGCCCGAACCACCGGTGTTGGCACCGCCATTCGTGCCCGCCGTCGCTGTCGCGGTCTGTCCGGTTGCGCCACCGCCACCACCACCGCCGCCGCTAGCTGCCTCGGTCGCCGTGGCCGTCGCGGTTGCGGTCGGGGTCCTCGTGGCCGTCGCGGTCGCGGTTGCGGTCGGGGTCCTCGTAGCCGTCGCGGTCGCGGTCGACTCGCTACCGCCGCCACCGCCGGATGTCTCGGTCGCCGTCGCCGTCGGCTCCGGTGTGGCCGTCGCGGTCGCGGTCGACTCGCCACCACCACCATCGCCACCACCGCCACCGTCGTCGGACGGCGGCGGGCCGAGTTTCTCGCGGGCCTCCTGCTCGCTCTGACAGTCACAGATGTAGAAGTAGTGCGAGCGGATGGTTCCCTGGTCCTTGCTGTCGATGTAGTTCCCGTTGTAGCCGGTACCGTTGATGCGCGCGCTGATCTGGTACCAGCCCGGCTCGCTGGGCATCTCGTAGCAGTCCTGCTGGACCGCGACGATCTGGTCGATGGCGTTGTACCGGACGGGTGACCCGGCGATCGAGTCCGGGCCGAAGAAGTTCACGAAGATGGCGTGCTGCTTGAACGACGAGGTCTGTCGGTGCTGCAGGAGCCCCTCGTCGGTCCTCGTCCCGGTGTTGTTGTTGCCGTAGTCGAGGCCGAACGCGGCCGTGTCCTCCGTGGTACAGCCGCCGAAGACGATATCCTGGTTGCTGATGGTCAGTGTATCCATCCGTTTGAGCCCCTTCGGCGAGGAGGTGGCCTCGAAGGAGTCACCGCCCGCCGCGAGGTGCCAGATGCTCGCCGCACCACCCTGAGTCCCGGGGTAATGGTCGGCCTGGTTCGGCAGGGCGACCGTGTAGTTCGAACCGATGCCGTTGTCGTGGCCGGTCGCGGCCGCCCCACCAGTGGCGGCCCCACCGCCGACCGCCACCACCGCGAGCGCCACCGCCGCGACGACGACGAGCGTCGAGGTACGCATACCCAGACGGAACGTTCTCGGACGGAAAAGCACTTCGAGATTTTCGAGGGATATACCGTGTTAGACCGATTCATGGAAATATAATCCGTTTCGAAGTGTAGATGCTGGCAAAATAATCGGGGCGAGGTGCTAGCGAAGTAATCAGTGACGGGAAGGCGACGAGTCCGTCGGGAGGGTCACACCTCGACGAACGGGAAGGTGAGGGCCGGGTCGTTTCGGTCAGTCGCGCCGGACCGCGAGGAGCGCGGCCGCCAGCACGCCGCCCAGCGCCGCCACGAGGCCGAAGCCCGGCCCGGACCCGGCCGTCGGCGTCATCGGGCCAGCATCCTGCTGGTTCTGCTGAGCCTGCTGGCCGCCGCCCGAACCGCCGGTGTTGGCACCGCCGTTCGCGCCCGCCGTCGCCGTCACTGTCACCGTCTGCCCGGCCGCGCCACCGCCACCACCGCCGCCGCCCCCTGCACCGGCATCGCCGCCACCTGTACCGCCGCCACCGCTTCCCGCCTCGGTCGCCGTCGGCTCCGGCGTGGCCGTCGCGGTGGCAGTCGCGGTAGCGGTCGGCGTCGCCGTCGCCGTCGCCGTCGGTTCGCTACCACCGCCGCCACCGTCACCGCCGCCACCGCTGCTCGTCTCGGTGGCAGTCGCAGTCGCCTCGGGCGTCGCCGTCGCCGTCGCCGTCGAGGAGTCACCGCCGCCGCTCTCGTACGGGTTCTCCTGACCCGGCGGGGCGCCGAGCTGGTTGTACGCTTCCTCCTCCGACTGGCACTCACAGATGTAGTAGTAGTGCGAGACCAGGTTCACCTCGACCTCGTTACCGCTGTAGGAGGTACCGTTCGCGTAGCCCTGGATCTGGTACCAGCCGGGCTCGGTGGGCATCCCGTAGCACGGGCCGCCTCCGGACTGATACCCCTGATGGGCGACGATCTGGTCGTCCGAGTACAGCTCGGCGTTGCCGTCGCCGTCCTCTCTGCCGGTCTCGGCGCCGCCCTTGTCGCTCGGGCTCGGCGAGGCCAGCTCGTCACCCTCGTACAGGTAGATGTCGATGGAGTGGTCGTTGAACGAGTTCTTCTCCAGATACCGAAGGAGGTCGACGTCGACCTTCGTCCCCGGGTCGTCGCTGTCCCGGTCGATACCGAACGCCGCCGTGTTCGAGGTCGAACACTGCGAGAAATCCACGTCCGGGTTGCCGATCCGGATGTACTTCAGATGCTCGACGCCCCGAGAGGCGCCCGCGTTCTCGAACAGTTCCTCCGTCCCGGCCGCGTAATGGTTGATGCTCGCGTTGTTGGGTCCGCCGGGGTTCTTGGCCCGCGGATAGTGGTCCGTCGCGAACGGTAGATCGACGGTGTAGTTCCCGTTCTCCGCACCGTGGCCCGTACTGCTGGCCGCCGTGGAGGGGGCGGCACCGGCACCACCGGTCACCCCCGCCACGACCGCGAGGACCGCTACCGCGCCGAGGATGACCGCCGTGCGCTGTCGTGTCATGCATCCCGTACCTTTCACTGTCCCTCCCTAACCTCGTTGCAGGGATTGAACGGGCATTTATACATTTTGCTTGTACTGAACGGTTGTTTCATACGTCCAGGTTCCAGATAGCGAGAAGCGGTCACCAGCGTTCCGTCCGCCGATTCGCTGTCAGTCGCGCCGGACCGCGAGCAGTGCGGCCGCCAGCACGCCGCCCAGCGCCGCCACGAGGCCGAAGCCCGGCCCGGACCCGGCCGTCGGCGTCGTGACGCCCGCAGCCTGCTGTTGTCTAGGCTGCCCGCCGCTGGACTGTCCACCACCACCACCGCCCTGCTGAGCCTGCTGCCCGCCGGACTGGCTACTCCCGCCGCCAGCCGCCGTGGCCGTGGACGTGACCGTGGACGCACCCTCGCTCGATGATTCCGGCGTCGCCGTCGATTCCCCGCCGCTACCGGACGACTCGGGAGTCGCGGTGGGCGTAGCGGTAGCGGTCAGGGTCGGGGTCGGCGTTGCGGTCGCCGTCGCCGTGGCAGTCACGTCGGTCGACCCGCTCCCCCCGCCGGACGGGGCCGGCGTCGCGGTGGTTGTCGCGTCCGGGGACGATGAGCCGTCGCTGCTCTCGCTCCTATCGGCGTAGGGGTTCTCCTGGCCCGGCGGCGCGCCGAGCTGGTCGTACGCCTCCCGCTCGGAGTCGCACTCACAGATGTAGAAGTAGTGCGAGGGGAGGGTCAGTTCGACGTAGTTCCCGTTGAACGCGGTTCCGTTGAGGAACCCGGTCATCTGGTACCACCCGGGCTCGGTGGGCATTCCGTAGCAGGGGCCGCCACCGGCCTTGTACCCCTGGTGCGAGACGATCTCGTCGTCGGGGTACACCTCGACGTTCCCGTCACCGTCCTCGCGACCCTGGCCCTTCTCGCCCGGGTTCTCCCCAGCCCCTCCCTGGTCACTCGGGCTCGGCGAGGCCAGTTCGTCGCCCTCGTAGAGGTTGACGACGATGCTGTGTTTCTCGAACCGCGAGTTCTCACGGTACTGGAGCAGTCCGACATCGGTGACCGTCCCGGCGTCGTCGTTGTCCCGGTCGATACCGAACGCACCCGTGTTCGAGGTCTCACACTGCGAGAAGTCGGTATCCTGGTTCGAGACGATGATGAACTCGGCCTGCTCGATGCCCTTCTTCCCGCCGGCCGCCTCCAGCTGTTCCGGAGTCGACGCCGAGAGGTGGTTGATACTCGCGTTGTACGGCCCGCCCGGGTTCTCGTCCCGCGGATAGTGGTCCGTCGCGAACGGCAGGTCGACCGTGTAGTTCCCGTTCTCCGCGCCGTGGTCGGTGTCCACGGTTGCCCCCGACGGCGCCGCGCCGACGGCGCCGGACAGCACTGCGACCGCTCCGACGATGGCGACCGCCGCGAGGACGACCGCCGTCCGTTGTTGAATCATATGCCCCGCGACAGAGACAAAGCGGACATATCCCTGTTGCGGGTATTACAGGGTCATTTATTTCGAATAGCGTGAATGAACGGACAGTCTGCAGCAGACAGAACAGACGTTTCAGTCCACAAGGGCGGAGAGAACGAGAGAATAGCCACGACCAGACTGACTCGCCATTCAAGTACCGGCAGATAGCGAGCGGCCGTGCTAATCGCGCCGGACCGCGAGCAGTGCGGCCGCCAGCACGCCGCCCAGCGCCGCCACGAGGCCGAAGCCCGGCCCGGACCCGGCCGTCGGCGTCGTGACGCCCGCAGCCTGCTGGTCCTGCTGGACCTGCTGGCCACCGTCGGAGCCGCCACCCACAGTGACCGAGGCCGTCACGGTCCCATCACCCGTACCGCCGCCACCGCTCGCACCGCCGCCGTCGGACTCGGCACCACCGCTCGCGCCACCACCGGAGTCATCCGGGGTCGGCGTAGCTGTCCGTGTCGCCGTCGGTTCGGGCGTGACCGTCGCCGTCGGTGTCGGCGTCAGTTCGGGCGTGGCCGTCGGTTCGGTCGTCGCGGTCGCCGTCGACGCACCCGCGGAGCCGCCCGAGTCGGTCGTCGCGGTCGCCGTCGCCGTCGAACCGGCGCCCGAACCGCTCTCGCTCCCGTCCGCGTAAGGGTTCTCCTGGCCCGGCGGCGCGCCGAGCTGGTCGTACGCCGCCTTCTCGGAGTCGCACTCGCAGACGTAGAAGTAGTGCGACGGGATGGTCACGTCGGCGTAGTTACCGCTGAACCCGGTCCCGTTGATGAAGCCGGTGATCTGGTACCAGCCGGGGTCGGTGGGCATCCCGTAGCACGGGCCACCCCCGGACTTGTATCCCTGGTGTGCGACGATCTCGTCGTCGGGGTACACCTCGGGGTCCTTGTCACCGTCCTCGCGGCCGGTCTCCTTGCCGGCCTTGTCCTCCCGGCTCTTCGCGCCGAGGTCGTCGTCGTTGTAGAACTCGACGACGATGCTGTGGTCGCGGAACTCGGAGTTCTTCCGGTAGGCCAGCAGTCCGACGTCGGTCTTCGTCCCGGCGGCGTCGTTGTCCCGGTCGATACCGAACGCCGCCGTGTTCGAGGTCGAACACTGCGAGAAGTCGATGTCCTGGTTCGAGATGATGATGAAGTCCACCTCCTCAAGCCCCTCCGGGACGTCCTTCTTCTCGAACAGCTCCGGGGTCGCTGCGGCGAAGTGGTTGATGCTGGCGTTGTGGGTGCCACCGGGGTTCTTGCTCCGCGGGTAGTGGTCCGTCGCGAACGGCAGGTTCACCGTGTAGTTCCCGTTCTCCACACCGTGGCCGCTGTCGGCGGTTGCGGAGGCTCCGACCCCGCCGGCCAGGACACTGACGGCGAGCAGCACGGCGGTCGCCCCGACGAGAACGACAGTCGAATTTCGTGTCATATATCCACTACGAACGGCGCGATTTACCTAATCGCTCTGCTGGGAGTACGCGGCTATTTATATTAGAACACCTCTAGAAAAAGGCATATTCTTAAACTAAACCAACCACCAGGGAGATCGCAGTTCACTGAATATTCTGTCAACTAGTGAGAAGGAATGTGAAGTGACTGGATATTCAGTCTGCGAGGAGAACGAGGAGCACCGCGGTAGCGAACGGACACGGTGCTATGGGTCGAGAGTCGGTAATCAGGGAGGATTTATATTCATTGATTACTCACGACTGCTCACCTGCATGGACAGCGGACAGTTCGCGAGTATCGACCGATGGACGGGCGGACGGAAGCCCGAACCGTCGAATCACACGGAACCGGACGGAGTGGCAACAGGCCGCATGCACCTATTAAACGGCCGGAGTTGCCCAGCGCAACGGCTTAACGGAAACAGTAAACAATGACAGACAGCATGGCAGAGGAAACAGGAGATACGGGTGACGGAAGCGGCCGTCGCTCGTTCCTCAAATACGCGGGGGCCGGTGGGGCCGCCGCGTTGGCAGCGGGTTGTAAGACACGAGAGAATCCAGGCGCCAGCGGCGGCTTCGACAACACCGTCACCGGAAACAGTACCGGCAGCGGGACCGCACCGCCACAGCCCCTCGCTGGCAACAGCATCAACATCGGCTGCCTGGCGCCCCAGCCGGACAGCTTCCCGGTCGGCCAGTCGATGTGGAACTCGATGCAGCTGGCCGTCGAGGACATCAACAAGAACGGCGTGCCCGGCATCGGCGGCCGTGGCATCCTCGGCGCGAAACTCAATGCCGTCTCGGGCAACACCGAGGCCTCGCCGGGGACCGGACTGAACGAGTTCAACCGGCTCGTCCAAGCCGAGGGCTGCAAGACCACCTTCGGCACCTTCCTCACGCAGGTCACGCTCCAGTGCTTCAACGCGATGAAGGCGACCCAGACGGTCCACATCACGACCGCGGCCGCGGGGCCGAAGCCGGGTCGCATCGTCCACGAGCGCTACGACGAGTTCAAGTGGCACTTCCGCGCCGGCCCCATCAACTCCTTCGACCTCGCACGCGCGGAACTCGAGTTCCTCAACCTCTACGCCGACAAGCTCGGCTGGAACACGGCGGCCGCCCTCATCGAGAACATCGCCCCGTTCGACCCCTTCGCCGAGCTGCTCGAGCCGAACGTCGGCGAGTTCTTCGACGACGTGCCGGTGTTCAAGCGCTCCTCCTCGGGGACGACCAACTGGACGCCGCTGTTCGACGAGGTGGAGTCCTCCGGCGCCGACGTCTGTCTGATCGCACAGGCGCTGACGGGCACCGCGGCGGTCAAGCAGTGGGCCAACCAGAACCGCTCGTTCGAGATGGGCGGCATCAGCCTGCCCGCGCAGATCTACGAGTTCTGGGAGGAGGTCTCGGGCGCGTGCCAGTACATCTTCACGATGAACGCCGTCACCCCGCAGACGACCAACACGCCCCGGACCCAGGACTTCATGAAGCGGTACCGGAAGAAGTTCGACACGTATCCCGTCTACTCCGGTCCCATCACCTTCGACGCCGTCAAGGCCTACGCCGTCGCGATGGCGCGCTACGTCATCGACAACGACCTCGACCGCATCCCCACCAACGAGGAGATGGTCGATGCCCTCGAGACGTACAAGTTCGACCAGGGGACCATCCTGCCGGAGATCAAGTTCACGCCGCCGGAGGCCGACTACGCCCACGAGCCGGCCTGGACCTCGATGAAGGAGACCGGCGTCCCGGTCTGGCAGCAGTGGCAGGTCGACGAGGAAATCGCCGACGACTACGGCGTGATGCACTCGTTCGCGCCGGAGCAGAACAAGACCTCGCCGTACGCCTACCCGGACTGGATCGACTACCCCGGCGACCACCCCGCCAACACCGAGGGGCCGCCGGGCAAGGACGCCTGATGCGAGTCGCCGGAACACACGTCAACCACACACGAAGGACACAAACCACGCTACACACACCATGGTCAGTCTCGCAAACGTCCTCATCAACGCCATCTCGATCAGTTCCCTCTACGCGATCATCGCGATCGGGTTCACACTGATCTTCGGCGTTGGTGGGGTCCTGAACTTCTCGCACGGCGCGCTAATCACCATCGGGGCGGAAGCCTCGTGGCTCATCTCCGGGGGTAGCTCCCCGCTGAAGCTGGGGCTCAATCCTGCCGTCGGACTCATCGGCGGCATGATCACTGCCGCACTCGTGAGCGGCGCCCTCTACCTCGGGGTCGTCCGGTTCGTCGAGGACGAACCGGTCACGCTGCTCATCCTCACGTTCATCATCGGCTTCTTCATCCAGCACGCCTGTCGGGTGTTCCTGACCGGCACCGGGAACTTCTCCGTCGACCTGATCGTCGAGGGCAGTACGAGCCTGGGCGGCGTCGGCGTCCAGAACATCAGCGTGTTTATTTTCGTGCTGTCGATGCTGCTGGTCGCCCTCACGGGCCTGTTCGTCTCCCGGACGAAGACCGGGAAGGCGATTCTCGCGGTGTCGATGTCCGACAAGGGCGCGGCGGTCGTGGGCATCGACGCCCGGAAGATCAACCTCGTCACGTGGCTCCTGGCGGGCGCGTTCGCCGGCATCGCGGGGGTGCTCCTCACGATGAAGAATACCGGCACCTGGACGATGGGCACCCAGCCGCTCATCCTGGCGTTCTCCATCGTCATCCTGGGTGGCCTCGGTTCCATCAAGGGCTCCGTCGTCGGGGCCTACATCATCGGGTTCACCGAGACCATCACCACCCAGTACATCGACTCCTCACTGCAGGGGTTCTCCGCGCTCGTCCTGTTGATCGTGTTCCTGCTCGTCAAGCCCGAAGGTCTGTTCGGGCGGGAGGCTGCTGAATAATGTCCACGGAAAACGAATCCATCATCGGCGGTTCGACCGGCGCCGAGCGCCGACAGGCGGTGCTCGAGAAGCTCAACCCTATCGCGATGCCCCTTCGGTTCCAGATCGGGCTGCTGGGGCTGTTGCTGTTCGTGCTGCTCCCGACACAGCTCTACCCCGACCAGATGGGTGGCCCGACCACCCTCATCTTCCTCGCCATCTTCGGGATGTCGTGGGACGTCGTCTCGGGGTACACCGGGCAGCTCTCGTTCGGACACGCCTTCTTCATCGCGCTGGGCGGCTACACCACCGCCGTCCTCGACATCCAGCACGGCATCACGCCAGTCATCGGCATCCCCGTCGGGATGATCGTGGCGGGCATCGGTGGCGTGCTGGTCGGGCTCCCCGCGCTCCGGCTTCGCGGCCCGTATCTGTCGCTGGTGACGCTCATCGTCCCGATCATCCTGTCGAAGCTGTTCACGCTGTTCAACAACAGCTTCACCCCGCTCGGCATCCCCATCGCGCCCGACGGCCTCGGGGGCCGGAACGGCCCCGGCCTCCCGACCCAGCTGTTCGGCATCGACGGCAGTGGGGCCGTGGTCGAGCTGGCCTCGGGCTACTCCGGTATCCAGCAGACCGCGCTCGCGAACTACTACTTCGCGCTCGCGCTGATGGTCGTGGTGCTGGTGGTGTTAATCGGCGTCACCCGGTCGTCGGCGGGGTCGGTGTTCACCGCCATCCGCGAGGACGAGGACGCCGTCGCGGCCGCGGGGCTGGACGGCGCGAAGTTCAAGCTGTTCGCGTTCGTCCTCTCGGCGCTTGTCGCCGGGCTCGGCGGTGCCATCTGGGTCCACACGATCAAGACCCCGACGCCGCTGGGCATCCTCGGCCAGGACGATATCCAGCAGAGCATCAACCTCATCATCATCTCCATCCTCGGCGGGACCGGCACCATCGTCGGGCCCATCGTGGGAGCGGTGGTGTACGCGATGACCGGCATCGTCATCGGGCTGATCGACCCGCTCATCGGCTTCGATCTGGCCAACCTGCGGCCGCTCCCGCTGCTGGCAGCCGCGATGGCCGTCCTCGTGTTCGCGCCCGGTGGCATCCTCCGGGCGGGCATCCGGAGCGGTCGGATGGTGCTGGCGTCGGCTCGCGGCGAGGAGTACGAGGGCCAGTCGGTCGGCGGCGACGGCGACTCCGCCCTCGGGGAGATCATCGAGAAGTACCGCGCGGAACTGCGTGAGATCATCGACGAGCGTCGATAACAATGAGCACTGACGAACAACAGAGCGGCGAGCGCGCCACGCCCACGGGGAGCGGTCTCGGCCCCCAGGACGGCGTCCTCGTCGCCAACGACCTGCGGAAGGAGTTCGGCGGACTGACGGCGGTCGACGACCTGTCGTTCGCCGTCCAGGAACAGGAGATCCTCGGCTTCATCGGTCCGAACGGCGCCGGGAAGTCGACCACGTTCAACTGCGTCACCGGCTTCTACGAGCCGACCGACGGTACCGTCTGGTTCAAGGGTGAGGACGTCACCGGGCTGGACTCCCACGAGATGGTCCAGGCGGGGATGGCCCGCACCTTCCAGGACTTCGCCCCACTCTCGGACCGCACGGTTGTCCGGAACGTGGCGCTGTCACTGGCGCCCGACGAGCTGTTCACGCTCGCGGGCGTGGGCGGCGAGACGACGCGGCTGGCAGAGGAGATCTGCCGCCGCGTCGGGCTGGGTGACCAGCTCCAGGAGACACCCAGCGAACTCCCGCACGCCGGGATGTTGAAGCTGGAGCTGGCCAAAGCCATCGCGACCAACCCCGACCTGATGCTGGTCGACGAGCCGTTCGCCGGCCTCTCCAGCGGCGAGGTCCAGGAACTGACGGACGTACTCCTCAGCCTCCGGGACAACGGGATGACCCTCATCGTGGTCGACCACAACATGCGTGGCCTGCTGAACCTCATCGACCGCGCGTTCGTCATCCAGTTCGGTGCGAAGATCGCCGAGGGGTCACCCGACGAGATCACGGACGACCCGAAAGTTCAAGAAGCATACCTCGGTGGTGATGAGATATGAGCAGCCAGTCCAGAGCGGGTGCCGGTGCGGGCGCAGCCGGTGGCGGCAACATGGTCCTCGAGGCCGAGAACGTACAGGTCTCCTACGGGAAGGTCACCGCCCTCCGGGGTGTGGACCTCGAACTCGCGGAGGGCGAGCTCGTCTCGCTCATCGGTCCGAACGGCGCCGGGAAGACGACGTTCTGTGACACCGTCAACGGGTTCCTCCCGTTCGGCGGGAGCGTCCGCTTCCGCGGCGCCGAGGTCGGCAGTGTGTCGCGCGACGAGCTCGTCGACCGCGGGATGATATACTGCACCGAGGAACGGGACCTCTTCGGCTTCATGGACGTCGAGGACAACCTCCGGCTCGGCGCTTACGCCATCGACGACGAGAGCTACGTCGAACAGCAGCTGGAGTTCGTCTACGACCTCTTCCCGCGCCTGGAGGAACGGACCGACCAGAACGCGCGCTCGATGTCCGGCGGTGAGCAGCAGATGCTCGCCATCGGCCGCGCGCTGATGGGCGACCCGGACCTGCTCGTCCTCGACGAGCCGACCATCGGCCTCGCGCCGGTCATCCTCGAGGACATCTCCCAGGCCATCGACCCCATCCAGGAGCAGGGCGTCTCCATCCTGCTGACCGAGCAGAACGTCACGTTCGCGCTCGACCACGCCGACCGGATGTACCTCCTCGAGAACGGGGAGGTGGTCAAGACCGGCACCCCCGAGGAACTCCGCGGCGACGACTACATCCGCGAGACCTACCTCGGCGGGTAACGCGGAAGACCCGCTGTCCACCCGGCCCGACGCTCGTTCTCTGCCAGATTTTTCTGTTCTCACAGCCAATATAGAGATACAGCCGACATTCTGGATTTGGACCAGAGATAGCAGAACTCTCAGCCGACCCCACGGCCACTACCGCTCCGGAGTCGTGACCCGGGAGTCTACATAGCGCTCCGGAGCATCGCTTACGGTCCCCCCACTCCACCACCTGATATGTCGACCGACCGGGGGTCGGGCGCGCTGGCCGCGTTCCGTCAGTTCCTGTCGCTCGAACGCGACGTGCTCACGCTCTCGCTCGCGATGTTCGCGTTCAGTCTCGCCTTCCAGATGACCGGGCGCTACGTCCCCGAGTACCTGCGCGTGCTGGGCGCGAGCGCGACGGTGGTCGGGTTGTACGGGAGCGTCGGCAACCTCATCGGTGCGCTCTACCCCTACCCGGGGGGTGCGCTCTCGGACCGCATCGGCTCGCGGCTCGCGCTCACCCTGTTCGGTGTCGTCGCCACGCTCGGATTCGGGCTGTGGGCGCTCGCGCCCGCGCTCGAACTCACGGTGGGCGTGCTCGTGATTCCGGCGTGGGCGTGGGTGTTCGTCGGGCTGTTCCTCGCGCAGGCGTGGAAGTCGTTCGGCCTCGGTGCGACCTTCGCGGTCGTCCGGCAGTCGGTCCCGGACGCGGAGCTAGCGTCCGGGTTCGCCGCGACGGAGACGTTCCGGCGGGTCGGGTTCCTCGTCGGGCCGCTGCTCGCCGCGGCGCTGCTCGCCGTGACGCCCGGCTTCGTGAGGGGTTTCCAGCGCGTCCTCGTTCTCGCCGTGGCGTTCGGTGCCGTCGCGACCGTGGCCCAGCACGTGCTGTACGACGCGAGCGAGGACACCATCGGGGACGCCTTCGCTGGCATCGGGGCCATCGCCGACGACCTCCGGTCGCTGCCCGACCCGTTGCGCCCCCTGCTCGTCGCGGACACGCTCGTCCGGTTCGCCAACGGGATGGTGTACGTCTTCTTCGTCATCGTCGTCACCGACTTCCTCGCGGTGGGGCTAGAGACGCCGGCGCTGTCGCTGGCCGGGTTCACGCTCGCACCCATCACGCTCACTCCGGCAGCCTTCTTCGGCGTCCTCCTCGGGGTGGAGATGGTAGTCGCGCTGGTGAGCATGGTGCCGGTCGCCCGCCTCACCGAGCGCGTCGGCCTCAAGCCCGCCGTGGCGGTCGGGTTCGCCGTCTACGCCGTCTTCCCCGCGATGCTCATCGCCGCGCCCGCCGACCAGCTCGTCCTCGTCGCGCTCTTTGCCTTCTCCGGCCTGCGGTTCGCGGGCCTCCCCGCGCACAAGGCACTCATCGTCGGCCCCGCCGAGCGTGACGCCGGGGGCCGCGTGACGGGGTCGTACTACCTCGTCCGGAACACCGTGGTCATCCCGTCGGCGCTGCTCGGCGGCATCATCTACGGCCTCGACCGCGTGACCGTCGCCGGCACCGCGCTCGCCGGCCCGACGGTCGCGTTCGGCCTCGCCACCGTCGTCGGCCTCGCCGGGACGGGCTACTTCCTCGTCGCCGGCGAGGAGTTCGAGGCGTACACATAGCTGGCACGGGAGATGGTACGGAGACGGACACCACTAAACGCCGGCCGGTCGCACACGCGGTGTGGTCGCTACCGCACTCGCCCTCGACGCCGGCGCGGTCCTCCTCGGCATCGTGGCGCTCTGGCTCGGTGCCTCCCGGTTCGTCGCGGGCGCGAGCGACCTCGCCGCGCGGGTCGGGGTCCCGCCGCTCGTGGTCGGCCTCACCGTCGTCGCGCTGGGGACCTCCGCCCCGGAGTTCGCGGTCACCATCGACGCCGCGCTCGCCGGGCGGACGGACATCTCCGTCGCGAACGTCGTCGGGTCGAACGTGGTCAACCTCGGCATCGTGCTCGGGGGCGGCGCCGCCGTCCGCGCGATGCCGACGCCGGGCGCGCTGGTCCGGCGCGACGGCCCCGTGCTGGTGGGCGCGACCCTGCTCGTCGCCGCACTGATTGCCGACCTCCAGCTCGGCCGCGCCGAGGGCGTCGTCCTCGCCGTCCTCCTCCTCGCGTACCTCGGCCGGCTGGCCATCCGGGGTGCCGCTCGCGGGCCGGACCTCGGTGTCGACACACCGGTTCCCGAGCACCGGCCCGCCGTCGACGCCCTCTGGCTGCTGGGCGGGCTCGTCGCCATCGTGGTCGGCGCCGAGTTGCTCATCGAGGGCGCCGTCGGGCTCGCCGCAGCCGGCGGGCTGTCGGACTGGCTCATCGGCGAGACGGTCGTCGCGCTGGGGACCTCCGCACCCGAGATCGTGGCCAGCGTCGCCGCCATCCGCCAGGACCGCCTCGACGTCTCCGCTGGCAACGTCTTCGGCTCCTGCGTGGTGAATCTGCTCGGCGTGCTGGGCGTGGCGGCCGCGCTCCGCCCGCTGACGCTCGCACCCGTCGCGGTCGAGGCCACGCTCTGGCTCTGTGTCGTCACGGGACTCGCCGTGTTGCTGACCGTGACCCGGCGGGTCCTCTCGCGGGCCGAGGGAGCGCTGTTGCTGGCCGTCGGGCTGACCGACTGGCTGGTCGTGGCGCTGGTGGGATGAGCCCACGTAGCAAGCTATTAGGGCGCTATCGCAGAAGGGTCAGTCGAATGACGGAGCTAGTGACGTGGTCCGAGAGCGGGGGTGTCGGCAAGACGACCACGGCCATCAACCTGGGCGCTGCGCTCGGTCGCCGGGGTGACGACGTGTTGCTCGTGGACCTCGACCCCCAGCCCGCGAGCCTCACGGCCGCGGCCGGCCACGCCGAGGCCAAGACCGCCGACGGGGCGAACATCACGGACGTACTACTGGACGATGGGGACCTGCGTGAGCTGGTCATCGAGGACGAACCGTACGACCTCGTCCCCGGCCACGAGTCGCTCGCCTCACTGGAGAGTACGGCGCGCGCGGAGGGCATCTCGACCGCGGAGTTCCTGCTGCGCTCCTCGCTCGCACCCGTCACCGACGAGTACGACCACGTCATCATCGACCCACCGGCGACGCTGAACCTGCTGGTCGACAACGCGCTCATCGCGACCGGCAACGTCCTCGTGCCGATGGAGATGACGCGCAAGGGCGAGCAGTCCATCGGGGGCGTCCTCGACACGGTCGCGGCGCTCGAATCCCAACTCCAGCGCGCCCAGCCCGACTTCGCGCTCGAGGTCATCGGCGTCCTCCCGAACAAGGTCGAGGGCTCCAGCCTCAACCAGCAGGTCCGCGAGACGCTCGCGGCCGAGGCCGACGGCGTCCGAATCCTCCCGGTGACGGTCCCCGACTACAACGTCCTCGCGCAGGCGTGGGACGCGGGCCTCGACATCTTCCGGTACGACGAGGAGCACGGCCTCCGCGCGTACCAGGAGTCGTTGCTGGCGGCGTACGAGGACCTCGCGGCAATCGTCGCGGCGCACGGCGCGGACGAACAGCAGGCGATGGTGAACGACTGATATGTCCAAGGAAGACCGCTACTCACATCTCGGCGACGATATCGAGACGGAGACGACCGACAGCGAAGCGGCCGACGAGACGACCGACGGCGTCCGAGTGACCATCCAGGACGGTGACGAGGAGACCGTCCTGACGGTCGACCCCGACATCGCGTCGGCCGACGACGTTCGCGAGGCGGTCGAGAACGCCTCCAGCAGTCGGCGGGCCAGCGTCACGACCAGCGACCCCGGCCGCCTCGCACTCGAACTCGGCACGCTCGGCCCCCGGCTGGCGCTGAAGGGCGTCGAGTCGCTGTTCCAGATGGACCGAACGGACCGGGGAGAGAGATAACCGCGATACCCTCAATCCCTACCAGACTTCGTCGGAATAGGCCGGCAATACAGACTATTACCGAACCGTCGAGCGGATAGCGATGCCGCTGTCGTAGGGTCAGGAAGGAAAGCCATGGGCCGGATTTGAACCGGCGATATGCGGCTCTGCAGGCCGCCGCGTTCGGCCGGACTCTGCCACCATGGCCCGCACGCGTGACTAGTCCAACGGACGGCAAAAGCGTAGCGGTCCGGTGGGAGGTCGAACGGCCCCGACGACGATCGACGGAGCCGCCCGTCTCTAGTACGACCGCGGCAGCCCGAGCGTGTGCTCGGCGACGTGGTTGCGCATCATCTCCGTGCTGCCGGGCGCGACCTTGCCCAGGCGCGAGCCCTTCCACATCTCGATGACGGCGTAGTCACGCGAGAAGCCGTTGCCACCGTGGGTCTGGACCGCCACGTCGGTGGCGTCGTGGCCGACCTCCGTCGCGCGGAGCTTCGCCATGTTCGAGACCTCGGCGGTCTTCTTCGGGTCCGGCTCGTTATCGACCATCCACGCGGCCTTGCGCAGCAGGAGCTGGGCGGCCTCGAGCTTCGTCCAGGAGTCGGCGATGGGATGCTGGATGGCCTGGTGCGCGCCGATGGGCTGGTCGAAGACCTCGCGCTCCTTCGCGTAGTCGATGGCGCGGTTCAGGGCGCACTTGCCCGTCCCGATGGCGCCCGCGGAGCCGAGCAGGCGCTCGGGGTTGACCGTGTCGAACAGCTGGTAGAGGCCCATGCCCGGGGTGCCGACGACATCCTCCTCGTGGACGCGGACACCGTCGAACGAGAGCTCGAACTGCTTCTCCGGCGTGGGGATGCCGACGTCGAGTTCGCGCTTCTCCAGGTTCGGGTCGTCCGGGTCGACGAGGAACAGGGTGACCCCCTGCATCTTCGCCGCGTCGTCCTTCGAGTCCGTGCGCGCGACCGTCAACATCCGGTCGGCGTAGTCGACGCCGGAGATCCACTGCTTGGTCCCCTCGATGACGTACTCGTCGCCATCCTTCTCGGCAAACGTCGTCATGTTGGGCGCGTTGTGGCCCGCATCGGGTTCGGTCAGGGCCATCGCCCAGTTGGCGTCACCGTTGCAGATCTTCGGGAGCCACTCCTCCTTCTGCTCCTCACTCCCGTTCTCGACGAGCGTGATGCCGCCGAAGCAGACGTTCACGACGAACAGCATCTCCGCACCCATGCAGCCCTGGGTACACAGCTCCTCGACGATGGCGCTCAGTTCCCAGAACCCCATCCCCTCGCCGCCGTACTCCTGCGGGATGGCGGCGCCGAGGAACCCGGCATCCGCACAGTCGTTCCAGAACTCTTCCGGCTTCTTCCCCTCGGAGACCTCGAACCAGTACTCGTCGTCGTAGCCGGCCGCCACGTCGCGGGCCGTCTGACGGATCATGTCCAGCTCGGCCGTCTCCTCGAACGCAGGCGGGGTGGACTGTGTGGTGGTCACATGCGCACGCAGGTCTGCGTGTTCTATAAAGTTTCGCAACTAACAACGCCGGTAGTGTTTCCGGGCAGCCGAACATGTCCACCCGCGAGCGTTGCCACTGTTCGAGAATCGAGATTGGCGAGCGACACGGCTGGCGCTCACCAAGGACAGAAAGCCGAGTGACAGGGTTGTCACTCGGCGTGTGATGAACCGGAGAGAGACGGAAGCCCCTCTCCGTGAGTAATGAATGGCAGGCGGCGAACCGGTGTTCCCAGAGGCTCGCGCACTCCAGTACTGGCCGGAACGCTGGCGGGCTTAACTACCGTGTTCGGGATGGGTACGGGTGTGGCCCCGCCGCTGTGGCCGCCTTAACGCCGATCGACGGAATCGAACCGTCGTGATGCCAATATCGGTGGCGAGATCGCGTGTATTGAATGTGTGATTTCCAGTTAGCGCCTGGACCCGTTCACGGAGTCCGAAGGTATGATTGGTGGCTTTGGGCAGTTAGTTCTCGCGGGCTGAACACCTCGTTGCCTCGGTGCGTACACCCCGAGTCTATCGAACTCGTCTTCTACGAGCGCCCTCGGCGGTGCCTCTTTTCCAGGTGGGTTTCGAGCTTAGATGCGTTCAGCTCTTACCCCGTGTGGCGTAGCTGCCCGGCACATGCCCTCTCGGACAACCGGTACACCAGTGGCCACCGATCGTAGTTCCTCTCGTACTATACGATCGTTCCCGTCAGGCACCGTACACCCCCAGTAGATAGCAGCCGACCTGTCTCACGACGGTCTAAACCCAGCTCACGACCTCCTTTAATAGGCGAACAACCTCACCCTTGCCCGCTTCTGCACGGGCAGGATGGAGGGAACCGACATCGAGGTAGCAAGCCACCGGGTCGATATGTGCTCTTGCCGGTGACGACTCTGTTATCCCTAGGGTAGCTTTTCTGTCGTCAATGGCCCGCATCGGGCAGGCTCATTGGTTCGCTAGACCACACTTTCGTGTCAGCGTCGCTCGTTAGGAACGACACTGTCAATCCACCTTTTGCTCTTGCACTCTTCTTCGGGTTCCCGACCCGAATGAGGTGGACTTAGGGCGCGCTCGATATCATTTCGAGCGCGTACCGCCCCAGTCAAACTGCCCGGCTATCAGTGTCCTCCTCCCGGAGTGAGAGTCACAGTCACTGACGGGTAGTATTTCAGTGTTGTCTGGGTGGCCCGCTAGCGCGGGTACCTCTGTAACGACTCCTACCTATCCTGCACATCAGCGACCATGTCTCAGTGACAGCCTGCAGTAAAGCTCCATAGGGTCTTCGCTTCCCCCTGGGGGTCTCCAGACTCCGCACTGGAACGTACAGTTCACCGGGCCCAACGTTGGGACAGCGACGCTCTCGTTGATCCATTCATGCAAGCCGCTACTGAAGCGGCAAGGTACTACGCTACCTTAAGAGGGTCATAGTTACCCCCGCCGTTGACGGGTCCTTCGTCCCATTGTACTGGGTGTTCAGATACCCGCACTGGGCAGGATTCAGTGACCGTACGAGTCCTTGCGGATTTGCGGTCACCTATGTTGTTACTAGACAGTCGGAGCGTCCGAGTCACTGCGACCTGCTCATCTCCTGAGCAGGCATCCCTTATCGCGAACTTACGGGACCAGATTGCCGAATTCCCTAACGTCGGTTATTCCCGACAGGCCTTGCCTTTCGCTGGCACGAGTACCTGTGTCGGATCTCGGTACGGATTCTGCACTCGCCTTTTCACGGGCCCTAGGTTGAACCGGCTTGCGCTATCCTGCCGTTCGTCCGCTTCGTGCCATTACGGCTTCCACGGATTTTGACAGTTCGACCACGCGAAGGCGTGGTCCGGTCGACCCCAAGGCGTCGGCTTTCGATGTACAGAAGCGCTGGAATATTAACCAGCTTCCCAATTTGTCACGCTCGAATTACGACGTGACTTAGGACCGGCTAACCCTCGGTTGACGAACATTGCCGAGGAACCCTTACTCGTTCGGCCGTCGGGATTCTAACCCGACTATCGCTGCTACTATGACCAGGATTTTCCTCACCGGTCGGTCCACGCGAGCTCTCGCCCGTGCTTCCACCCAACCGGAGTGCCGACCTACGCGAGCACGATGTGAATCGTGCGGCTAGGTCTCGGTGATGGACTTGAGCCCCGATCATTTTGGGCGCCCCGAACCTCGGCCGGTAAGCTGTTACGCTTTTCTTAGAGGGTAGCTGCTTCTAAGCTCACCTCCCGGCTGTCTAGGGCTCGGGACCACCTTCGATCGCACTTAGTCCATACTTTGGGACCTTAACCCAGCTCTGGGTTGTCTCCCTCACGCTACGCAAGCTTACCCCGCGCAGCGGACTCCCTTCGTCCACGGCGTCCGTGAGTTCGGAGTTCGACAGGAGGTCCGACTCCTCTCGGAGTCGGTGCCCCCAATCGGTCGCTCTACCCCACGGACTACCTCAGAAGAGGTAATGCTTCGACATTTTTCGGTCGGAACCAGCTGTTTCCGGGTTCGATGGGCCTTTCACCCCTACACGTAGGTCACGAGAGGGTATTGTAGGACACCAACTCTAACGGGCCTCCACGTAGCTTTCGCCACGCTTCGCCCTGCCCACGCGTAGATCACCCGGTTTCGGGTCGTGTCCGTTTGACTCCCCGCACTTGAATACGGCGGCCCTCGCAATGCTGCGGCCATGTCGGTTTCCCTACGCCTCCCTGGATACTCCAGTTAGACTCGCCAAACAGACACACTCCCTGGTTCGTTTTTCAAAACGCACGATGAGACAGCGGCTCCCGAAGGTTTCTACTGTACCCTCGCGGGTAGGTCGTTTCCCGTCGGGCCTTTCGTGCCCCATCGCTCAATCGCTACCTGATTTCAGGCCCTATTGCACCTCCCTTCTCGGGGTGCTTTTCAGCGTTCGCTCACGCTACTTGTTCGCTATCGGTCTCAGAACGTATTTAGTCTTAGCAGACGATGTCTGCCAGCTTCACGAGGAATTTCCAATCCCCGCTACTCTGGAGCTGACGCACCAGCTACTGCACGACGATACGGGGTTGTCACCCTGTTTCACGCTCCGTTCCAGGAGACTTCTCGTCGAGGGTCGCTGGATGAGGGTCAGTCCGAACACCACATTGGCCGAAGCCTTCGGTTTGGACTGTGTCGCGTTCACTCGCGGTTAGTAACGACATCTCGGTTGATTTCTCTTCCTGCACCTACTGAGATGTTTCAATTCGGTGCGTTCCCCATTGCGCGAAGCAATTGCGGTGGGGATTCCCATTCGGACATCCCTAGTTCTTCGCCTCCGTGCGGCTCCCTAGGGCTTATCGCAGCTTGGCACGTCCTTCGTCGGCGTCTGAGCCGAGCCATCCACCAGGCAGCACAGTAGCCACGATGACTATAACTCGGACCCTGTGAACGGGTCCAGTGTGCGCCTGGAAATCACACGTACACGCGATCTCATCTGCAGCGTTGCGGGTGGGCAACCTGCATCAACCCTTCCCACTCACGCTTGCACGGAGTGGTGCATCGGTCTGTTACGGGAAAGCGCAGGACGCCACTTGAGGGCATCGCTTTGCTTCCCCGCAAACATGGACCCAGCGAGATTCGAACTCGCGGCATCCTCCTTGCAAAGGAGGCACTCTACCACTGAGCTATGGGCCCTTCGTCAGCCTTGACAGTTCTTAGGTGCTCGGTCGACCCTCGTCGAACGTCCGAAGCGAAAGGTGGGCCCACCACGATGGGTGGGTCCCGGTCATTAGGAGGTGATCCAGCCGCAGATTCCCCTACGGCTACCTTGTTACGACTTAAGCCCCCTTGCGGAGCCCAGATTCGACCTGGCAACCCAGGCCTCATCCGGACCCCACTCGGGTGCTTTGACGGGCGGTGTGTGCAAGGAGCAGGGACGTATTCACCGCGCGCTGCTGACACGCGATTACTACCGAATCCAGCTTCATGAGGGCGAGTTTCAGCCCTCAATCCGAACTACGATCGGGTTTAGGAGATTAGCTCCACCTCTCGGTGTCGCGTCCCATTGTCCCGACCATTGTAGCCCGCGTGTTGCCCAGCCCATTCGGGGCATACTGACCTACCGTTGCCCGTTCCTTCCTCCGCTTTGGCAGCGGCAGTCCCCCTAGTGTACCCAGCTATCTCGCGATACTGCTGGCAACTAGAGGTGCGGGTCTCGCTCGTTGCCTGACTTAACAGGACGCCTCACGGTACGAGCTGACGGCGGCCATGCACCTCCTCTCAACAGCGTCGGGTAAGGTCATCAACCTGACCGTCATGACTGTTGTCGGGGCTGGTGAGATGTCCGGCGTTGAGTCCAATTAAACCGCAGGCTCCTCCGGTTGTAGTGCTCCCCCGCCAATTCCTTTAAGTTTCATCCTTGCGGACGTACTTCCCAGGCGGCTCGCTTCACGGCTTCCCTACGGCACAGCGCAGGCTCGTAGCCTGCGCCACACCTAGCGAGCATCGTTTACGGCTAGGACTACCCGGGTATCTAATCCGGTTCGAGACCCTAGCTTTCGTCCCTCACTGTCGGATCCGTCTTCCGAAGGCGCTTTCGCCACCGGTGGTCCGTCCAGGATTACAGGATTTCACTCCTACCCCAGACGTACCCCTTCGGTCTTCCGGTCCCAAGCCGGAGGGTTTCCGCCGGACGCCCACTCGTTGAGCGAGTGGATTTCCCGACGGACCTCCCCGGCCAGCTACGGACGCTTTAGGCCCAATAATATCGGCTATCACTCGGGCTGCCGGTGTTACCGCGGCGGCTGGCACCGGTCTTGCCCAGCCCTTATTCCTGAACCACCTTAAGGTTCAGAAAAGCGAGGGCTCTATGCCCTCGCACTCGGTGTCCCCCTATCGCACTGACGTGCAGTGTAAAGGTTTCGCGCCTGCTGCGCCCCGTAGGGCCCGGACTCTTGTCTCAGAGTCCGTCTCCGGGTTCTTGCTCTCACAACCCGTACCGATTATCGGCACGGTGGGCCATTACCCCACCGTCTACCTAATCGGCCGCAGCCGCATCCTCCGGCGCCGGAGCGTTTCCCGCTTCCAGCACTCCAGCTCGGAAGCGGTATGACGGGTTAGCCTCAGTTTCCCGAGGTTATCCGTCTCCAGAGGGTAGCTTGGCCACGTGTTACTGAGCAGTTCGCCGCGGGTCTGAACCCGCACGACTCGCATGGCTAAATCGGACACCGATAGCAATAGCCTCCGGCAGGATCAACCGGAATGTGCCTCGCACAAGGCGAGGCGGGTTAAGGCGGGATGCTATCGGACGTTCGGTGACGATCGACCGAGTGTCACCGAACTGTCAAGGCTAACATCAGATTCCATCTTGACGGCGGACCGCAGGGGTGGAATCCTCATCTTCTTCGGACCTGAACGTTGTCCGGGATGGGTCATAAACCCACCGAACCTCGTTCGGGCCCGGGACGCCCCGTGAGGGCGCCCCGTTCACATTACCACCGAACGCCCGTTATCATATAAGGGCGTCGATGGCCTCCCGCCGCCCTGTGTCGATTCGGGCGGCAGGTGCGTACTTCAACCGAAACGCCCTGTGCCCCATAAGGGCGTCGGAACGTTTCGGCCAGCCACGGGGGCAGCCCCGGAACGAGTCCAGGGTGAGTGCCCCGCGGCGCTTCGCATTCCATTCGAGACCGGTGTTACACTTAACCCCGTCGGAGTGAACCCGCCGTGTGCCGGCGTTACACGGCACGTGTCGCCACGCCACGCTGGCGCGCGCCACCACCGCGAGAACCCGACACACATGTCACTGGAAGTAGGTGAGTGGTGTCGCGCGGCTGGAGGCCGAGCGGTCATCCCGCGCTGGCACGCCGTCCCGCCGGATGAGGGCCGCGCACTCGACGGTGCGGCCGCTGGCGGGTTAGCCCTTCGGGAGTTCACCGGAGAGAAGACGGCGAAGGTCAGATGGAGTCGAGGTGTTCGATACCCTTCTTCGAGACGTTGGCTTCAGTGATCTCGCTCGGCATCCAGCCGGGCTTGTCGTCGGGGGCGGTCTCGGTCCATGCCCAGCCGTCGTAGATGTGGACCTTCTTGGTCCCCTTCTCTCGGAGCCGGAGCTCGTGATGCTCGGCCTGCTGTTCACTCTTGGCCGGGTCCAGACGTCGGGCCGCCTTCAGTGCGGCCTGCCGTGGTGTCCGTCCGGAGAACACGCTTGTCTCGTTGCCGATGTCGTCCCGGAGCGCGAAGTTCCGCTTGTCGTCTTCGACCATTGGTTGTGACCTCCATGCGGGATGTCAACACCACCAAATATAAATATACCCCCCGAATCCGCCGCTCGGCGGGCGATTTCAGCCCGGTAGACCGGCGACTCGATGGGAGGACTGCCACATCCGGAGGGCCATGTCAGGTCGCTGCGTCGACCCTGCCCCGTGACACTCGCGAGGGTCCCGCTCCATCCTCGATAGCGCACGCGCGCGAGCACGCGAGAGAAGGTCCGCCACTCGACCGGAGGAAGCCGGATTCGGGGACGGGGCACGGTACACTTATGTATGCCGTGTGGTGAACTTGGCCCACGTACTCGATGGTTCGCAAGAAGAAGCTCTCTCCGAGTGGCGCGAAGGACGAGAACGGGGAGTACCACAACGTCCACGTCAATCTGCACGAGGACGAACTTGCCGTCGCCGGGATGGAGATCGGCGACGAAGTGTTCGTCCGCGTGCGCGACGGGAAGATTATCATCCAGAAGGCCGACCCGGACGAGGTCGAACACGAGTTCTGAGTCACGCCACCGAACCGACGCGGACCGCCGCGCTTATTCTCGCGCCACGCTGCCCAACGACCGATGGGACTCTCGCTCTACGACATCGTGAAGCCGCTCCTCTTCTCGCTCCCGACGGAGACAGCCCACGGGGTCGGAATCCACAGTCTCGCCGCCATCCAAGGGACGCCAGTCGAATCGCTCCTCCGGGACCGGCTGGTCGTCGACGACGACCGCCTCTCGGTCGAGGCGTTCGGCCAATCGTTCCCCTCGCCGGTCGGCGTCGCCGCGGGGTTCGACAAGAACGCCCACGTCGCACCCGCGTTGGCGGCGCTCGGCTTCGGCCACGTCGAGGTCGGCGGCGTCACCGCCGAACGGCAGGCGGGCAACCCCCGGCCGCGGATGTTCCGCCTGCCCGAGGACCACGCCATCATCAATCGCATGGGCTTCAACAACGACGGCGCCGACGCCATCGGCCCGCGCGTCTCCGAGCACGCGGCCGCGCTGGACGTCCCGGTAGGCGTCAACATCGGCAAGTCCAAATCCGCGCCGCTGGAGACGGCCGAGGACGACTACCTGTACACGTACGAGCGCGTCTCGGACGCGGACTTCTTCGTCGTCAACGTCTCCAGCCCCAACACGCCCGGCCTGCGGGACCTGCAGAACCGCGACCGCCTCGCGAGCATCCTCGGGACGCTCCGGGACGCGGGCGCCGACCCACTGCTCGTGAAGCTCTCCCCGGACCTGGGCGAGGGAGCCATCGAGGACGCCATCCACGTGGTGAACGACCTGGACCTCGACGGCATCGTCGCGACCAACACGACGACCCGGCGTCCGGCCTCGCTGCACTCCCCGGACGCGAGCGAGGACGGCGGCCTCTCCGGCGCGCCACTCGAACGCCACGCCACCGAGACGGTCCGCTTCGTCGCCGAGCGCACGGACGTCCCGGTCGTCGGCGTCGGTGGCGTCGCCTCGGCCGAGGGCGCCTACGCGAAGATTCGCGCAGGCGCACGCGTGGTTCAGTTGTACACCGGGCTCGTCTACGAGGGGCCGACGCTGGCGCGTGACATCAACCGTGGCCTGCTCGAGTTGCTGGAGCGCGACGGTTTCGACTCCGTCGCGGACGCGGTCGGGGCGGACCTGTAGCGGGCGTCGTCGGCACGCAGTAGCGACGGCGCGGACGACAACCACACGATACTTACTCCGGCCACGCTTCGACCTGACCGAATGGACGACACCGTGCTGCTGACCGGCGCCGGGGGGTACGTCGGTGGCGCAATCCTGGACGGTATCGGCGACGAGTACGACTGGCGCCTCCTCTATCACAACCCGCCGGCCGAGGAGCCGGACCACCCCTACATGGTCGGCGAGATCACCGAACCCGAGGACGCACGGGAGGCCTGCAAGGGCGTCGGCGCAGTCATCCACCTCGCCGGCGACCCCCGTCCCGACGCACCGTGGGACTCGGTGCTGGAGAACAACATCCACGGGACGAAGGTGATGTTCGACGCCGCGCTCGAGGCCGGCGTCGAGAAGTTCGTCTACGCCTCCTCCAACCACGCCGTCGGCCACTTCGAGACCGAGCGCAAGCCGGACCTCTACCAGCCCGAGGACGACTTCCGCCTCGACGGCACCGAACTCCCCCGCCCCGGCAACTTCTACGGCGTCTCCAAGGCGGCGGGCGAGACCCTGGGGCGCTTCTACCACGACGAGCACGACCTCTCCGTCTGCTGTATCCGTATCGGCAACCTCACCGAGGGGCACCCCCCCATCGACTACGAGCGCGGGCAGGCGATGTGGCTCTCCTATCCCGACTGCGCGCACCTGCACGCGTGCGCGCTGGAAGCCGACTACGGCTACGAGATCGTCTACGGCATCTCGGACAACGACCGCAAGTACTACTCGCTGGAGCGGGCGAAAGAGGCCCTCGGCTACGAACCCCAGGATAACTCCGCCGAGTGGGACGGGAAGGAGAAGGTCGCTTAGAGTACGCAATACAACCCAGGATATAACCCAAATAGGCGTTTTCCTATATAATAACAGATTTTCTGAACTTATCCGCCAGTTTTGAGCAACAGAGAGGGCGCTACCGAAGCCCTCGCACTCTCGACCGGTTGCGACTCGCTGTCGTCCGAAAGGCGGCAACGCCGCCTTTCGTGATGACGAGAGACGCTCCCGGCGTCTCTCGAACCGCGCGCGCTCGCTCCGCTCGCGTGCTTACTTCGTCTCACCGGGCCGAGGGCGCTCGCCCTTCGAGTCCGCCAGGAACGTGGTTCGTGTCCCGAGCGCGTCGCCCTGCCCTTCCCCGGGGGGCGCGGGACTCACTTCGTTCGGCCACGCGCGCCCGGCCCGTGGATTGTCGCGCCTCGCTCGGGCAATTGAAGTCGAGGGCCGGCGAGGGTCAGGTATGAGCGAACCCGGGGAGCCCGCCGCCGACGCGCCCGCGGCGTCCGAGCGCGGCCGGGAGGTCTGGATCGAGAAGTACCGCCCCCAGTCGCTGGACGACATCGTCGGGCAGGACACCATCGTCGAGCGGCTCAAATCCTACATTAACCGGCAAGATTTGCCCCATTTACTTTTTGCAGGGCCAGCAGGCGTGGGCAAAACCACCGCCTCGGTAGCCATCGCCAAGGAGATCTACGGCGAGGAGGACTGGCGGGAGAACTTCCTCGAGCTGAACGCCAGCGACCAGCGCGGCATCGACGTGGTCCGGGACCGCATCAAGAGCTTCGCGCGCGCGTCGTTCGGCGGCTACGACTACCGGGTTATTTTCCTCGATGAAGCGGACGCGCTCACCTCTGACGCGCAAGGAGCGCTCCGCCGGACGATGGAGCAGTTCTCCAACAACACGCGCTTCATCCTCTCGTGTAACTACTCCTCGCAGATCATCGACCCCATCCAGTCCCGGTGTGCCGTCTTCCGCTTCTCGCCGCTGGGTGACGACGCGGTCGAGGCCCAGATCCGCCAGATCGCCACGAACGAGGACATCGAACTCACGGAGGCCGGACTCGACGCGCTCGTCTACGCCGCGGGTGGGGACATGCGCAAGGCCATCAACGGGCTGCAGGCCGCGGCCGTGATGGGCGAGGCCGTCGACGAGGAGGCCGTCTACGCCATCACCTCGACCGCGCGTCCGGAGGAGATCAACGGGATGGTCCAGCGTGCGCTCGACGGCGACTTCACCGCCGCGCGCTCGAAACTCGACGAACTGCTGACGGAATCGGGTATCGCGGGCGGTGACATCATCGACCAGCTCCACCGCTCGGTCTGGGAGTTCGACATCGACGACGAGGCCGCGGTCCGGCTGATGGACCGGGTCGGTGAGGCCGACTACCGCATCACCGCGGGTGCCAACGAGCAGATCCAGCTGGAGGCGTTGCTCGCGTCGCTCGCGCTGGACGGAGAGTAGCGTGACCAGAGCTGTCGCTACGGAGCGAGCGGTCGGAAGAATCGGAGTCGGTCGGTAGTCGCTCGGTTCAGGCCGGGAGGCTGGGGCCGGGCAGGCTCGGGAGACCGGGAAGCTCCGGCAGGTCGTCACCAGGGAGGCCGGGACCCTCGGGCGGAGTCGGCAGGTCGTCGCCCGGCAGCCCGGGGACACCGCCGCCACCGGGGCTCTCGGTCGTCGTCTCGCAGGGGTTCGACGCGCCCTCCGGCGGGACCGTACACTCGATGGAGCCGCCGACGGTGTTGCCGGCCACGGAGACGTTACCACCGCCACCGAGGGTGCCCTCCTGGGCCTCGGCGTCGACACCGGCGCCACCGCCGGCGTTAGCCGCGACCGGGCCGCCACTGACGGAGACGCCGCCCTCACCGCTGCCGCCGGATGGGCCGGCCGCGACCGTCACGCCGCCGTCCGCACCGCCCTGGCTGGTTCCGCCACCGCCGGCGACCTCGACGCTCACGCCGTCGGCACCGCCGTCGACGTTCACCACACCGTCAGCGACGCCGCCGGTATCGCCACCGTCGGCGATACCGAGCCCGTCACCGATCCCGAGGCCGCCATCGTCACCCGCAGCAGCGGCCGGACTCGCAAGGAGCCCGAGCGCCACGAGTGCGGTTATCGTTGCTGTTGCCATCGTCCGGACGCGTGTGCGGTCCATGATACATACTATCGCCAATGTTGATTGACCGTGTAATTGGTGCCGTGACCCACCGGGCATTTAACTGAACGGTCAATGCAGGAGCACGGAACAAGTAGCCCGTCGCCGGGTCAGCGGCGAGGGAGCCTCAGCGGGAATCGCGGCCGCCGGTACCAATCGGTTTTTCCACGCGTGCCGCCCAACCTCGAGCATGACCGACCTGTCGCTCCCGGCCGAACCCGAGGTCCCCGATGTCACCACGGACGGCGTCTGGCTGGCCTGCATCGACTGTGGCGAGACGCACGCGCCGTTCGACGACATCATCTACACCTGTCCGGACTGCGGAGCGCTGCTGGAGGCCCGCTACGACTCGTACCCGGGCTTCGACGAGTTCGAGGGGCCGAAGTCGGTATGGCGCTACAGCGCCGCACTCCCCTTCCCGGAGGGCGTGACGCTCCCGGAGGGCGGCACACCGCTCCACCGCGTCCCACGCCTCGAAGACGACCTCGGGGTGCGCAACCTCCGCATCAAACACGAGGGCATGAACCCGACGGGGAGCTTCAAGGACCGCGGGATGACCGTCGGCGTGAAGGTCGCCGAGCGCCTGGGCGTGGACCGGCTCGCCTGTGCCTCGACCGGGAACACCTCGGCAGCGCTCGCTGCGTACGGCGGCCGCGCGGACCTGGAGACGCTGGTGCTCCTGCCGGCCGGAAAGGTCGCCGCCGGCAAGATCGCGCAGGCCGCGCTCCACGACGCGCGCATCCTGGAGGTCGAGGGGAACTTCGACGCGTGCCTCGACCGCGTGCAGGACCTGGCCGACCGCGGCGAGGCGTATCTGCTCAACTCGCTCAACCCCTTCCGGCTGGAGGGACAGAAGACCATCGGCCTCGAGATACTCGAGGAGTTCTACGAGGACCACGGCCGCTTCCCCGACCGCATCTGCCTGCCGGTCGGCAACGCCGGCAACACGGCGGCACTGTACAAGTGCTTCCGCGAGATGGTTCGGAGCGGCGACCTCGCCCCCGGCGACGTGCCCAGACTGACGGGCGTGCAGGCCGAGGGCGCGGCGCCGATGGTCGAGGCCATCGAGGAGGGCCTCGATGACACCCGCCGCTGGGACGACGTCGAGACCATCGCGACGGCCATCCGCATCGGCAATCCGGTCAACGCACCGAAGGCGCTCCCCGGCATCCGCGAGACGGGCGGCACCGCGGTCGCGGTGAGCGACGAGGAGATCACGACGGCCCAGCGCGACCTCGCGCGCGAGGGGGTCGGCGTCGAACCCGCATCGGCCGCGTCGGTCGCGGGCCTGCGCAAACTCCGCCGACAGGGCGAGGTCGACGCCGGCGAGGACGTGGTCTGCCTGACGACCGGCCACCTCCTGAAGGACCCCGACGCAGCCGCGAAAGCGGGCGCCGACCCCGAACCCGTCCCGAACGACACGGACGATATCCTCGCACACCTCGCGGGCGAGTCGGTCGCGGCCGGCGGAAGCGGGGACGCGGAGGGCCTGCTTGCACGGCTGAAGCGTCTGTTCTGAACGTGCCTCGCCACCCGTCACCGTCACGGCGGACGTTCCACCGGAAACGATGGCGTGCGGAGCGCCGACGGGCGTCAGACGGAGCCCGTGGGTACTTGTAACAGGGGTGCCCGCGACCCCGCATGGCCTCGACCGAGACCGACCCCGAGTCCGAGACGCAGTTCGTCCGGACGACGGGCCTCGAGGAGCAGCGACCGACCGACGAGCGCACGCGACTGCGCGCCCGGGTCGCGAACCTGGAGTCCGAGCTCGCACGCAAGGAGGCCGTCCTCGCCGAGCGCAACGAGGAGATCGCCCGCCTGCGCCACCGACTCGACCGCCGAGAGCAGGCGCTCGCCGAGCGCGAGGCCGACCTGAAGGCGGCACGCGAGGACCTCGAGAACGCCGAGGAATGGGCGGAGTTCCTCGACCGCGAACTGCGGGCCCAGCGCGACCGCGTCGGCTCGCTGGAGGCCCGCGTCGAGTCGCTGGAGTCGCGGTCGTTCTGGGACCGCCTGCGGGACCTCTTCTGACCTCGACCCGTCGGAAACGGTGGCTGCCAGCCGTCCGTCGCGTGTCTGACGGGCATTCTTGTCAGCTCGTACCATACCCACGAGCGGATGGCGTCACGCTCCCCCGAGGCCGCTGGGGACGGATGGGGGCACGACGACGAGGAACCGACCGCGACCGCACACCGGGACCCAGCGACAGGGCCCCCGGAGGACCGCCAGCGTCACCTGCGCGCACGGGTCGCCGAACTGGAGGCCGAACTGGACCGCAGCCACGACCGCGTTCAGCGGGTCATCGACCAGTACGAGTCAATCATCGACGGGCGACCGGCGGCGGAGTCCCGGAACCGGGGACCGCTGGCCCGTCTGCGGGACTGGCTCACGGGCTGACCGGCGGCGTTCGCACGCCGCCGGCGCCCACGACACGCACGTCGAGCGGCCGCTTCTCCGCGGTGACGGTTACTCGCTGCCGCAGAGGGTGACCGTCGTCTCGGTCGTCCCAGCCTCGACTTCGACCGCTCGCTTCCCGAACGAGCCCTTCAGCACCAGCGTCGACGAGCCGTCGCTCTCGACGGTCACGGTGAGTCGTCGCGCCGGGTCGAGGCCGGCGGCCTCGACGAAAACGGTCGCCGAATCGACGCCCTCCAGCGTCACGTCAAGCGCGTTCCGCGCGGCGGAGACGTCGAGCGGCGCGCCCCAGCGCGTCCCCCGCTTCGTGTGCGGCGCGGGCTCGGTGCCGGGCCCGCGGAAGTCCTCGGCGACGGGGTCACCGTAGCCGTCGGCGTGCGAGACGGCATCGACGAGGCCCTCCACGCTGTCGCCGCTGCCGCGCGGCGTGATCTCCTGCACCCAGTACGCGCCGTCGTGGACGAGTTCGGGCGCGTTCCCGCCGAGGTCGTGGTCGAAGTCCGGGACCGCACGGTAGGTCACGCGCGCCGGGTTCCGGGTGACGGTGGGCGCACCGAGGTAGTCACCGGCGAAGAAGTCGGCGCCGGGGCCCCAGTCGTCGCGGATGGCGAAGGTGAAGTGCTCGTACCCGGGGAAGACACCGAGTTCGTGGCGGTAGCCGTGCTCGCGGAGGTCCTGCTCGTAGTTGATGACGCCCGGCAGCGGCACGAGTTCGTCGTTCGACCCGTTCCACATCAGGAGCGGGACGTGCCGGAGGTTGTCCGTGATTCGCATCGTGTTCTCGGGGTCGGCCGAGGCGCCGTCGTTGGCCTTCAGGTTCCCGTCGGTCGGGCCCGCGAGCACGTCCTCGCCCGGCGGCCCGACGACCGCGAACGCCTTCGCGAACAGGTCCGGGTACTGCGCGCCGTATTTGTAGGTGGCGTAGCCGCCCATCGAGTAGCCGCCGAGGAACACGCGGTCCTCGTCGACGGCGTACCGATTGCGGAGGTCGCGCCACGCCTCGAACACGTCGACCTCGGCCTCCTGCTGGTACCAGCCGGTCGGACCGCGCGCCTCCGGCGTGAGGACGATGGTACCGTTCTCCTCGCCGAGTTGTCGGAGCTGGTCGGGCGAGTACGTCGCGTACTGGGTGTAGCAGGCGCTCCGGGAGTGACAATCGAGCCACAACGGCGTCGGCTCCGGGTCCGCGGGGTCGTAGTTCGAGGGGACGTACACCGCGTACGGCTGGACCTGCCCGAGGTAGATGGGCTCGTCCGCGTCGAGGCCCTCGCTCGAATCGAAGCGGTCCGTCGTCCCGAGGTCGAACGCCGAGCCGTACAGCCGACACATGAACCCCGTCTCGGGGACACGCCGGTCGACGGTACCGCCCCGGAGCCGCGCGAAGTCCACGTCGGCGCCGAACTCGGAGATGTCGCGGTCGGCCAGCGCCTTCGCCTGCGCGTGGTCGCGGCGATTGCCGTAGCCGAGCGTTCGGGAGCCGACGGCCTCCCGTTGCTGTTCGAGTTCACGCTCCAGTTCCTCTGGTTCCTCGTTCAGCGCACCCAGCGGCTCGTCGAACCGGAACCCCACGTTGAACACGGGCGGAACGTCCTGCCCGTTCGCACCGCCAGGCTGGTCGGCCGTCGGCTGCGCGGCCACCGGCGCGAACCGGATGCCGTCGGCGGCCCCGTCGCGGACGCCCGTGACGCAGTAGTGTGTCCACCTCGCCGCGCCGGGGTCGAGGTCGACGACGACCTCCAACTGGGAGCGCTCCACATCGACGGACACGGAGCGAACGCCGTCGGCGGAGCCGTCGAGTGTCGCCTCGTCGCCCGACACCGCCAGCACGTGGTCGACGCCCGCGCCGAGGTCGCCGAGGCCGTGGCCCCAGTCCGTCCGCTCCCCGCTCCCCGTGTCGATGCCGATGGCAACCGCCGCGGCGTCGGGCTCGGCCATCGTCTGGAGCGTGAGCCGGTACGCGATACCGGGCACCGCCTCGCCCTCACCGTCGCTACCGACCGGCCGACAGCGGAACTCCAGCAGGTCGGCGGCGTTGTCCCGATACGTGGCGTGGTCGGCCGGGTAGACCACGTCGCCGGTCGCCGCCCCGTACGTCGCGTCCGGACGTGGGTTCGGCGGCGTCGGCCCGGGTGAGGTATCCGCGCCGTGGTCGTCGTAGACGAAGTCCTGGTAGAGGTACTCCCCGTCGTCGTACCCCTCCGTGCCCGAGACCATGAGCGGGTCCGCCACCCAACCGCCCGTGTTCTGGAGCTGGGGCGGCGTCGGGTTGTCGTCGTAGAGGAAGTCGGGGCCGGGACGCGGTGGTGTCGCGTCGCCGTCGCCGCAGGTCGGCGGCTGGTCGACCGGCGGACCGAACGGTGGCTCGCCGAGAATCCCGCCCGGCGGCGCCGCCTGCCCGAGCCCGGTCAGCCCGGCCCCCGTCAGCAGGCCCGCCGAGCGCAGTACGTCGCGTCGTGTCCCTCGTGGCTCCCCGTCGTCGGTCCCGTCCATGGCAACGGGTGTGGTACCAGCCGGAAGTCGTTTCCACCGGGGAAGCGGGGGCGTTCAAGTCGTCAGAACAGGCCGGTGCCGAGCAGGCCGCCGTCACCGCCGTCCGGTGAGCCGTCAGCCGAACCGTCGGCCGTGTCGCTCGTCCCCTGCTCCGACGGCACCCCGGGCGGCTCGACCGGGAGGTCGCCGTCGTCAGAGGCGTTCTCGTCGCGGCCACCCGGCCCGTCCTGCCGGCGGGCACAGAGCCGGAGCGTCCGTTCGGTCGTGCCCGCCTCGACCTCGACCGCCCGCTCGCCGAACGAGCCCATGAGCGTCAGCGTCGCGGGCCCGTCGCTCTCGACGACGAGCGTCAGGGGCTGCGTGGGGTCGAGGCCGGCCTCCTCGACGTACAGTGTGGCCTCGCCCGCGCCCGCCAGAGTCACGTCGAGTTCGTTCGCGCCGGCGCCCGCGTCCGGTCGTCCGAGGACGCGGGTCCCGCGCTTCAGGTGCGGGTCGGGGGCCCGGCCGACGCCACGGAAGTCCTCGGTCAGCGGCTCGGCGTAGCCCTCGGCTCGGGAGACGGCGTCGACGAGACCCGAGTCGGCATCCTCGCGGGGCGTGATGTCGTGGACCCAGTACGCCCCGTCGTGGACCAGCCCCAGGTCACGAAGGTCGGGCGCCACCGCGTCCATCGCGGGCACCGCGCGGTAGGTCACGCGTTCGGGGGCACGCGCGACGGTCCCGTCACCGAGGAACGCCCCGTCGAGGAACCGCTTGCCCCGCTCCCAGTTGTCGCGGACGGCGAAGAGGAAGTGGTCGTAGCCCGGGAACACGTCGAGCTCGTGTGGATAGCCGTGGTCGCGCAGTTGCTGTGCGTAGTTGACCGGGCCGGTCACCGGGACGAGTTCGTCGTTCGCGCCGTTCCACATGAGCAGCGGGACGTGCCGCAGGTTGTCGCTGACCTGCATCACGTTGTGGCGGCTGCCGACGATGTCGTCGGTCGGGCCGCCGACAGGGTCCTCGTCCGGCGGGCCGACGGTGGCGAACCCCTTCGCGAACAGGTCCGGGTAGTGCGAGGCGAACCGGTAGGTGGCGTACCCGCCCATCGAGTAGCCGCCGACGGTGACCCGGTCCTCGTCGACCGTGTAGCGCGCGCGGAGGTCGGCCCACGCCTCGAAGACGGCGAGTTCGGCGGCGTCGTGGTACCACTGGCCCGGGCCGCGCGCTTCGGGTGTCAGTATCATCGCGTCCCGCTCCTCGCCCAGCTCCTGGATGAGGTCCGGCGAGTACACCTCGTACTGGTTGTACGTCCCGGAGAGCGAGTGCGGATTGACGTGCAGGGGCGCGCCCTCGCCGGGGTCGTAGTCGGTTGGCACGTACACCGAGTACGGCTGGACGCGTCCGGAAAGGACGTCCTCGTGACCGGCACTGGCCAGCTCCAGGTCCCGGCCGGCGACCGACTGGTCGGTGTTCCCGGTCCGGTCCTCGACGCCCTCGCCGTACTCGTACGGACCCGCCCCAGTCCCCGAGTCGAGTCCCGCGAGGTCGACGCGGGAGGCGTACAGCCGGTCGACGAACCCCTCGGTCGGCACGTCGACCTCGGTTACGCCATCGCGGAGCTTCGCGAAGTCGATGTCGGCGTGGAACGGGAGGAGCAGCCGGTCGGCGAGCGCCTTGGCCTGCCCGTGCTCGCGCCAGTGACCGAACCCGACCGCACGCGAGCCGTTGAGCTGTGTCTCCGCCACCTCGCCGAGCAGGTCACTCGGGTCGGTGTCCTCGTCGAGCTGGGGCGCCCCCATCGGCTCCTGGTCGGGACTGCGGAACCCGACATTGAACACGGGCGGCGCATCGCTTCCGTTCGCGCCGCCGGGCTGGTCGGCCGAGGGGCGGTTCGCCACGGGCGCGAACGCGCCGTCACCGTCGTGGATGCCCGTGACGCAGTAGTGGCGCCAGGCGGCGCCGCTCTCGCCACCGCCACCGACGCCGCTGCCGTCGGTCGCGGGCGGTTCGATGGGGACCCGGACCTCGAGCTGGTTGCGCTCCGTGTCGACGGAGACGCGGTCGTCGGCCAGCGGCTCCCCGTCGAGTTCGGCGCCGGTCCCCCAGGTCACGACGCGGTGCTCGACGGGTGCGCCCAGGTCGCCCAGGCCGTATCCCCAGTCCTCGACCGCCCCGTCGTTGCCGCTGATGGTGACGTTGTCCGCGCCGGTGTCGATACCGAGTGCGACGATGGCGGCGTCCGGTTCGACCATCGTGTTCAGCGTGATCCGGTAGGCGACCTCCTCGTCGCGGTCGCTGTCGGCCGGCGCGTCGACGACCCGGCAGCGGACCTCGAGCAGGTCGGCGGCGTTGTGGCGGTAGACCTCGTCGTCGGTGGGGTAGACGTAGTCGCCGGTCGCGCCCCCGTACACCGTGTTCGAGGGCTGGGCCGTCGGCGGGGTTCGGGTGGGACTGGTGTCGGCGCCGTGGTCGTCGTAGACCCAGTCCTGGTAGCGGAACTCGCCGTCCTCGTAGCCGGTCGCACCCGAGACGAGGAGCGGGTCGGCCTCCCAGCCCTCGCCGTTCTCGAACTGCGGGGCCACCGCCGGGCTGTCGTAGAGGACGCTCGGCCCGGGCCGGGGCGAGGCGTTGTCGGCGCTGCCACAGGCTGGCCTGGGGCCGCCACTCGTTCCGCCGCCGTGGTCGGCCGCCGCCGAGCCCGCAACCCCGAGACCGACCAGCGTGCCGGCCGTCCGGAGGACCGAGCGGCGAGCGATGCCGTCCCTGTCGTCGTGCATACCCCATCCTGTGATGACACCGGCGTAGGCCCGCTGCCGTCACACGACGGGCGTTGAAACGTATCGGCGTCCCGTCACCCGGTGTCACACCACACCCCGAGACGCCGTTTCCGGGCCGCTTAACCGGCTTCGTGGCCTCCATTCGGTAATGACCCTGGCCATCCGGACCGAGGACCTCGTGAAGGACTACGGTGATGTCCGGGCGCTGGACGGCCTCTCGCTGGAGGTGGAGCAGGGGGAGTTCTTCGGCCTGCTCGGACCCAACGGCGCCGGCAAGACGACCTTCATCAACACGCTGGTCGGCCTCGCGCGGGCGACGGGCGGGACCGCCGAGGTGTTCGGCCACGACGTCGAGGCCGACTACCGCGAGGCGCGCAACCGCATCGGCCTCGCCCCGCAGGAGTTCAACGTCGACCGCTTCTTCCCCATCCGCGAGGTGCTCGAACACAAGGCGGGCTACCACGGCGTCCCGCCGGCCGAGGCCTCCGAGCGCGCGGACGAGGCGCTCCGCACCGTCGGCATCTACGACAAGCGCGACACCCGCTTCGACTGGCTGTCGGGCGGGATGAAGCGGCGCTTCCTCCTCGCCCGCGCGCTCGTGACGGACCCGGACCTGCTCATCCTCGACGAGCCGACGGCCGGCGTGGACGTCGAACTGCGGCGGGACCTGTGGGAGCTCATCGAGCGGCTCAACGCCGGCGGGACGACCATCCTCCTGACCACCCACTACATCGAGGAGGCCGAACGGCTCTGTGACCGCGTCGCCATCATGGACGAGGGGCGCCGGGTCGAGGTGGCGACGCCGGACGAACTCCGGGCGCGGGGGACCGACACGGTCCGCCTGACGCTGGCCGACCGGCCCGCGACGGTTCCGGAGGACGTACTGGCCATCGACGGCGTGCAGGATGCCACCCTCGACGGCGACGGCCTCTCCGTGACGGCCGCGGGCGGCGGCCGCGTGGCGCCCGACCTGATGCGGACGCTCGAGTCGGCGGGCCACCGCGTCGAGGACATCGACATCCGGCGGGCCTCGCTGGAGGAGGTGTTCGTCGCCATGACCAGACTCGACGGGAAGAAAGGGGCGGACGAGAGCGAGAACGGCCACGACGCCGGGCGCGAGGTCGCCGCCGCGACCGGGGGGACCGATGACTGAGGACGACGGCGGCCCGCGGACCGACGGAGGGGTCGGCGTCACCACCGGGACGACCTCGACGAGCGCCCGCGGCGTCGGCTTCCGGTCGCTGCTGAAGCGGGAGATACTCCGGTTCGTCCGGCGCCCGCGCAACACGTTCCTCCCGCCCGCCATCACGAACATCCTCTACTTCGCCGTCTTCGGCGTCGTGCTCGGCGGGCGCATCGACAAAATCGCCGGCTTCGACTACATCCTCTTCATCCTCCCCGGCCTCGTCGTGCTTGGCGCCATCTCCAACGCCTTCGAGAACAGCGCGTTCTCCATCTTCCACGGCAGATGGAACGACTACATCCACGAGGTACTCACCTCGCCGCTGTCGTACCGCGAGCAGGTCGCGGCCTACACGCTCGCGTCGATGCTCCGGGGGCTGATGGTCGGCTTCATCATCGTCGGCGTCGGCCTCGTGTTCCTCCCGTTCGCCATCGACCGGGCGTTCGTCCCCATCGAGCGGCCGTTCTACCTCGTGGCGTTCATGCTGGTCGTCACGACCCTGTTCGCCTCCTTCGGCGTGATGGGCGGCCTCTGGGCCGAGGACTTCGACTACCTGACGGTCCTCAACCAGTTCATCCTCCGGCCGCTCGTGTTCTTCGGCGGCGTCTTCTACTCGCTGGACGTGCTCCCGCCGCTGTATCGGACGCTGTCGCTGCTGAACCCGATGATATACATGGTCAACGGCGTCCGCTACGGCTTCCTCGGCTACGCCGACGTGGACCCCAACGCCTCGCTGGTCGTGCTGACGGGGCTGACGATTGCGGTCGTCGCGGCGAACGTGGCGCTGTTCCGGCGTGGGTACGGTCTCATCGATTGAGGCTTTTGCGCTGCGCGAATCCGCAGCCGGGAAAACGCCAGTTCAGCGATTCAGCGTGTGGATAGCCTCGCCGCGCGCGTTCATCACGGCCTCCATCGACGCCTCGGCCAGCGTCGGGTGCGTGTGGACCGTCGAGGCGACGTCCTCCAGTCGGGCGCCCATCTCGATGGCGAGCGCGAACTCCGCGATGAGTTCCGATGCCTCGGGCGCGACGATCTGCGCACCGAGGATGAACTCGCTCTCCTCGTCGGCGACGACGCGGACGAACCCCTCGGGGTCGTTCAGCGTGAGCGCGCGGCCGGAGGCGTTCATCGGCATCTGCCCGACGACGGGCTCGAAGCCGGCCTCCTCGGCCTCGGCCTCGGTCATGCCGACCGTCGCGATTTCGGGGTCGGTGAAGACGGCCGCCGGCATCGCCTGGTAGTCCAGCCCCGCGGGTTCGCCGGCGACGACCTCGGCGGCCACCTCACCCTCTTTGGAGGCCTTGTGTGCCAGCATCGGCTCGCCGGCCACGTCGCCGATAGCGAACACGTGGTCGACCGCCGTCCGGCACTGGTCGTCGGTCGGGATGAAGCCGCGGTCGTCCGTCTCGATGCCCAGCGCCTCCAGGTTCATCGTGTCCGTCACGGGCTCGCGCCCGACCGCCTGCAGGACGAGGTCCGTGTCGAACTCCGTCTCCGTGTCGTCCTCGTCGACGGTCGTGACCCGGAGGCCGGTCGGCGTCTCCTGCCAGGAGTCGGCAGCCTCGCCGAAGCGGAACTCGACGCCGAACTCCTCGGCGCGCTTGCGGACCACCCGCGAGATGTCGTCCTCGTAGCCCGGGAGCGCCGAGTTCAGCATCTCGACGACGGTCACGTCCGCGCCGAGCTTCGCGAACGTCGTCGACAGCTCCATCCCGATGTAGCCGGCCCCGACGACGAGCAGGCGGTCCGGCACCTCGTCGAGCGCCAGCGCGCCCGTCGAGGAGATGACGTGCTCGCCGTCGAAGTCGAACGGGACCGCCGTCGGGCGCGAGCCGGTGGCGATGATCGCGTGTTCGAACTCGACGGACTCGGAGCCCTGGCCCTCGCCCTGGTGGGCGACCCGGACCTTGTTCTCGCTCGCGAACTCCGCGCGCCCCTCGACGAGATTGACGCCGTTCGCCTTGCAGAGCTTCTCGACGCCGCCCGTGAGCTGGTCGACCACCTCGTCCTTCCAGCCCTTCAGCCGGGCCATGTCCACGGCGGGGTCGGCGTGGATGCCCATGTCCTCGGCGCTACCGGCCTCGTCGGCGAGGTCGGCGGCCGTGATGTACGCCTTCGAAGGGATACAGCCCTCGTTGAGGCAGGTGCCGCCGTACGCCTCTTTCTCGACGAGCGTCGTGTCGATGCCCTCCTGGGCGGCGCGGATGGCGGCCACGTAGCCGCCCGGGCCCGCGCCCACGACGAGGAGGTCCGTTCCGGTGGAGATGTCTCCGACGACCATGGTCGTTCCCTGTCGGGGTGGGCACTAAAACTGGCAGGTCTTGCCGCCCCACAAAGCCGAGGATGGCTAAGGGGTGCACGGTCGCGGCGACCGCAGACTCACCTCGAACGGCCACTCACGCTCTCGCCACGATTGCGACAGCCACGATTGCGACAGCCACGATTGCGACAGCCACGACGGAATCACCTCGAAAGCCCCCGCCCGCTCGACTCGCGCGACTCGCTGCGCTCCTCGCTCACTTCGTTCGCTGCGGTGCTTGCGTCGTCGTGCTTCGTCGAGCGGGCGGCCCCTTTCAGTCCCGCCCCGTTGCCTGTGGCACCGAGCGTTCAGGCGTGGTGGTTCCGTCGGAGTGCTAGTACCCCCACACCTCCCCGCGCGAGCACCGTCGGATGTCGGCGAACACGCTCACTACGTTCGCGGTTCGCCACGGGTGGCGCTCGCGCGCTTCCTGTTCACGGAACCGGCCGCCCGACCAACCGCTACCCGGCCGTGAGCCGCGTGGCCGAGCGGTGTGGGGCGCTCCGCGCCCCCGCGAGCGGCGGCAGCCGCGAGCAGCGAGGCCCGCGTGAACTGGGGAAGGGCAGGGCCACCGCTCCGTGCGGCAAACTATCCACGGGTGGGAATGGAAGGGGCGACGGGCTCGACCCGGCCCGGGCGACGCAAGCACTGGACCGAGCGACCAACGGGAGCGAGGGAAGCGCGCAGCGAGCCCCGGACGGTCGAGCCCGTCGGGGCTTCCTGGATGATGGCGATATTATCCAAATTCACGGATGAAATCTGCCATACCCACACTTTCTCGGAAAATAGCCAGACACAGCCAATATGAAGCCTTTTCAGGACTTCTCTCTACGTCTCGCAGTAGCCGTACTTCCGGATGCACTTCAGCATCTCGTCACGGTCGTCGTGCTTGTGGAGCCGGGTCGGTGTGTCGCAGTAGTAGGTCTCCCCGTCGAACCGGAGCGTCACGTCGTGCTCGCCCCCGAACGACTCTGTCCGGACGACGACGCGGGTCCCGTCCTCGATGCTCGCGAGTAGTTCCTCGGCGTCGCACTCGCCCTGCTCGATGACCTCCGTCGACATTGGCAGCGTGTACGCCGCCGCCCGGCAAGAGCGTTCGCCCCGTGGCGGGCCGTACCGGCGGGGGCGTCGGGGGGTCAGGCGTCGGCCGGCGCGGCGAGGTACTCCTGACCCCAGTCCCGCATCGCGACGATGATGGGCTCCAGCGAGCGCCCGCGCTCGGTCAGCGAGTACTCCACGCGGAACGGCTTCTCGCTCACGATCTCCCGAGCGACGAGCCCGTGCTCCTCCAGGTCCTCCAGCGAGTCCGAGAGGACCTTCGAGGAGACGCCGTCGACCGCCTCCTTCAGCGCGTTGAATCCGAGCGGCCCCTCCTGCAGCAGCCGATGGATGATGACGGGGTGCCACTTCCGCCCGAGGATGGTGGCGGTCGACGTGATGGGACACCAGTCCTCGCCCGCGCACCACACCTCCAGGCGCTCGTGCTCCGCCGGGTCGCTTCCGCTCATGCCCCCGCATACCGCACCACTCGGGATAAGGTTACTGGCGGAAACCGACTACCGTGCAGTAGCGCCGAATTCGGCAACATGAACCGGTAGCTGAGCGAACCAGGCTGTGCTGACGGCAGCGGACGCCGGACACCCCCGAAGTTTTTGCCCCCCCACCGCAACCACCGGGCGATGCTGGTGGAAGTCGCGGAGTTGCTCGGCATCGCCATCGTCGCCACCGTGGCCGTCTGGAAGGGGAGCGATATCCTCGAGTCGGCCGCCCAGAACCTCTCCAGCCACTACGGCCTCCCGCCGGTGGTACAGGGCGCTGTCGTCGTCGCCATCGGCTCCTCGTTCCCGGAGCTGGTGAGCGTCATCCTGAGCACGGCGCCGCCGCCCCTCGGCGCCGGCGAGTTCGACCTCGGCGTGAGCGCCGTCGTCGGCTCCGCGACGTTCAACCTGCTGGTCATCCCGGCGGCGTCGGGAATCTTCTCCGACGAGGTGTCCGCATCACGGGACATCGTCTACAAGGAGGCCCAGTTCTACATGGTCGCCGTGTCGGCGGTCGTCATCATGTTCGCGCTGGCGGTCATCTACTACCCCGTCCCCGACGACCGACTCGTCGGCACCGTCACCCGGCCGCTGGCGGTCATCCCCGTGCTCCTGTACTGCGTCTACGTCTTCACGCAGTACCAGGACACCACCGACTTCGACGCACCCGAACCCGACGACATGAACGTCCCGAAGCAGTGGGGCCTCATGGCACTCAGCCTCGCCATCATCGCGGTCGCGGTCGAGGGGCTGGTCCACTCGGCGGTCGGCTTCGGGGACCTGTTCGAGACGCCATCGTTCCTCTGGGGGCTGACCGTCATCGCCGCGGGGACGTCGCTGCCGGACACGCTGGTCTCGGTCCGCGCGGCGCGGGACGGCCGCGGCGAGACCTCCCTGGCGAACGTCCTCGGAAGCAACATCTTCGACCTGCTGGTGGCGGTTCCGGTCGGCGTATTGCTGGTCGGCGCGGTTCCCATCAACTTCGGCGTCGCCGTCCCGTTGATGGGCTTCCTGACGGTGGCCACCGTCATCGTCTTCGGCTTCCTCCGGACGGACCTCAAGCTCTCGACGATGGAGTCGTACGTGCTCCTGCTCATCTACGTCGGCTTCATCGTCTGGATGGCCCTGGAGACGTTCGACGTGCTGGCGTTCATCCCCGGGGCGTGAATCCCTCCCCCGAGAGCCACACCCGGATGGCCGGCACCCGTTGTGCATTTGTACCTCCGCATGGGAGGGTGGGGCATGGACACGTTCGAGGCGCCCGCCGACACGGGCGTCCCCCGTGGCCGGTTCGGGTTCGACCACCAGCCGGTCACGGACCAGTCGTTCGAGAACGCGCTCGCGACGGCCCGCGCGGGCGAACGCCTCGATGTCGACGATGCCATCGAACTCCTCACCACGGGCACCGCGACGGACGGCATCGACCACGCCCGCAAGGAGCTCGTCCTCGAGGCCGCGGACCGCCGCCGGGCCGAGCTCGTCGGCGACGAGGTGACCTTCGTCGCCAACCTCAACAACAACGTCACCACGGCGTGCAATACGGGCTGTCTGTTCTGCAACTTCAAGGACACCGCGGCGAACTTCGAGGCCGACAGCGGCGTTGAGCACGCGGGCTTCACCAAGACGCCCGCCGAGTCCCGCGCAGCCGTCCGGGACGCGCTCGAACGGGGCATCTACGAGGTGACCTCCGTCTCCGGGCTCCATCCGGCGTTCGCGCTGGACGCGGACCACCACGAGGCGCTCGCCTCGTACGACGACCCGGCGAGCGAGGTGAACTACAAGCCCCCGGAGCGGTACGCGACCGACCCCGGCACGTACGTCGAGCAGATGCGCGCGATGTCCGTCGACGGGGCGCACCTCCACTCGATGACACCGGAGGAGGCCTATCACGCGAAGCGCGGGACCGACCGCTCCTACCGCGAGACCTACCGCCGCCTGCGCGACTCGGGCCTCGATTCGGTCCCCGGAACGGCGGCCGAGATACTCGTCGACGAGGTCCGGGACGTCATCTGCCCCGGCAAGATCGGCACGGACGACTGGCTCGACGCGATGGAGGCGGCCGCCGACGCCGGGTTGCCGACGACCGCGACCATCATGTACGGCCACGTCGAGAACGAGGCCCACCGCGCCCTGCATCTGGACCGCATCCGGGACCTCCAGGACCGGACCGGCGCTATCACGGAGTTCGTCCCCCTCTCGTTCGTCCACGAGACGACGCCGCTGTACGAGCGCGGCGTCGTCGATGGAGGTGCGACCACGACCGAGGACGAACTGATGATCGCGGTCTCGCGGCTCTACCTCGACAACGTCGACCACATCCAGTCCTCCTGGGTGAAGTACGGCGACGAGCAGGGTCTGAAGATGCTCTCGTGTGGTGCGGACGACTTCATGGGCACCATCCTCTCCGAAGAGATAACCAAGCGCGCGGGCGGCGGCCACGGGGAGTTCCGCTCGTTCGACGAGTACGCGCGGATGGTTCGGGCAGTCGGGCGCGTCCCGGTGGAGCGCTCGACGGACTACGAACAGCGACGCCGACTCCCGGACGAGGGGACCCACGGACCCGAACTGGGCCCTCAGGCCGACGGCACGCCACTCCTGCGCCCGGCCGAGCGCGACCCCTCGGGCGAGGCCGCCAGCGCCGACGACTGAGCGGACCCGTCCCCCGGCCGCTGGCACACACGGGGGTGACGCTCAGTCCCCCGCCACGCCCGGCGCGTCCCCACCGAGTACCGCCCGGTAGCGCGCGCCGGCGTCATCGTCGGCACGGAGGGCCCGCCGGACGGGCGGTGCGACCCACGCCCGACCGCCGTCCTCGAGGAACCGCTCGTACACCGGCAGCCGCTCGCGGAGCGGGACGCCAGCGTCGGTGGCGATGGCCTCCAGTTCGCGCAGTTCGGGCCACGCGTAGTCCGGGTTGACGTGGTCGACCGTGACGGGGGAGACGCCGCCGAGGTCGTCGATGCCGCAGTCGAGCAGTTCCCGGACGGGCGCGAGATTCGGCGGCGCCTGCACGCTCACCTCCGGCGGCAGGCACGCACGCGCCATGGCGACCGCCTCGCGCAACTCGTCGAGCGACGGTTCGCCGCCCCGCCAGCGCTCGTTCTCGCTCACGGGCTGGACGATGACCTCCTGGACGTGGCCGTACTGCTCGTGTAACTCCCGGATGGCGAGCAGCGAGACCGCACGGTCGCGCCGGCTCTCGCCGATACCGACCAGGATGCCGGTCGTGAACGGCACCCCGAGCTCCCCGGCGGTTCGGATGGTCCGGAGCCGCTGCCCGGGATTCTTCGCGCGGGGCCCGCCATGGGCGCGCACGTCCGCGGTCGTCTCGAGCATGGTCCCCATCGAGGCGTTCACGTCGGCGACGGCGGCCATCTCCTCGCGGGTCTGGTCGCCCGGATTCGAGTGCGGGAGGAGGCCGGCGTCCAGCGCAATCTCGCAGGCCTCCCGGAGATACGAGTGGATGGAGTCGTGACCGTACTCGCGGAGCCGGGCATGGATCGCGTCGTAGCGCTCGTCCGGGTCGTCACCGAACGTGAACAGCGCCTCCGTGCACCCCGCGCGGGCGCCGCGTTCGACGGTCTCGCGGATTTCGGCGGGCGACATGAGGCTCGCCTCCCCGGGCGGGTCGTAGTAGGTGCAGTAGGTGCAGGTGTACCGACAGGCGGTCGTCAGCGGGAGGAAGACGTTCCGGGCGAAGCTGAGTTCCGGGGCGGCCGCCACGTCGGCCGGCGTCGTCGTCAGCAGGTCCTCGACGGCGCGGTCGCTGATGGAGACCTCGACCCCGTACTCCCCGGTCCCGGGTATCGATACCACGGCGCGCTCTGGGGGGGCGACCGACAAGAGCGTTCGGTTCGGCAGAGCGTATCGGGCGGAGGCGAGTCGGTATTGACGATGTCGTGCGTGGTTACTGACCTGGGGAGTGGACAACAGCGCCGACGACCTCCTGTTGAAAGCCCCCGCGGGCTGAGGGCCCCGCGGCTCGCTGCGGACGGTCGAGCGACCAGGGGCTTCCAAACCGGCTCTATTCGCGGTTCCTCGCTCTGCATCTCCCTCCAACTACACGCCCTTCACCCACCAACCAGAGGAGCGGTGCCGCTGGTCACCATCGGCCAAGTACTCGCAGAACGGGATGCCCGGGTGGCTCGGGAAGCAGGGTGCCCTCCTCGTGAACCGCCCCCGTGCCACTGCCCGGATGCACCACGCGAGCACGGCTCGCGCAGTGTCGTGTTGGTTCGCAGGCATCAAGATGATTGTCCCTGCGCTGGCCGGCGTCACGCCGAGCCGTCACCGCCGCGAGCGACCCGCACGCGACCGTCACCGGTCGTAATCGCGAAGCCGGCGTCTCGGAGCCACGTCCGGGCCTCGGTCCCCTCGCCGTGGAGCAGCACCTCCACGAGGTCCGCCCGCTCGTCGATGTCGGTCGCCAGGCGGAACGAGTCCACGGTGTTGACCGACAGCCCCCGCTCACGGGCGGCCTCGCGGTGGTCGCGGCAGGAGGCACCGTGGTAGTCCACGCGGAACGTGGAGTCCCGAACGCAGAGCGCGTTCGTTCCGCCACCCAGCCCCGGTGCCATCGTCACGTCGGCGCTGTCAGCCACCAGTTGCCGGAGTGCGTCGGGCGTCGCCAGCGGCAGGTCCGCCATCACGACCGCGACGGGCCGCTCGTGCGAGGGGACGGGCGGTTCGGCCGCGCCCACGAGGTCACCGGCCAGCCGGGCGTTCACGGCGGTCGTCAGGGGTCGGTCGTCGACGGTAACGGGAGCCTCGGATATCTGGCGCTCGTCCAGCGGCGCCGTCGAGAGGACCGTGTGTTCGAGCCGCACCCGTTCGAGTACAGTCAGCACGTCCTCGAGCATGGCGGCCGCGAACGCGCGTCGCTCGCGCTCGTCGAGGATGGGCGCGAGCCTCGTGTTGGGCGTGCTGGCGTCGAACGGGACGAGCACGTGCGGGTCAACGTCGGTCACGCGGGCGAGGGGAGGAGCCGCGGCCCCTTAGAACAGCGGTTCCAGCTCCTCGTCGTCGTCGCTGACGAGGCGGTCGAGGTTCTCCTCGGAGGCATCGCGGAGTTCGTCGATGTTGTCCTGTGCCTCGACGGCGACCTGCTGGAGCTCCTTGATGCGCGGGACGTTCGTCACGCCCGACAGCAGAACCACCGAGCGGACCTTGTCGTCCTTCGAGCGGGGATAGTCCCCGCCCCGAACCTCCATCGAGCCGGTCTCGTCTTCGAGCCACTTCCGCCCGCGCTCTATGCCCTTCCGGTTCAGGTACTTCGGCGGCCCGGCAAGGACCAGAAGCGCGCGCTCCGTGCCGCCCACCTCGCAGGGGAGCGTGAGTCGGCCGAGCGTCGCCTTCCGGACGAGCGAGGTGATACGGTTGGTCGTGGAGGTGGAGTCGATCTCCTCCTCCTCGCCGGTGAACCGCGAGAGCAGGCCACCCCCGCGGTCGCGGTCCAGCGTCTCGCTGGCGTAGCCCACGGTGGAGACGCCGCCGCAGGCGAGCGTGTTGATGATCTCGGAGGAGTCGACGACGGACTCGCCCACCTCGCCACCCTCCTTGATCTCGCCGGCGCCGAAGAGGATGCCGAACCGCTCGACGATCTCCCGGTTGATGTCGGCGTAGCCCGACTCCATGGACTCGCCCGACTGGCGCCAGTTGTCGTTGTCGAACACGAGCAGGTTGTCGGTCTCGCGGACGAACGTCTGGAACGAGCGCGCCGCGTTCAGCGTGTAGATGCCGCCCTCGTCCGAGCCGGGGAGGATGCCAAGCGCGTACACCGGCTCGGTGTAGATACGCTTGAGATGCTTGGCCAGCACCGGGCCGCCGCCGGAGCCGGTGCCGCCCCCGAGCCCCGCGATGATGAGGAACGCGTCGACCTCGTGGACGGGGATGTTGTCGATGGCGGACTGGATCTCGTCGATGTCCTCTTCGGCGACCTCGGCACCGAGTTCGTTGTCGGCCCCGACGCCGTGACCCTTGACCCGGGCCTGCCCGATGAGGACACGGTTCTCCTCCGGGATGTTGTCCAGACCCATGAGGTCCGCCTTCGCGGTGTTGACGGCCACGGCGGCGCGGACGATTTCGCTTCCCTCTTCGCGGTCGTACTCGAGGAAGCGGTCGAGCACCTTCCCGCCCGCCTGACCGAAGCCGATCATCGCGAGTTTCATCTGACGGTCACTACCTCACAGGGGGACGCCGGCGTAGGATAAGTTTTCGGCCGAAACGAGGGCGTTACGGCCCCGGGCGTGCGGCAGGCGTCGGACGGGCACGGCCGAGGCCCGACCAGCAGTCCCGTCACGCGGTCACGCGACCGTCGCCGTCGGCGACGGTCGGTTCGACGCCGAGATAGTCAGCCAGCGTCCGCAGGTCCGGCTCGTCGTAGCCGAACACGGCCACATCGTTGTCGTCGGTGGTGTTGTCGAACTGCAGCGACCGGAACTGGTCGCCGCCCATCGGCGCACCGGGGAGCGCCCCGAGCGTCTTCAGCCCGATACCGGCCAGCGGCATCGGGATGTCGACGACGCTGACGGGCTTGTTGTCGGCGGCGTGGGCCAGCCGCGCGACCTGTGCGAGCGTCAGTACGTCGGGGCCACCGATCTCGTAGGTCTGGCCGATGTGCGGGTCCGCGCGTGCGGCCTCGGCCTCCTCGACACGCCGGACGGCGGGCGTCGGCCCGTCGGCCTCGCCCTCGTCGTCGGGCGCCTCGCCCTCGACGGCCATCGCCAGCATCGGCGCGAGGTCGCCAATCCAGACGGGCTGGAAGCGCGTCTTCCCGCCGCCCGGCAGCGGCGTGAAGTAGGGCGGCGCGAGCAGTTTCGTGAAGCCGACGAACTCGTCGCCGTCGCCGAAGACGACGGAGGGCCGGAAGATGGTCCAGTCCACGTCGGCGTTCTTCACGGCCTGCTCGGCCTCGCCCTTCGCCCGGATGTAGTGGGTCGACCCGTTCGGGTCCGCACCGAGCGCGCTCATCTGGACGAACTTCTCGACGCCGTGTTCCTCGGCGGCTCGCAGGCAGTTCTCCGTCCCACCGAGATGGACCTCCATGTGGCGCTCGTTCCCCCCCTTCGGCTGGAACAGCGGCGACAGCGCGACCAGGTTCACCACCGCGTCCTGCCCCTCGAACGAGGGGACGATGGAGTCGTACGCGGACACGTCGCCGACGACCGTCTCCACGTCCGGGTGGAGGTCGACCTCGCCGGGCGTCCGGGCGAGGGCCGTCACGTCGTGGCCCCGCTCGGCGAGTTCCCGCGTCAGGTTCCGGCCGACGAAGCCGGTGCCGCCGGTGACAAGCACGTTCATGTCTCTGCGTACGTCCGCGAGCGACGTAAAGGCACGCGAAGCGGTACCCGGTCCGCCGACGGACCACCGGTGGTGGGTTCAGGGGTCCTGCGGCATGTCGTCGACTGCGGGCGCACCGATAGCCAGTACCGACCCCGTCGTGTCGCCGACGTTCTCGATACCGCGGGCGACATCGGGGCTGGCGGCGTACATCCCGCCGGGGCCGAGTTCGCGGGTCTCCGGGTCGTCCGCGTCACCGATGGTGACCTCGAAAGACCCCTCGAGGACGAACACGAGTTCCTCCTGCTCCTCGTGGCGGTGGAAGACGAGGTCCTCGCCGGGCTCGAAGTACCAGACGTTCGCCTTCAACTCGGTGAGCCCGAGCGTCTCCGTGAGCATCCGGTAGCGGTCGGGGAACTGGTCGATGGCAGCCATCGACTGCTCGTCGAGGTCGTCCAGCTGGGCGACTGAGTACGGCATGTGCCAGCACGCGACGGACGCCACGATAAGTGTCCTGATTCGGGGGAGGAGTCGTCCGCGGCCGACGTGGGTCAGTCGTCCACGGCCGACGACGAGCCGTTCGCACCCGCCGGCCCGGTGCTGGGCCGCCGGGTCTGACGGACGGCCGCGCGTTGACAGACGACGCCCAGCGCCACGCAGGTCGCCAGCGCGGCGGCGCCAACCCCGACGCCCAGCAGGAGGAGCGTCCGGACCACGCCGAACGGGACGACGACCGCGAGCGCCGAGAGGACACCCAGCGCGACGCCCGCGGGGAGGGTGGCGGTCGCGACCGCGATGGGCGAGACGCCACCCGGGAGCGTCCGGTAACAGCGGGCGATCGCCCGGATCTGCACGGCGTAGCCGGCCAGGAACGCCACCACGCAGGCGAGGCCGGCGACGAGCGCGACACGGCCGGTGAGCACCTCACCGACGAACAGGAGCACGGCCAGCGCGTCGGCGGCGACCGCCGCGCCGACGATGCCGCCGCGCAGGACCGACCGGATACGGTAGAGGTCCGCCGCGTCGAGCGGGTCACCGCCCCTCGCGAGCACCTCGGAGACCCGGGACCCCTGCGCGGCCCGGAACCAGCCTGAGCCGCCACGGTCCGAAGACGCTGCCATCTACCCAGTACTGGCACAGCACGCCACAAGGGGGTTGTGGCCGCTATATCCGGGGACTTATGCGACCGGGAGAGCGGTGGCTTTTCGCCCACCCCCCGCGACCGTCCGCCATGCTCGTCACGCTGGAGGGAATCGACGGCGCCGGGAAGTCGACGGTCCACGAGGCGCTCCGCGACCACGACGCCCTCGCTGACGCCGTCTTCACCCGGGAGCCGACGGATTCCTGGTACGGCGGGGCCGTCCGGCGCTCGCTCGGCGACGACGGCGCCGACCCGCTCGCCGAACTGTTCCTCTACACCGCCGACCACGCCGACCACCTCGCGAACGTCGTCCGGCCGGCGCTGGACGAGGGTCGCATCGTCGTCTCCGACCGCTACGTCGATTCACGCTACGCCTACCAGGGCGCCGTCCTGGAGGAGACCGACATCGCGCGGCCGATGGAGTACGTCCGGGGCATCCACGAGGCGTTCACCCGCCCGCCCGACGCGACGCTCTATCTCGACGTGGACCCCCGCAGCGGCGCCGAGCGCGCCGGCGCCTCGGACAAGTTCGAGACCGCCGGCCACCTCGCCGCCGTGCAGGCCAACTACGAGCGCCTCATCGAGGCCGAACCCGAGCGGTTCGTCCGCATCGACGCCACCCGCCCGCCCGAGGATGTCATCGCGGCCGCCGAGGACGCCATCGACCGGCTGCTCGCCGACCGCGAGGACTGACCGGCGGGTCGCGGTCACGGCTGGCTGCCGGACCGACAACCGGAAACGGCCCCGCCCCCCACCCGCTCGCATGGCACGGAGCATCCTCGGCACCGCCGGCCTCGCGCTCACGCTGGCCTTCGCCATCCCGGTCGCCTACGTCGGCGTCGAGTTCCTCCTCGACGGGAAGACCAACCAGGGCCTTCTCTTCCTCGCGCTCGCCGCCCTGATGGTCGCCATCGAGGAGTACCTCACCACGCCGATGGACGTCCCGGGGATGGTCGCCAGCAAGGTGCTCGGGAGCGCCGTGAAAGCCCCCGACGAGGGCAGCGCGGACGAGGACGGGAACGGGGAGGGCACTCGACCGGAAACCGGGGGCGACGGCGACCAGGACGGGGCGACCGAGGACGAACCCCTGATTCCCGACGCGGAAGGGGAGAAAGGCGGATAGGGGCCTATATCTTCCAAAAATAGAAAATTTAGCATTTATACGAGACATAATGAACTTTTGCCCCCCATTTGGCGACTGTGTCGGTCGTCGAATCCCGGGAGACGCCACTCCACGCGTCCCGAAGACCCATGCCGGCGCCGCGACCCGCAGCAGGTGATGGTCGAGAAGCGAGCCGTTCGCCGGGCGTACGACGAACTGGGAGCCTCCTACGGGGCTCAGCGTGACTCGGGCGGGCTGACGGCCCTCGACGCGGTCCTCGACGCCGCCGACCCGGACCGGGTGCTCGACGCCGGGTGCGGGCCGGGACGGCCGGTGCTCCGGCGGCTCGACGCGGCGACGACGGCCGTCGGGCTGGACATCTCGCGCGAGCAGCTGCGCCTCGCCGCCGAACACGTCCCCGACGCGCCGCTGCTGCAGGGGGACATGACCCGGCTCCCGTTCGCCGACGACGCGTTCGACGCCGTCGTGGCGTACTGGTCGCTCATCCACGTTCCGCTCGGCGAGCACGGCGCCGTCCTCGACGAGTTCGCACGAGTGCTTCGCCCCGGCGGTCGCACCCTCGTCTGCGAGGGCCGCGAGGAGTGGACCGGGACCAACCCGGACTGGCTCGACGCGAACGTCGAGATGTCGTGGGAGATGGCCGGTGTCGAGGCGACCCGGGGACAGCTCCGAACGGCCGGGTTCACGGTCGAGCGGGAGTGGGGCGCTGCCGACAGCCTCGACGATGACGACGAGAGCGAGCCCTGGGTGTTCATCGAGGCCCGGCTAAACGGGTAGGGTGGCGTCTCCGAAGCCCTCGCGCGCCCTCGGGACAGCGACAACGGGACCATCTCCGAAGCCCTCGCGCTCTGGACTCGCGCGCCTCGCTGCGCCCCTCGATTCTCTATAACCAGCGAGAAAGAGCCGAAAACCGCCTTACTCCGCTTCAGCCGGTTCTGCAAGCGGTTCCTGGGCCTGCTCGACCAGCTCACCCAGCGACAGGTCCGAGGGCTGGTTCTCGATGAGCACGTCCAGCGGGAGCGTCGGCGCGCCGCTGATGAGGTTCTCCATGATGACCAGGCGCTCGCGGGCCCGTGACATCCCGACGTAGAAGACGCGGCGCTCGTTGTCCGTCAGGACCGGCACCGGGTCCGCACGCTTGTCGAAGGTGACGCCCGGCGGGAGTTCGTCCTCCTCGACGGAGGCGGACATCTGCTCGACCACCTTCTCCGTGAGGTCCGTCCCGACGAAGACGTGGTCGGCCTCGCGACCCTTCGCGGAGTGGATGGTGCCGACGCGGACGCGGTTCGGGTCCATCCCGCGGTAGCCGCCCTTGAAGTACGCCTCGACGGTGCGCTCCTGGAAGTTGGAGACACGCGTGAGCATGTCGCCGGCGCTGGCCGGGCCAGGCGCGAACGGCGCGTGCTCCTGGATGAACGCGGGCGCGACCTGCATCTCGGCGAGGTCGTCGACTCCGTTCTGCTCCTGCAGGTCGTCGATGGCGTCGAACATGTCGTCGCGGCCGCCGGTGCCGAACGCCGAGTCCGCGAGCATCTCCGCGAGCCGCCGCGCCTCGAGTCCGGTGATGTGCTCGTCCTCGTCGAGTTTCTCGACGGCGGAGACGTATCCCTGCAGGCGGTCGGTCCAGAGGCGGGTGTCCGTCAGCGAGACGAACGGCATCCCCTGCTTGATGAACTCGTCGACGAACTGGAACATCTGGTAGCGCGCCCGGAACAGTATCATCGCGGTGCCCTCCTCGTCCTCCTCGATGGTGTTGCGGACGTTCCGCGAGAGTTCGACGATGGAGGGGTTCCGGACGGCCTCGAAGGAACCGCCCTGCTTGCGTGGTTTGAGGTCCTTCTCCTGACGCTTCTCGATGTGCTGTATCTGCCGATTGACGACGTTGAGGATGCGCGAGGGGAGCCGGTAGGAGTTCGGGAGGACGTTGTCGTCGTCGACCTCCTCGTCGAGCAGGAGGTTCGGGTCGGCGCCCTGCCAGGCGTAGACGACCTGGTCGTCGTCGCCGGCGATGAGCACCGACTCCATGTGCGGGCGCCACTCCTCGTACACCGAGTACTGCAGCGTGGTGATGTCCTGGAACTCGTCGATGACGAGGTGCTCGACGCTCGGGACCTTCGAGCGCTGCTGGACCCGCTCGAGCATGTCGGCGAAGCCGACGACCCCCTGCTCGCCCTTGAACGAGCGCCACGCCCGGATGGCCTCGGGCACGTCGATGCGGTCGTCGTCGCTCGACCACGTCGGCGTGTACTTGTTGCCGGTCTGGGCCTTCTCGTCGATGTCCGGCGGGAGGCGGACCTCCTCCTCGTCCCACTGGAACGGGACGTCGTACCAGTCGGCCACGTCCCGGCGGGTCCGCTGGAGCCACTGCGAGGTGGCGATGATCTTGTTGCCGATGGTGGTCGACCGGGCCGAGCGGCGACGACCGCTGTCGTTCTCGTCCTCGAACTCGATGCCGTACTCCTCGCAGAACTCCTCCTTGTGCTCCTCGCCGACCACGTCGCCACGCGAGAGGTTCAGCAGTTCGTACGCCTTCGCGTGCATCGTGCAGACGTTCCCCTTCAGCGATTTGGGCGAGCGGTCCAGCCGTTCGGCGAGGCGTTCACGAACCTCCTGTGCGGCGGCCCGGGTGTAGGAGACGACGAGGATGTCGCGGATGTCGACCCCCTCGTCGAGCATCTCGTCGACCTTGTCCAGCAGGGCGGTGGTCTTCCCGCTCCCGGGACCACCGAAGAGGCGTGTTACGTGGGGCTGACTCATTATCGGCCACATGCCCCCCTCCGGTATAACGCTGTTCGTCGGGGGAGGGGGCGCTGCGCGCCCGGAAACTCACCGGCTACGTCCCAGTGAACGGAGGAGGTGCGAGGCCATCCCGGCGGGGTGCCAGGGCAGCCGTCGACGGGGGCGCCGGCCCCGTCAGGTAGGTGTCCAGCCGCACACCGAACAGGTCGACGCCTCGAGGTCGTGGATGCCGGAACACTCCGGGCAGCGCTTCTTGTTATAGTCGCGCTCCCAGCTGGCGCTCTCGGTTTCGTGTCCACGGTCCGCCAGGAAGTCGTCGAAAACGCTCTCGTCGGCGGTCGCCATACAGGTCGTGGTATGCCACAGCGTGTCAAAACAGTTGCGGCCGCGGCAGTCTGTGAACCCATCACAGGGAATGGCTCCGGAGCGGGCCGTTCGGCACCCGCCGGGACCGCTTGCCGGGAGCGTTTTGTCCGTGCCGGTGGCAGGGGCAGGCATGACCGAACCCGCCGGTACCCCACACGACGAGGTGCCCGACGCCCCCGGGGAGGTGCGGACGCTGACCCGTGAACTGGTCGCCACGCCCAGCCACGAGGACGAGACGGCCGCCGGCGACCACCTCGAATCGTGGCTCCGGGCGGAGACCGACGCCGCCGTGACCCGCGACGACCACGGGAACGTTCTCGCTGCACGGGCGCCCGACAGCGACCCGGCGGCGCCCTCCGAGCCGGCCGCCGACCGACCGACGCTCGCGCTCGTCGGCCACCACGACGTGGTGCCGCCGGACGAGTCACAGGTAGTCGACGCCGATGACGGGGGCGGGGAGACCGAGTACATCGTCGAGGAGCACGACGGCCGCCTGTACGGTCGCGGCAGCGCGGACATGAAGGGGTCGCTCGCGGCGCTCGCGGTGGCGTTCCGGGACGCGACCCTTCCCGAGGACGGGCCACGGCTCGTCTTCGCCTCCTTCGTCGGCGAGGAGGTCGGCGGCGAGGGCTGCCGGGCAGCCATCGAGGACGGGTTCGCGCCCGACTGGGCGGTCGTCGGCGAGGGGTCGACGGGCTACTCCGCCGACGGCGTGACCGACGTGGCGGTCGCGCACAAGGGCCGCCGCGCGTCCACGCTCGTCGCGCACGGCCAGGCCGCCCACGCGAGCGAGGTCGAGGCGGGCGACAACGCGGTCTACCGCGCGGCCGACGCCGTCGACATCGTGCGCGACCTCGACGCGCCCCGGGCCGAGGTGCTGGGCCACGACCTCGCGGGGAGCGTCGCCGTCACGGGCATCGAGGGGGGCGAGGCGTGGAACGTCATCCCCGAACGCGGCGAGGTGACCATCGACGAACGGACCGTCCCGGACGACCGCGCCGACATCGGGCGGGCGGCCGGCGAGGGCGTCGACTGGGAGGTGGACCAGGACCTCCCGCCGATGGCCTGTCAGGACGAAGCGTTCGCCAACGCCGTGCTCGTGGCCGCCCGCGCCGCGCACGGCCACACCGACGACCCCATTCCCGCCGCGGTGCCCGAGCACGTCGTCAAGCCCCACGCCACGGACGCCGGCTGGCTGGCCGACCGCGCCGGCACGGACTGTGTCGTCTGCGGCGCGGCCGAACCCGGCGAGGCCCACACCGCCGACGAGTCCGTCTCGCTGGCCGTGCTGGACCGCTGTTACCGGACCTACCGGCTGGTCGTGGAGTCGTTCGAGGTCGAGTGACCACGGGAGACGGAGCGGGGCAGACTGCCCCTGCCGGGAGGTTGATACGCCGCGCGGCCCTCGAACCGCCCATGGCGACCGAGCAACAGCCCTCCGATGCGGACGCCGACAGCGAGAGCCCCCACGCGGGCGCTCCCGACGCGTACCACGACCTGCTGGACCGCTACCGACAGGTGACCTACCTCAACGACAGCGGCATGCTCCTCTCCTGGGACCAGCAGGTGATGATGCCCGAGGGCGGCACGCCCGCCCGCTCGAAGCAGCAGTCCGCGCTCTCAAGCGTCGGGCACGAGAAGCTCACCGCCGACGCCGTCGGCGACCTGCTGGACGAGGTCGAGGGCGCCGACCTCACCGCGGACCAGGCCGCCGTCGTCCGCGAGATCCGCCGCGAGTACGAGCGCGAAGCCGCCGTCCCGCAGGAGCTGGTCGAGCGCATCTCCGAGGAGACCAGCAACGCGCTCCCCGTGTGGGAGCAGGCCCGCGAGGCGTCCGACTGGGAGCAGTTCGCCCCGACGGTCGAGACGCTGCTCGAACTCAAGCGCGAGTACGCCGAGCACATCGACCCCGACGCCGACCCGTACGCCGTGCTGTTCGCGGACTACGAGCCCTACCTCGACCTGGAGGTGGCCGACCGCGTCCTCACCCGCCTGCGCGAGGAACTGGTCCCCATCATCGACGCCATCGCCGAGTCCGACGTGACGCTGGCCGAGGACGCCTTCGACGACGAGTACGACCCCGACGTCCAGGAGGAGGTCGCGCGCGGCGCGCTGGACGAACTGGGCTACCCGTGGGAGCACGGCCGCCTCGACCGCTCGACGCACCCGTTCTCGACGGGCAACCAGTTCGACGCCCGCGTCACGACGCGGTTCGCGCCGGACGACCCCGTCGACGCCCTCTCCTCGACCATCCACGAGTTCGGCCACGCCACCTACACGCTGGGGCTGCGCGAGGACGAGTACGGCACGCCGCTGGGCTCCCATCGGGGCCTCTCGGTCCACGAATCACAGTCGCGGCTCTGGGAGAACCACGTCGGCCGCTCGGAGCACTGGTGGGAGCACTTCCTCCCGACCTTCCAGGAGCACTTCCCGTCGGCCGAGGACCTCACGCCGCGTGACGCCTTCGAGGCCGCCAACCAGGTGTACGACGACAACCTCATCCGCGTCGAGGCGGACGAGCTGACCTACCACATGCACATCGTCCTGCGCTACGAGATCGAGCAGGACCTCGTCCACGGCGACCTCGCCGTCGAAGACGTGCCCGGCGTGTGGAACGACAAGATGGACGAGTACCTCGGCATCCGCCCGGACGACGACGCGACGGGCTGTCTGCAGGACATCCACTGGTCGCACGGCTCCTTCGGCTACTTCCCGACGTACACGCTCGGTTCGGTCATGGCGGCCCAGCTGTACGCCGCCGCCGCGGAGGACATCGACGACCTCGAGGGGAAGATATCCCGCGGCGAGTTCGACGACCTCCACGACTGGCTCACCGAGAACGTCCACCGCCACGGCGCGAAGTACGAGACGAACGAACTGGTGAAGCAGGCGACCGGTGAGGAGTTCACCGCCGACTACTTCCTCGACTACGTCCGCGAGAAGTACGGGAAGCTGTACGACCTGGACCTGTAGGGGGCTCGACCTTCGCCCCGCGCTCCGTGCTCAGTCGGACGGCCGCTCGCGAGCGGTCGCCGGCGTCCTCGGCTCCTCGAGCGGCGGCGTCGGGATGGCGTGGTGCGAGAGCCGTCGAGTGCCGTACACGGCCACGATACCCACGACGACGAGCGCCAGCACCACGAACGCGGCCAGCTGCCCCGTGGACGCGACCCACTCGTCACGGATACCGTCGACGAACAGCACGTTGTTGACGGGGTACCAGTTCATCGCGACGTTGTTGCCGGCGTGGAACAGGCCCGCGAGGAGGACACTCCCACCGGTGTTGTTGTAGAGCCACGCGAGGATGACCGACTCTGCGAGGATGCCGCCGACGTAGAGCGCGGCGTCGAACCCGCCCTGGGTGGCTCCCGGCAGGATGAACAGCGGTGCGTGCCACCCCGCCCAGACGAGGCCGACGCCGAGCGCAGCGGTGAACGCGCCGTAGCGTTCCTGCAGATGTGGCTGGGCGAACCCGCGCCAGCCCAGTTCCTCCTGTCCGCCACCGATGACGAGGACGTACAGGAGCAGGAACGGGTAGGCGACGAGCGTCTCGAGGCCGGTGACGACGAGGTCGCCGCCGAGGAGGACGAAGACGCCCGTCGCCCCGACGATGATACCCGCCGGGAGCAGCAGTGCGACGGCCCACCAGACCGGGGAGACACGCCACCGGAACGCCTGCATGACCCACCCCCGCAGGTCACCGCCGCTGGCCCAGACGACGACCGCCGCGCCCACGACCGGGCCGTACGCGCCGATGCCGACCAGCGTCGAGAACGTCCACGACTGCGGCATATCGAGGCGGAAGAGCGCGGCGTGGAACGTCCACGTGAACGCGTACGTCACGAGGACGAAGCTGACGAATCGGTGTTCGGAGATCCAGTTGCGAACGTCCATAACGTACGTCTAGAGGCATCAGAATGGCATCTACTGTGACCCTGTTTCCCTCCCGGTGAGAACCGCTTGACCGAGCAGCCCAGGACCCGGAAAGATATCGTTCTCCAGGCCCAACCAGCATATTGGCACCATTTATCCAATTTATGGAATTTATATGTGAAATCGGTGCCTTTGAACGTATGACGAACTAGTTCCAGATATACGTCAGCGACAGGAGGAGTTCGGGGGCCGTGCTCTCAGTCCTCCAGGACGAGGTTGCGGAGGATGTCACCGTAGGCGGGCCGGGTCACGAGCACACCGAGCAGCACGCCGACGATGGTGACGATGGCGAAGCCCCGCAGGTCGCCCAGCGAGAGGACCGCGAGCGGCGACATGGCGATGATGGTGGTCGCGGCGGCCGCGCCGATGACCCAGAAGGCCTTGCGGAAGCGCGACTCGAAGACGCGGGAGGTGTTGACTTCACCACTCTGGAGGATCTCGTCGGCGATGATGACGAGGTCGTCCACCCCGGTGCCGATGACGGCGATGAACCCGGCGATGTGAGACAGGTCCAGCGCCAGGCCGACCGCGGAGGCGAACCCGAGCAACAGGAACACCTCCGCGCCTGCGGTGAGTATCATCGGCGCCGCCACTCCCGGCTCGCGGTAGCGCAGGAACACCACGACGGCGACGGCCCCCATCGCGACGAACCCGGTGACCAGCGAGAGGGGTTTGAACTCCTCTGCCAGCGTCGGTTCCACGTAGTAGGTCGTCCCCTCGCCCTCGATATCCAGCGTCGTCGGCAGGGCGCCGGCCTGCAGGTCGACGGCGAGCTGCTGGGCCTCGCTGTAGTTGTTGGCCGTGATGACGAAGGTGGGGTCCTTCACGAAGTCGCCGCTCCGGATCGTGGGGGCCAGCCCGTCCGGCCCGCCGCTCATCGAGGCGCCGTAGACGACCTCGTCGTCACGAACGGTGTAGAGACAGTAGCCCGGGTACGTGTCCGGGTTCTCGCCGGACTCGGGCCGGTAGCCACAGTTGTCGACACCCTCGGCACTCGTGAAGCCGAAGGTCTGCATCGCGTTCGAGAAGTTCCGGGCGGGCTCGTCCTTCAGCGCGACCCGAACACGCGGCGGACGGCCACCCTCCGCCTGTCTGGCCTGGAAGTTCCGGTTGGAGAAGTCCTCCTGTGTCAGCAGGGAGACGTCGCGGTAGACGGTCCGGGTGCCGTTGCCGCTCTCGTTCTGGCGCTGCTGGGGGAAGTGCGCGACCAGTTCGACGCGGCCGGGCGACCTGATGAGGGTCAGGACCTGCGACTGGTTCGCGCTGGGGACTTCCACGAAGACGAACGTCTCGCCGGTCGGCGTGGTCGTCGTCGAGACGGTCCCACCGGAGAGCCCGAGCCCGTTGACCTTGCTCTTCAGCACCGTCACGGCGGTCTGTCGGGTCTCCTGGGTGACGCCGTCGCGGATGTCGTCGGTGGAAGCCTCGACACCGGCCGCGTTCAGCGCGGCCGCGAACGCCTCCCGGGTCACGTTGCCGTTGTCGGCGTCGGCGAACACCTCAACGGTGTCCGTGGCCCCCGGTTCCGTCCGCACCTGTACGTCCGTCCGGGAGACGTTCAGCCGACTCGCGACGGTCGTCTCGACCTCGCGGGCGGTTGCATCGGCGATATCGGCATCGGCGGTCATGCCGACCAGCGGCGCCCGGACGCGGGTGCCGCCGGAGAGTTCGAGGCCGTACTGGAGGTTCGTCGGGCCGTCCGTCTCCGAACCGCCGAGCGGGACGAACACCGCGACCGTACTCGTCAGCAACAGGGAGACGAGCAACAGGGTCCGCCAGTGTTCGCGGACGGCCGCCGGTCCCGGAGCGATAGCGGGCATGGGCGGCCATCGGTACCCGGGGGAAGAGAGGGTGTTCCAGTCTCAGTCGCTGTTTTAGTCTGATTCCGGTCCGGTATCCGCCGCGCTATCGTAGATGAGCACGCGGGGCTGGTGGGTCGCCGTGTAGACCGACATCTCCCGGCCCCGTGCGGAGTACTCGACGCCGATCTCCGCGATCGCGTCCACCTCGCGCAGGTTCTCCAGATGGTAGTGAACGTTCTGGAGGGAGGTATCGGCGTCGTCAGCGAGTTCAGACGCCGTCAGCGGCTCCTCGACGAGTCGCTGGAGGACGGTCCGCGCGGTCTCCGAGGAGAGCACGTCGAACAGGGCGCCAGCGCGGTCGTCCGTCAGGTCGACCACCTCCGGATTCGACCGTTCCGGCACCCGCCGGTCACTTCCGAGGGGGAATATCGAAGCGGCGGAGACCCCCCCGGAGAGATAGCACTGCCCGGCACACGGGTCGCCAGCGACCTGTTGGCCGGGCGTCGCGGCCGCTGCCACGCCCGAGTGCTCGGGCGCGAGCAGGAGCGCTGTCGGGTTCACCGCCAGGAGGAGTACGAGCACGAGCGCGAGTACCCCGAGGAGGCGGCGACCGGTGCGTTCGTGTCGGGGACCAATCCAGCGCATCCGTCGGCCGACAGTACTCGCCGCCACACTAAGTAGTGTCGTGAGCCAGCGCCCCCGAGGCCGGCGTAGAGAGCCGCGGGTCGATGGGTGCGTAGGCGGCTACTCTCCCATCCGGGAGACGTGCTCGACGGCGATCTCCAGCACGACCCGCTCGGTCTCGATAGGCACCTGGTAGTCGTCGCCGGTGTACCGTCGCGCGAGTTCGTCGATGTGTTCGCGAGCGCCCTCGGTTCTCGGCTCGTCGACCTCGCCCCGGAGCGCGAGCATCCGGTAGGGGTCGTCGGGGTCGGTCATGCTGACCGCCACGCGCGGGTCCTGGCGGACGTTCTTCTCCTTCCGGCGCTCGCGCTCGGTGTTGACCAGCACCCGGTCGGCATCGGCGTCGTAGTCGACCCACACCGGCGCGCTGTGTGGCGAGCCGTCCGGCAGGAGCGTCGAGAGGTGCGCGATGGTCGGCTTCTCGAACAGGTCGTGATACGCCTCGGGAACGGATGGCATACCGGCCCTGCAAGCGGGAGGGATAAAGTTCGACTCCCCACCCGGGCACGCCCGCGGTCGGCCGATGTCCTTTTGCGCCGACCACCCGACCCGGCGAGCGTGCGCGGCTACGTCCGGTTCGCCGTCGGCGCTGGCCTCGGAGCGGCAGCGCTCGCCGCCTACCTCCTGTTCGTCGGCGTCGGTACCGTCCTCGACCGTCTGACAGCCATCACGCTCGCGACGGCGGCGGTCGTCGCGGTCCTCGTCGTCCTCGAGGGGGCCGCCGACGGTATCGGCGTGTGGGCCTCCGTCCGGCCACTGGGCGAGGGACTCACGCCCGCCCAGGGGGTGCAGTTCGCGCTCGCGGGTGACTTCTTCGACACCCTCAGCCCGGCGGGCCCGGTCACCTCCGAGCCCATCATGGCGCGGTTCATCGGGGTGACGACCGAGACGACCTACAGTGGCGCGCTCGCGGTGCGCTCGGTCGCGAAGTACGTCAAGTCGGGCTCGCAGGTGTGCGTCTCGCTGGCGCTGGGCGCGGCGCTCCTCCTGGGCGGGAACTCACAGCGGGTCGTCCTCCTGACGCTGGCTGGTGCGCTGGGGGTCATCCTCGTCCTCGGCGTGGTGCTCGTCGTGCTCCGCCACCAGCTCTCTCAGGGGCTCGTGGCGCTCCTGTCGCCGGTCGTCGTGCGCGTCTCGGGGCTGTGGCGCGACGAGCCGCTGGACCGCGCCGCCGTGGAATCGGCCGTCGGCCGCTACCGGATGCGCATCGCCCTGTTCCGTGACCGCCCGGACCTGGTCGGGCTCATCGCGCTCGGTGGCCTCCTCGAACAGGTCCTGACCGCGACGGCGCTGTGGGTCGCGCTCTCGGGGGCCGGCGCACCGGTTGCGTGGCTCCCCATCGTCGTGGTCATCCCGCTTCCGCAGGCCGCGAGCGTCGTCCCCGTGCCCGCGAGCCTGGGCGCCTACGACCTCCTGCTCGCGGGCGCGCTGACGCTCGTGACGGGCGCGCCCGGCGCGGCCGCGGCCGCCGCGGTGCTGGTGCTCCGCACGGCGACCATCCCGTTCGGGCTGGGGGCCGGGGGCCTGTGCGTGGCGTTCCTCCGTGGCTGGCGGCCGGTGTAGTGGACAGCGGGGCGCCCGCCCGCTCACTCCACCCCTTCGGCCTCGTCCATCGCGTCGTCCTCGTAGGCGTCCTCGTACAGTTCCATCGCGGTCTCGTGGCTCTGGACCGCGAGTTCGTACGTCTCGCGGAGGTCCGCGATGGGCGTCTCCGAGGCGTCGACGCGGAGGTCGTGCTGGTACGGGGCCGTCGCGGGGTCCGGGTGGGCCGTGTCGACCACCTTCAGCGCGGCGCTCTGCACCGTGAGTTCCTCGCGCTTGTCGCCGCCCGTCTCGTGGCCGGCGGCGAGCGCCGCGATGAGACGGGCGGGCAGCGGGTCGTCGTCGGCCGCCGCCTCCCAGGTCGTGGCGACGGCGTCCAGCACCTCGGGCCCCGTCAGCAGGTTGCCTGCGACGGTGTAGCCCTCGCCCTCGGCGTCGCCGTACCAGTCACCGCATTCGTCACCGGAGAAGGCGAACGTTCCCTCGGCGTCGACGCCGTGGAGCTGTCGGGTCTCGCGGCCGTCGTCGGCGTTGAGGAGCGCCTCCAGCGTGTCCTCGACGGCGAGGCCGTCCGCGAGGTACTCGATGCCCCGTTCGCCCAGCGAGACGTTGACGAGCGACTGGGTGGCGACCGCGCCGTGCTCGTTGACGAACGGACAGAGCGTCCCGACGCCGGCGAGCCGGGTCGTGACCGCGACGCCGAAGCGGTCCTGCTCCTCCCCCTCGTCGTCGGTGTAGGACTCGTGGACGCAGATGCTGAAGGTCATGGACGGGGAAACGCACGGCGGGCGCAAAAAGTCGGGTGGCGCGACACCGGACACACGGGCATCCGCCGGGAGCGACCTCGGCCGAAACACCGTGGAACGCCGATGTGACGCGTGTCTGACGCGGATTTAAGCCCGATGGGGACCGTCCCGTTGTCATGGGACTGATGAGCAAACTCATCGGGGGAGGACAGCGGAGTGCCGACGAGTACGTCGAACTCGACATCGACGACTTCGACGCCGGTCCGAGCGAGGCCAACACCCAGGTCCACATCGCCGAGATAAGCGACAAGCAGGACGTCGTGGACATCAAGGACGCCGTCTACGACGGCGGGCTGGTCATCGCGGACATCACCCGGCACACCACCTCCGACCGCACGATGGAGCACATCTACGACGAACTGAAGCAGGTCGCCAACGAGGTCGGCGGCGACGTCGTCCAGAAGGACGACGACCAGGTCATCATCACGCCGGGCGGGATGAAGGTCGCCCGCGAGAAACTGGGCCGGTAGCCGACCCGCGGTCGACCCGCACGGCAACCCGCACTTCTCTTCGGCGCCGCCCTCTGAGGCCGGGGCGGCGCGCACTCGAGTCGGTGAGCGGCCGGTATCCGTTCCGTCGTGCTACGGCTCGTCCCCGACCTGCACTAGCGTCTTCCCGATGTTGACGCCCTCGAACAGCCCGAGGAACGCGTCGGGCGCGTTCTCGAAGCCCTCGATGACGTGCTCGCGGTAGCGCAGGTCGTCGCTCGCGATGAGGCCGCCCAGCCGCCCCAGCGCGTGGGCCCAGCGGTCGTAGTCGCTGACGATGAAGCCCGCTATCTTCAGGCGCTTCTGGACCGCGTCGGTCAGCTTCCGGGGGCCGGTCGGGAGTTCGGTGGCGTTGTAGAGCGATATCTGCCCGCAGGCGACCACGCGCGCGAAGTCGTTCAGCGTCGGCCAGACGGCGTCCGTGACGGGCCCGCCGACGTTGTCGAAGTAGATGTCCGTGCCGCCGACGGCCTCGTGGATGGACTCGCGGACGTTCTCGTGGTTGTAGTTGACCGCGGCGTCGAAGCCCAGCTCGTCGGTCAGCCAGTCGCACTTCTCCTCGGCGCCCGCGATGCCGACCACCTCACAGCCCTGCGCGCGGGCGAGCTGGCCGACGACGCTGCCGACCGCGCCCGCGGCCGCGCTCACGACGACCGTGTCGCCGGGCTGGGGCTCGCCCTTCTCCGTGAAGCCGTAGAACGCGGTGACGCCGGGCATCCCGAGGACGCCGACCGCGGTGGAGATGGGTGCGAGCGAGGGGTCGACCTTGCGGAGTTCGTCGCCGTCGGCGGCCGCGTACTCGGCCCACAGCAGGTCGCCCGTGACGACGTCGCCCTCGGCGAAGCGGTCGTCGCGGCTCTCGACGACCTCGCCGACGACGCCCGCCTTCATCGGCTCACCCGGCTCCCAGGGCTCGGCGTAGGACTCGGCGTCGCGCATCCGCCCGCGCATGTACGGGTCCACGGACTGGTAGATGGTCCGGACGAGGACCTCGCCGTACTCGGGCTCGGGAACGTCGGCCTCGACGAGTTCGAAGGTGTCGTGGTCGGGTTCGCCGGTCGGGCGCTCCGCGAGGTGCCACTGTCTGTTGGTTGCCATGGAGGTGTCTCGCCCGGCGGCGGCTTGACCGTTGGGGCGCCGGCGGTGCCACCCGATTCCGCGAGTCAGCAGCCCGGCGTCGGGCGCCGGACCGTCGCGTCGATGGCCACGGGTTCGGACGCGTCGGAGGGGTTCACGACGATGTGTACCCGGACCTCCCGGAGTCGACCGCCGGGGACGGCGAACGTCTCCCGGCCGGTCGCGTTCCCGACCGTCGCGCGGACGCGGTAGCGGCCCTCGCGCGAGGGGAACGTCGCCCGCGTCTCGAGGTGCTGGGTGGGCGCCAGCCCGACGGTCGAGTTGAACAGAGTCGCCCGCGTGCCGTTCGCGCGCAGGTGGGTCGCGCGGATGTCCAGCGAGTAGGTCGACACGTCCTCGTTGTCGATGACGACGTACACCGGTGGCTCGACGCGGGGGGTCGGCGACGGGGTGGTCGTACAGTCGGGCGTCGAGCCCGCGAACCCGCCACAGCCCGCCAGGAGGAGGCAGCCGACGAGGGCGACACGGGAGCCCCAGCGCATCGCTCAGAGCAGTTCGACCAGCCGGTCGACCTCGGCCTCGGTGTTGAACGCGTGGACCGAGGCCCGGACCCAGCCGTCGCGCGGGACCGAGCGGACGACCACGTCGGCTCCCTTCGCGCGTTCGACGAGGTCCCGGGCGGCGGCCTCGTCGCCGCGGTCGAACGTCACGAGGCCGGACTCGGGGTCGCGGGGGGAGACGAGCCCGTCGTCAAGGCCGTCGTGGAGGCGCTCGACGAGGCCGCGCTGGCGCTCGCGGATGGCGTCGAGACCGACCTCGTGGTGCAGGTCGATGGCCTCCCGGAGCGCGGCGTAGGGTGCGAGGGAGTTGGTGCCGATCTCGAAGCGACGAGCGTCGGCGTGGTACGTCAGCCTGCCCGCCTCGGCATCGTACTGTTCGGCCGCGTAGTAGCCCAGGTGCCGGGGACGCCACCGCTCGGGGTCACGGACGTACAGGAACCCGGCCCCCCACACCCCCGCCAGCCACTTGTGACCGGCCGCGGCGACGAAGTCGGCGTCCCAGTCCTCGACGGGCATCGCCGCCTGCCCGGGGGACTGCACCGCGTCGACCAGCACCGCCGCGCCGGCGTCGTGGGCCACACGAGTGGCCCACTCGACATCGAGGTGGGTGCCGTGGAACCAGGAGATGCTGTTGAAGCAGACGAGGGTCGCCCCGTCGACGGCCTCGCGGTAGGCGTCGCGGTCGAAATGTCCGCCCGGGCAGGGCACCTCCCGGACCTCGATGCCCGCCTCGCGCAGGCGGTCCCACGGGAGCTCGCCGGCCGGGTGTTCGAGGTCGGTCCGGACGACGGTGTCACCCTCGGCCCAGTCGATGGCGTTGGCGACCCTGCTGATGCCGTCGGAGGTGGAGTCCGTGAGCGCGATCCGCTCGGCCGACGTGTCCAGCAGGTCGGAGACGGCCTCGCGCGTCGCGGTGAACTGCTCGCCCGCGTAGCCGTACGGGTCCGCGACCGAGTGGGCGTGGCGCTCGTGGCGGCGCTGTTCCTCGCGGGCGGCGGCGAGCACGCGCTCTGGCGCGGGCCCGCTGGCGCCCCAGTTCAGGTACGCGGTGCCGTCGAGGTCGATGTCGGCGACGACGTCGGCCGGGTCCATATGCGACGGTTCGGGCGGGAGGGTCAAGAAGCCGCCCCGTCGGGCGCCGCGACATCGCGGAGTTCGAAGCGGGCCCCGCCGGTCGCGCTGTCGACGACGTGGACGCTCCAGCCGTGGGCCGTGGCGATCTCCTCGACGATGGCCAGCCCGACCCCGTCACCCGACTCGGCCTCCGAGTGGCCGAGGTCGAAGACGGACGCGCGGCGCTCGGCGGGGATGCCCCGGCCGTTGTCGGCGACGTAGAAGCCGTCGGTGTCGGGGGCGTCGAGGCAGCCGACCCGGACGACGAGTTCGTCGGGCGCGGCGACCACCGGATTGTCGGTAACCGCGTGCTCGACCGCGTTGGCGAACAGGTTCTCGAGCAGCTGTCGGAGCCGCGAGGGGTCGGCCAGGACCCGGCAGTCCGTCTCCACCGAGAGGGTCGCGTCGGCGGCGTCCCGGCCGGGGATGGTCGCCCAGGCGTCCTCGGCGAGCGACCCGAGCGCGACCGGCTCCAGTTCGTCGACCGCCCGGCCCTCCCGGGCCAGCGTGAGGAGGTCCGCGATGAGGTCGTCCATCCGTTCGAGTGCGGTCTCGGCGTCGTCGAGATGGTCGAGGTCGGCGGTCTCGCGGGCGAGTTCGACGCGGCCACGGGCGACGTTGAGCGGGTTCCGGAGGTCGTGGCTGACGACGGTGGCGAACTCGTCGAGCTGTTCGTTGCGCCGCTCCAGCTCGGCGGTCCGCTCGGTGCGGTCGCTCACGTCCCGGAGGGCGCCGACCAGCCGGGCCGGCTCCCCGCCCGAGCGGACCACCTCCCCGCCGTCGACGACGCTCGCGTACGACCCGTCGGCACGCCGGACGCGGTACCGACACTCGAACGTGTCCGCCTCGCCGGCCTCGGCGGGATGCCAGGCCTCCTCGACGGCCGCGCGGTCCGCCGGACGGACCTGCTCCAGCCACCACTCGCGGTCGTAGTCGCCGTCGCGGTCGTACCCGAGCGTGGCCTCGACGCCGGCACCCCACCGGATGGTCCCGGTGTCGAGGTCGCGTTCCCAGACCACGTCCGAGACGGCCCGCCCCGCGAGTTCGTACCGCTCGCGACCCCGTTCGAGCGCGGCCCGCTCCCGGTAGCGCCGGGCGTAGCCCACCGCGCGGCCGGCCAGTAGCGCGAACGGGTTCGTCCCGCTGCGGCGGAGGTAGTCGGTGGCGCCACGTCCGAGCGCCTCGCTGGCGAGCCGCTCGTCGCCCTCGGCGGCGAACAGGACGAACGGGAGTTCGGCGTGTGACTCGCGTACCCGGTCCAGCAGCGCCAGCCCCGACTCGTCGTCGACCGCGTCCGTACAGACCACACAGTGGACCGCCGAGTCCGAGAGCGTCGACAGCGCGGCTGCGCCGCTGGTCGCCGTCGCGACATCGACACGGTATCGCCCGAACGCCCGTCCCAGCAGCGCCAGCTGGGTCGAGTCGGCGGCCACACAGAGCACCCGGAGGTCGTCGCCTGCCACGAACGAGTGTGGATTGTCCGCGACACCCCATAAATACCACCCTGCATACAGGGCAGATAACGCAGCTATTTGAGGCCGTGGGACCCCCGCAAGCGGTATGTGCCGACCGGCCCACCGTACGGGCGTGCCGACCGCAACCGCCGACGACGGGACGACACTGCGCTACGCCGTGGCTGGCGAGGGGGCCGACCCGCCGGTCGCGCTCGTCAACGACGCCGGCTTCGGGGCGTGGGCCTGGGGCTGGCAGCACGAGCCGCTGGCGGGGCGCCGTCGCGTCGTCACCTACGACCACCGCGGCACCGGCGACTCCGGCGCCGGGGGAGCGACGGACATCGACACCCTGGTGGGCGACCTGAGCGCAGTGCTCGCGGCCGCGGACGCCAAGCCCGCCCACCTCGTCGGTTTCGGGCTGGGGGGCGCCGTCGCGATGCGCTACGCGCGCGACCGCGGCGTCCGCTCGCTCGCGCTCGTGGGGACCTGCGCGGGCGACGACATCGACGAGGACGGACTCGGGCGCTGCTACCCGGACGGGGCCGACGAGGCCGCCGTTCGTGCGACGCTGCCCGCGCTGTTCTCCGACGCGTTCCGTGATGCCGACCCGTCCCTGCTGGAGCGGGTGGTCGACTGGCGCCGGGCCGAGGACGCCCGTCCCCGGGCGCGCCGGGCGCAGGTGGACGCGTGGCTCGACTTCGAGCCCGAACCGCTGTACGAGTTGACCACCCCGTCGTTCGTCCTCCAGGGGACCGGCGACCCGGCCGTCGGCCGCCGGACGGCCGAACGGCTCGCCGAGGACCTCCCGCGCGGTCGATTCGAGGCCATCGCCGGCCGCCGGCTGGCCCACGTGGAGTCCTCGCGTCCCGTCAACGACGCGCTGGCGGCGTTCTTCGACGAGGTGGACGATGGGGGGTGACGAGGCTCCCGACGGCGACAGCCCCTACGAACCCGACGCGGCCGCGGGCCCGCGGACGGACGACGAGGCGGGCCCGCCCCACGTCTCCCGCCTCGACCTCGGCGCCGTCCGTGCCAACCGGGCCCGCGAGCTGGCCGGCGTCGAGCGCGCGGAGTGGGCCGGCGTCCTCGTCCCGGTCATCGAGCGTCGCGACGGCCACCACCTCCTGTTCACCGAGCGCGCGGCCGACATGCGCAACCACGCGGGCGAGATGAGCTTTCCGGGGGGTGGTTACGAGGCCGACGACGGCGACCTGGAGACGACCGCGCTCCGTGAAGCGAAGGAGGAGATCGGCCTCGAACCGATGACTGCCGACGTGGTCGGCCCGCTGGACGACCTCCCCGGCCCGTACGGCCACGTCGTCCGGCCGTTCGTGGCCACGGTGCCCGACCGCGTCTACGACCCCAACGAGCGCGAGGTCGCGGCGGTGGTCGTCATCTCGGTGTCGGACCTGACGGCGCCGGGCGTCTACGAGAACGAGACCCGGAGCCACCCCGACCGCGGGACCGCACGACTACCCTTCTTCCGCGTCGACGGGCACGTCGTGTGGGGACTGACCGGATTCATCGTCCGCACGTTGCTGGACCTGACGACCGACTGGGACCCGCCGGACCGCGGGGAGCGGCTGGGTCCGCGGCCCGACGAGGGACACGACGCTCCCGGCGAGTGGCCGAACAGGAAGGGGTGACGGAGCCCCCGGGTCAGTTCCCACCGCCGGGGACGATGGGAATCTCCGGAAGCGCGCCCAGTTTGGGTAGCCCGTCGTAATCGGGCTGACAGGTCGTCGCGTCGCAGTCGAGGCTGACACCGACATTAGACCCGAAGAGGTCGACTGCGACCGACCGGCTGCTGTTCCCGACGCCGAGTTCGTTCCGGGTCTCGACATCGACGCCGAGGAGACTCGGGCTCTCGTCGCCACGGAGCGAGAGTCCGAGGGAACCCGTAACGACACCGTCCTGCTGTGTCAGTCGGCCGTTCGCCTGCGCGTACTCGTACTCCTCGTCTCCGGCGGAGAGTTCGAGGACGCCGTCCTGCTTCTCCCGGTCGAGGACGGTCGCGAACGTTCCGTCGAGTCCGGGGCCGCCGTTCGACAGGCCAGCCTCGAACGTCCGGAGCGCGCTGATGCCGTTCTGGAAGCTCTGTGCGCCATCCGTCTCGAACGTCGGCTCACCCTGGTACTCCTCGTACGGGGTCGCGGGGTCGGCGACCGGCTCCAGCAGGGGCTTGCTCACGTCGCAAGGGGCGGGCACGACGCCGTACGCCAGCCCGAGCACCGCCTCGTTGCTCAGAATCTGCGTCGGCAGTCCCGGCACCAGGTCCGGCGGGAGGTCCGTCAGCCCGGGCAGCTCCTCCTCGGGCAGGTCCTCCGGCCCGACGACCGTGTTGCACGGGAGGACGTACCCCGTGGTGTCGACCCGCTGGGGGAGCGGGTAGTACTTCTTGATGGGGTCGGTCAGCGGGGTGCTGGGAATCGTCTCGTTGACACCTTCGGTGCCGACCAGACACTCCTGACCGGTACACTCGATGCCGGCTCCCAGCCGCCCCGGGAGCACCTGTTGGAGCGCGGGCTTCAGAACCGGAATCTCCGGCAGCGCGTCGGTTCCTGTCCCCGGGAAGACGCCCGCACCGAGGTTCCCGCGCTTCGTGAACGGTGCGTGGTTCGCGTTGACGAACGCGACCGGCTCGCCGGCCGCTTCGGCCTGCAGCCGGGTCTCGATGTAGTCCCGGGACACCTCGCCGGTGATGGCCACGCCGGACTCGTTGACCGAGTAGAGCGCGACATCGGCGCGGTCGATGCCCGCCTCGCTGGCGGTGATGTTGGTCCCGAGGTCGAGGTAGGTCCGCTCACCGTCGCCAGCAGAGACCTGGGGGGCGATGACCAGTCCCGTCCGCTCGGTGAGGTCGCCCTCGGAGTCCACCTCGAAGTAGGTCGTCTCGTCGTTCTCGACGGCGTACTGGAGCGCAGATTTGAAGCCGTCCCCATCCGCCTCGGAGGCGTAGAGGAAATCACTCTGTACGCCCTGGGGACCCTCCGGTGACGTGGCCCGCAGGTACACGTTGCCGAGTCCCTGCCGCGAGACGTAGAGCTTCCCCTGCTCTCCCAGCGGAATCTCGCGCTTGAACGAGACGCCCTCCGTGGTCGGGTCGTAGCTCGCATCCCCGACACCCACATCGGTCGTGGAGAGGCGGATGCCATCATCACCGCCGACCTGCACGCCGTCGTCGGGGCCCGCACCGATGCCGTCGGAGCCGACCTGCACGCCGTCACTGGCACCGACGCCGACGCCCTCACCGACCTCGACACCCTCCGTGCCGACGCCGACACCGTCGTCACCGCCGACGGTGAGGCCATCCGACCCGACGGAGATACCGTCGCCGCCACCGAGTTCGACGTTGGTGCCGTTGACCGCGACGGGTGACTCCCCGACCGTGACCCCTTCCTCGGCGGTGTATCCCTGGCCGAGAACCTGCGCCCCGTCGGGCGCGACCTGTACGACATCGCCGTCAGCGACGCTGACTCCCTCGGTGGCGCTCACCTGGACGCCGCTCGTCCCGCCGACGGTGACGCCGTCCTCGAGGTCGGCATCGATGCCCTGTTCGCCGCCGACGCTGACACCACTGCGACCGACGGCGACACCGTCGTCGCCGCCGACACTGACACCCTCGGTCGGGTCCGCGTCGATGCCTGACTCGCCGCCGACACTGACACCCTCGGTCCCGATGGAGACGCCCTTGCTTCCGCCGACTTCCAGGTTCGTCCCGTTCGTGCCGACGACGGACACGTCGTCACCGTCGTCCGAGGAATCACCGTCGAACAGTCCCCCGTCGTCGTCCGCCGCGACCGGTGCCACCGGCACCGAGAGAACGACGACCAGCGCCAGTACCACCGCCGCCACCCGTGACCTGAGCCGATTCGAACTCATCTATCCCGTTTCCTGACAGAACATTCAGTACAGTGTTCTGCCGGCTATCCGCTATAGTTTAAGTACTAGTTCCGGAGTTCGGCGTAAGTACCACCGTATAGAAACGGCACTCGGGGCGGGGGCAGCGGGTACCGGACGCGGCATTTAACCGTCGGAACGACCCACGGAAGAGTAATGAGCGACTCCGAGGAACGGGGCGAGCGAGGGTTCTGCCCGCGCTGTGGCGACGCCATCGAGCGGCCGCCCGGCGTGGACCTGCCCGGAAGCCCCAGCGCCAGGGATGCGGTGCTGTGCGACGCCTGCTACTTCGAGGACTTCGACCTCGTGGACGCCCCTGACCGGGTGGAAGTGCAGGTCTGCTCGGACTGCGGCGCGGTCCACCGAGGGAACCGCTGGGTGGACGTGGGCGCGCGGGACTACACCGACGTGGCCATCGAGGAGGTGACCGGCGTACTGGGCGTCCACATCGACGCGCAGGGCGTCGAATGGGTCGTCGACCCCGAGCAGGTCGACGAGAACACCATCCGGATGCACGCCATGTTCACCGGCGTCATCCGGCAGACGCCAGTCGAGGAGGAGGTCACCGTTCCGGTCTACATCTCGCGGGGCACCTGTGACCGGTGCGGGCGCATCGCGGGCGATTACTGGGAGGCGCTGGTGCAGGTCCGCGCGACCGAGCGCACGCCGACCGACGACGAGTGTGACCGTGCGACCGAGATCGCCGAGGCGTACATCGCCGAGCGCGAGGACAAGGGCGACCGGAACGCGTTCATCACCTCGGTCGACCGCACGGACAGCGGTGTGAACATGAAGATATCCTCGAACCAGATGGGCGAGGCCATCGCCCACCGCATCGTCCGCGAGTTCGGCGGCGAAGTCTCGGCGGCGGAGACGCTCGCGACCGAGGACTCCGACGGGAACGAACTCTACCGCGTGACGTTCGTCGCGCGCCTCCCCCCCTACACCCCGGGCGATATCATCGAACCGGCCGACGACGAGGGGCCGGTCCTCGTCACGAGCGCGCACGGGAACCTGAAGGGGGTCCGCCTCACCACGGGCGAGCGCTACGAGGCCAGTTACGAGGAGGGCATCGACCCCGACGCGCGGCGACTCGGCACCCGCGAGGACGGCCAGCGGACGACCCTCGTCACCGTCGAGGACGAGCACGCCGTGCAGGTGCTCGACCCGGAGACGTACGAGGCCCGGACCATCCCGCGCCCCGAGTACATGGACCCGGACGCCGAGGAGGTGCCCGTGCTGCGCTCGCGGGCGGGCCTGCACGTCCTTCCCGAGGACGACGAGGACGATGCCCGGGACTGACGGCGCGGCCGACCCCGACCGGGCACCCGGGCTCGCGGCGCTGGTTCCGAAGCCGGCCGCCGAGCGCGCCGAACGCGAACTGTCGGCACTGGGCGTCTACGACGACGGCCGGGGTATCGAGTCCTACGACGACGAGCGGGTCGCCCTGCCCGTCGTCGGCGAGGTCCCCGCCGACCGCGAGGGGACCGTCGCCGCGGTCGAGGCGGTCGAACGGGTCGTCGAGCACGACCTCCCCTCGCGCGACTCGACGCTGGCCGACCGCCTCCGGGCGCGTGGCTTCTCCGAGGCCGACATCGACGCCGCGCCGGGGTCGTGGGCCGTCATCGGGACCGTCCTCATGGCCGACTTCGGGGACTGCCCGCGGCCGGGCGAGGTGGGCGAGGCGCTGCTCGAACTCCACGGCGAGGCCGACACCGTGCTCGACCGCGGCGGCATCGCCGGGCGCACCCGCGACCCCGACGTGACCGTCGTCGCGGGCGCGGGCGACACGGAGACCGTCCACACCGAGTACGGCACGCGCTACGCGCTCGACCTCGCGACGACGATGTTCTCGCCGGGCAACAAGGCCGAGCGCGCGCGGATGGGCGACGTGACGGGCCCCGACGAGCGCGTCTTCGACATGTTCGCCGGGGTGGGGTACTTCGCGCTCCCGATGGCCCGGGCGGGTGCCGAGGTGGTCGCCGCCGAACTCGACCCGACCACGTACCAGTATCTCGTCGAGAACGCCGTCCTCAACGACGTGACCGACCGGTTCCGGGCCGTGCGAGGGGACTGTGCCGATGTCGAGCTGGAGCCGGTCGACCGCGTGGTGATGGGCCATTACGACGCGTACGAGCGGCTACCGGCGGGGGTCGCCGCGCTCCGGCCCGGCGGCACGATGCATCTCCACGAGGCCACGCCGGAGGCCGAACTGCCCGACCGGCCCGTCGGGCGGCTGGAGGCGGCCGTCGCCGACGCCGGCCGGTCGTGCGAGGTGCTGGGCGTGCGCGAGGTCAAGAGCTACGCCGAAGGCGTCCAGCACGTCGTGGTCGACGCGCGTATCGAGTAGCCACCGAGCGGCACGCGAGGCGACCATGACCGCCGAACCGTGTCCAGTCCAACCGCACCCGACCGAACCGGGCGTGAGGTGGTTCAGCCGGGCGAACACGGCCATAAATCCCGGCAGAGGGCGCGGACGGACGATGGATTGAAACCCATCCGGGGCCCACATTCCGTATCAACAATGACTGAGCGTTCACCCCGGCACCGAAAGGGCGACCAGGAGTGGTGGCCGAACCAGCTGGACCTGAAGACGCTCGACCAGAACGCCCGCGAGGTCGGGCCGATGGACGAGGACTTCGACTACGCCGAGGCGTTCGAATCGCTCGACCTCGACGAGGTGAAGGCCGACATCGAGGACCTGATGACGACCTCGCAGGACTGGTGGCCGGCCGACTACGGGCACTACGGCCCGCTGTTCATCCGTATGGCCTGGCACAGCGCCGGCACGTACCGCACCACGGACGGCCGCGGCGGCGCGGCGGGCGGCACCCAGCGGTTCGCGCCGCTCAACAGCTGGCCCGACAACGCCAACCTCGACAAGGCCCGTCGCCTGCTCGAGCCGGTCAAGCAGAAGTACGGCCGCAAGCTCTCGTGGGCCGACCTCATCGTCCTGGCGGGCAACGTCGCGCTGGAGTCGATGGGCTTCGACACGTTCGGCTTCGCCGGCGGCCGCGAGGACGAGTTCGAGCCCGACGAGGCCGTCGACTGGGGGCCCGAAGGGGAGATGGAGAGCTGGGACCGGTTCGACGAGGACGACGTCCTCGAGGCACCGCTGGGCGCGACCGTGATGGGGCTCATCTACGTCAACCCCGAGGGGCCGGAGGGCGAGCCGGACCCGGAGTGGTCGGCCGAGCGCATCCGGCAGTCGTTCGACCGCATGGCGATGAACGACAAGGAGACGGCCGCGCTCATCGCCGGCGGCCACACGTTCGGGAAGGTCCACGGCGCCGACGACCCCGACGAGCACGTCGGGGCCGAGCCCGAGGCCGCCCCCATCGAGGACATGGGCCTGGGCTGGGAGAGCGACTACGGCTCCGGGAAGGGTGACGACACCATCACCAGCGGCATCGAGGGGCCCTGGAACAGCACGCCGACACGGTGGGACACCTCCTACCTCGACAACCTGCTCGACCACGAGTGGGAGCCCGAGAAGGGCCCCGGCGGTGCGTGGCAGTGGCGGCCAGTCGACGAGGACGAAATCGATGCCGCGCCGGAAGCCCACGGGGAGGGCGAGCAGACGCCGATGATGCTGACGACCGACGTCGCGCTGAAGAAGGACCCCGACTACCGGGAGATAATCGAGGAGTTCCAGAACGACCCCATGGAGTTCCTGGATTCCTTCGCGAAGGCGTGGTACAAGCTCATCCACCGCGACATGGGCCCGCCGGAGCGGTTCCTCGGCCCGGAGGTTCCCGACGAGACGATGCTCTGGCAGGACCCCGTCCCGGACGCCGACTACGGACTCGTCGGCGAGGCTGAGGTCGAGACGCTCAAGGAGGAGCTCCTCGACTCGGAGCTCTCCCGCCAGCAACTGGTCAAGACCGCGTGGGCCGCGGCGTCGACGTACCGCGACAGCGACAAGCGCGGCGGCGCGAACGGCGCCCGCATCCGCCTCGAACCCCAGCGGAGCTGGGACGTGAACGAGCCCGAGGAACTGGAGACGGTGCTGGAGACCCTGGAAGACATCCAGCAGGAGTTCAACGACTCGCGCTCGGACGGGACGCGCGTCTCGCTGGCCGACCTCATCGTGCTGGGCGGCAACGCGGCCATCGAGCAGGCGGCAGCAGACGCCGGCTACGACGTGACGGTCCCGTTCGAGCCGGGGCGCACCGACGCCAGCCAGGAGCAGACCGACGTGGAGTCGTTCGAGGCCCTCAAGCCGGCGGTCGATGGCTTCCGCAACTACCTCCCGGACGACCTCGACCACGACCAGCCCGAGGAGCTGCTGGTCGACAGGGCCGACCTGCTGGACCTGACGGCGACGGAGATGACGGCGCTGGTCGGCGGCCTGCGGACGCTGGGCGCCACCTACGGTGACGCCGACCTCGGCGTCCTCACGGACGAGCCGGGAACGCTGACCGCCGACTTCTTCGAGACCCTGCTCGACATGTCGTACGACTGGGAGCCCGCCGAGGACGGCGTCTACGAGGGGTACGACCGCGAGACCGGGGAACTCGAGTGGGAGGCCACCCGCTTCGACCTCGTCTTCGGCTCGAACTCCCGGCTCCGCGCCGTCGCCGAGTGCTACGCCGCCGAGGACGGCGAGGAGGAGTTCGTCGAGGACTTCGTCGACGCGTGGCACAAGGTGATGATGAACGACCGCTTCGACCTGGAGTAGACCCCGTTCGGCCGCGGTTCGCTCCGACTTGCCCCGTTCTCACCCGCTCGCGATGGCTCGCAGCGCGAACGCCGCGTTCCCCGTGTTCTCCTTCACCCGCCGGTAGAAGTACGAGAGCCACTTCCCGCCGTACGGGACGTACTGGTAGACGGGCACCTCCCGCGCGAGTTCGGTTTGTGCGTCCTCGCGCACGCCCATGAGCATCTGGACCTCGTAGTCGGTCCCGTAGGTCTCGTGCAGGTCGCGCGCGTGCTCGACCATGGCGGGGTCGTGGCTCCCGACGGCGACGCCGCCGTCGAAGCTGCGGAACGCCTGCTCCAGAAGGTCCCGATACGCCTCGTTCACCCGCGATTTCTCCCGGTACGCGATGTCGCGTGGTGGCTCGTAGGCCCCCTTCACGAGCCGGACCTTGCCCGGCAGGTCCGCGAGCCGGTCGAGGTCCTCGGGCGTCCGCTTCATGTTGGCCTGGAGGCACAGGCCCATGTCGGGATAGTCGGCCACGAGGTCGCAGAACACCTCGAGCGTCGCGTCGACGGTCGTGTGGTCCTCCATGTCGACCCAGACGAACGCGTCCCGGCGGTCGGCGTGGGCGGCGATGTCGCCGAGGTTCTTCCGGAAGACCGCCTCGTCGACCTGGATACCGACCTGAGAGGGTTTGACCGAGACACAGCAGTCCAGATCCGACCGACCGATATCGTCGAGGAGCCGCCGATAGGTGGCGGCGTCGGCCTCTGCAGGGTCGCGCTCGTGGTAGTGTTCGCCGAGCAGGTTGAGGATGGCGCCCACGTCGCGCTCGTTCAGCCGTCGGGCGTGCTCGAGCGCCTGCGCGGGGTGTTCGCCGGCCACGAACCGGTCCGCGACGGGCGGAATCATACGAGAACTACCGCCGCGGCGTATTTGAGTGTGGTCCCCACAGGTCGGTTGCATGCTGGCGATAAATCGCATACCACGATACAGAATCGGAGGTCGGCGCTCACCGCCAGAACACAGAACCCGTGCGTCCTGTGGCCCAGAGCGGCCGATATCGACAGCTGGCAACCAGCGACGACGAGCAGCCGGGCTCCGGCTTGCTGTCGGTCGTGCCGCCGAACCCCCGGCGGTTAAGCCGAGCGGCCGCACAGCCCCGCGTATGTCGCTGCTCGGAACGGTGGTCGGTGCGCTGTGGGCGATGCTCCCCGCCTACGTCCCGAACAACGCGGCGGTGCTGTTCGGCGGCGGCCGGCCGCTCGACGGCGGTCGGAACCTCGGCGAGCGCCGCATCCTCGGTGACGGGAAGACCTGGCGCGGGACCATCGCCGGCATCGGGACCGGCGTCGTGCTGGCCGGGGTCCTGAACGTCGTCCGCGAGCGCGCGGGCGCGGCGTTCGGCGTGACGCTCCCCTCGTTCCCGGCACCTGCGGCGGTCGCGCTCGCCGCGGGCGCGATGCTGGGTGACATCCTCGCCTCGTTCCTGAAACGCCGGACCGGACGGGACCGCGGTGCCGCGTTCCCCGGGCTCGACCAGCTCGACTTCGTCGTGGCCGCGCTCGCGCTGGCCGCCGTCGTCGCCCCGGACTGGACGAAGGAGACGTTCACGCCCGGCCGCCTCGTCGTCGTGACGATCGTTACGCCCGCGCTCCACCTCGTCACGAACGCCGGCGCCTACCTGCTCGGGCTGAAGGACGAGCCCTGGTGACCGACGGCGAGACGGCCCCACACCGCCGCCCGCACGCGTACAGCGATTCTCCTTGCCGTGCCGATGTGAATGCACGTAGACGACCGTCCCCTCAGCCGCATCGACCGTTCCGCATACTCACGGCGGGGGCTGGTTCGTTCTCTCGCTCGGGGTCGCGAGCCTCCCGAGGGCCGTCGACACCGGCCTCGGCATCCTCGTGCCGGTCGTGCTCTGGGCGTGGGCGGGGCGCTGTCGTACTTCCACACGACACCGATCCGGCCCTTCGCGCGAGAACCCAGTATAATAGATATAATCCAGCCATAAATCTACAAATGCAGTAATTTTAGCACATTAAATGGCATTTTGAGATTTTATCAGAAGTATCGCACAATTTGCCCCAGTTCCGAAGCGGTGTCGCCGGGCGCCGGGCAGCGATTCGCTATCGCAGTATACGATTTATCGGCCCGTACACCCCGAACACCCATTCCCGAACCCGACAGCGGTTTCACGCCCGCTCGCCCAGACTGACGTATGCGAGAGACACGAACGGTCCGGCTGGCGACACGGGGCTCGGACCTGGCGCTGCGGCAGGCCGCCACCGTCGCCGAGCAACTGGAGGACCGTCACACGGAGGTCGAACTAATCGAGGTGGAGACGGAGGGCGACCGCATCCGCGACGAACTCATCCACCGGCTCGGCAAGACCGGCGCGTTCGTCCGGGCGCTGGACGAGCGCATCCTCGATGGGGAGGTGGACGCCGCCGTCCACTCGATGAAGGACGTGCCCACCGACTTCCCGGACGAGCTGGTCGTCGCGGGCATCCCCGAGCGCGCGCCCGCGAACGACGTGCTCCTGACGCCCGGCGGCCGGAGCCTCGACGAACTCCCGGATGGCGCGACCGTCGGCACCTCGAGCCTCCGGCGGCAGGCCCAGCTACTGGCCGAACGACCGGACCTCGACATCCAGCCCCTGCGCGGGAACGTCGACACGCGCGTCGAGAAGTTGCTCGCGACGAGCGTCGGGCGCGAACACGACCGCCGGGTCGCCGCCGACGGCGAGTTCGACTCGCCGTCTGCAAGCGGGACGGAGTCCCGCCCTGCCGAAGAGGAGGAGGACCCCGACGAGACGTTCGACCAGTCCGCCGAGGAGTGGTTCGAGTCGCTGTCGGTGCTCGAACAGGACGCGCTGGCGCGCTACCCCCTCGAGACCGCTTACGACGCCATCGTCCTCGCGGAGGCAGGGCTCCAGCGGATGGGGCTGCTGCATCACGTCCCCCACGAGCGGCTCGACCCGAACGAGTTCGTCCCGGCCCCGGGCCAGGGTGCCATCGCGGTGACCGCGCTCGCCGACGACGCCGAATCCTTCCGCGAGACCATCGACCACCCGCGGACCCGCGTCGAGACCACGGTCGAGCGGACCGTCCTGAAGGAACTCGGCGGGGGCTGCGTGGCGCCGCTGGGCGTCCACGCCACCGTCCGCGGCGAGTACGTCCACGTCGTCGCGCGCGTGCTGGACCGCGCGGGCGAGGAGCCCATCCGCGAGACCCGCGACCTGCCCGCCAACGACCACGCCGCGGCCGCCCGCCGGTTCGCGGCCGACATCGCGGACCGCGGCGGCGCGGAACTCGTCGCGGAAGCCCGCAAGACCGCCGAGGAGCACGAGGAGACGGAGGGCGCCCGATGAGCGGGGACACGGACGGGGAACAGGAGGACGTGGGCACCGTCTACCTCGTCGGGAGCGGCCCCGGCGACCCCGAGCTCATGACGGTGAAGGCAAAGCGCCTGCTCGAGGAGGCGGACGTGGTCCTCCACGACAAGCTCCCTGGGCCGGAGATCCTCGGCTCCATCCCCGAGGACAAGCGCGAGGACGTGGGCAAGCGCGCCGGCGGCGAGCGCACCTCCCAGGAGTACACCAACGACCGGCTCGTCGAGCTCGCCCGCGAGGGCAAGACCGTCGTCCGGCTGAAGGGCGGCGACCCGTTCGTCTTCGGCCGTGGCGGCGAGGAGGCCGAACACCTCGCCGAGCACGGCATCCCGTTCGAGTACGTCCCCGGCGTCACCAGCCCCATCGCGGGCCCCGGCGTCGCGGGTATCCCCGTCACCCACCGCGACCACACCTCCTCGGTGTCGTTCGTCACGGGCCACGAGGACCCCACCAAGGCGGAGTCGATGGTCGACTGGGAGGCGCTCGCCGCGACCGGCGGCACCATCGTCGTCCTGATGGGCGTCGGCAAGCTCCCGGCCTACACCGAGGCGCTCCGGGAGGCCGGGATGGAGGGTGACACGCCTGTCGCGCTCGTCGAGCGCGCAACCTGGCCGGACCAGCGCGTCGCGACCGGCACCCTCGACACCATCGTCGACGTGCGCGACGCCGAGGGCATCGAGCCGCCCGCCATCACCGTCATCGGCGGCGTCGCGGGCACGCGAGCACGGGTCAGGGAGTTCCTCGCGAACGAACTCGGGGAGTACGGGGACGCCGCATGACCAGGACCCGACGGCTCGATAAACCGCTAGCGGCGATACAGAATCCGACCGAAGCAGTCACCCGCCGGCTGGAGGTGCCCCGATGAAGATCGCCGTCTTCCGGCCGGACGACGGCCGTGCGGCGGCTGCGGCCGAGACGGTCCGCGACCTGGGGGCCGAACCGGTCCTCGACCCGATGCTCGCCGTCGAACCGACCGGCGCTCGGCCCCGCGAGGACGCCGACTACGCGGTCTTCACCAGTACCTCGGGCGTCGAACTCCTGGCCGACGCGGGCTGGACGGCCGGCGAGACGACGGTCTGCGCCATCGGCTCCTCGACGGCCCAGGCACTGCGGGAGGCCGGCTACGAGGTGGCCGTCGTGCCCGAGCAGTACTCCTCGGCCGGACTGGTCGAGACGCTCGCCGGACGGGTCGACGGGGCCCGCATCGAGGTCGCGCGCTCGGACCACGGCAGCGCCGTGTTGCTGGACGGGCTGGAGGACGCCGGCGCGTACGTCCACGAGACGGTGCTCTACCGGCTCGTCCGGCCCGAGGGGGCGGGGTCGTCGGCCGACCTCGCCGCGCGCGGCCAGCTCGCGGGCGCCTGCTTCACCGCCTCGATGACCGTCGAGAACTTCCTCGCCAGCGCAGACGAGCGAGGGATTCGTCCCCCGGCCATCGCGGGGCTGAACGACGCCGTCGTGGGCTGTATCGGCGAACCGACGCGCGAGCGCGCGGAGCGCGCGGGTATCGAGGTCGATGTCGTGCCCGAGGTCGCCTCGTTCGAGGCGCTGGCCGAGGCCGTGGTCGAGCGGGCACGCGACCGCCGAGACTGACCGGGGCACCGCCCGAACACACGCTCCGGAGCGGAACTGCGGTTTCGCCCACGGAGCGCGCCGTCTGCGCCCGTTTCGCTCGTTCACGGAAGGCCGGAGGTCACCAGGTTTGGTATCGTGTCCAGCGGTTTATGGGCAGACATAGGCCGAGAGAGGCAGACGTAGATATTCCATCTATATTGGTTTCAGAATTCTTGTCTCGCACTTTGACACCTCGGACAGAATAAAAGCTATCAAGAAGCCATATATTTCCAATATTCAGCCACCAGCCAGGCGTCCGGAGCACGCCACTCCGACGGCGCCCTACCGTCGTCCGAGCCACCCCAGCAGGGCACCGAGCGCGAACGCGACGACCAGCGGCCACCGGCGTTCGGTGTCGACGAACCGCGTCCCCGCCGGTGAGACCTCCAGCGCACCGGCTGGGCGTGCCGTGACCGTGCCGCCGCCGCCACCCCCGAACCCCGTTCCGTCCTGTTCCCCTTCCTGGTCGCTCCCGCCGCCGAAGCCACCGCCGAACCGGTAGCCGACGCGGGCGACCGGAATCACGGTCCGGTCGCCCTGTGTCACGGGTTCGCCGTACACCGTCTCGGCGTCGGCGGCCGGGAACCGGTCGACGAACTCGCCCATCGCGTCGAAGCTCTCGCGAACGGAGTCGCTCATACGGGGTCTGCACCGGGACTCGTAATCAAGGCTCGGCGGGAAGCCGGGCGGCCGTGTCGAGACCGAACCGCGGAGTCACCGGTTCTCGTGGGGCGTGAGCGCCGGGGACCGCCGCCGGAGGACGGGCCGCAGGACGACCACCGCGCTCAGGAGCGCGAGGAGCGGGTAGAGGACCCAGGCGGCGAGCGTCGCCACCTCGCGCGTCGCAGCGGCGTCGAGGAGGCCGAACACCAGCACGACGTGGACCGGCGCGTGGACGAGGGCAAGGACCGCGAGCGCCGACCCGGAGACGGTCCGGTCCCCGCTGGCGAGGTGGTGGAGCGCGAACCCCACCATCGCGACGACGAGCGCCGTCGCGGTCCAGACGAGGAACTGCCACCCGGCGAACAGGTCGGTCCGCCACGGCGACCCCGTGAACAGCCCCTCCACGACCAGCATCACCGACGCGAACGTCAGCGCGACCCAGGCGAGGGCCTGGTCCGAGTCGTCCGCGAGTCGAACGGTGCCTCTCATGGGTATCTCTTGACCGGCCGCGGGGATATGTCCCGGTGTGATTCTCAAGGAAGGGGAACGCGCGTCACTCGGCAGCGTCGGGTGGCCAGTCGGCCGCGAGGTCGAATCCCCCGGGCGTGTGGCCGCCCCGCTCCAGCGCCCGGTCGCGGTACGCGGCGAGCGCGTCGCGGAAGTCCGGGTGCGCGACCGCCACCACCGCGCGCATTCGCTCGCGGGGCGACAGGCCGCGCAGGTCCGCGACCCCCTGGTCGGTGACGACCACGTCCACGTCGTGTTCGGTGTGGTCGACGTGCGCGACGCGCGGGACGATCCGGGAGACGTCGCCCCCGGCGGCGGTCGAGGGGAGCGCGACGACCGACAGGAGCGCCGCGCGGAAGAAGTCGCCCGAGCCGCCGACGCCGCCGACCACGTCGGTGCCGATGTGCGTGGAGTTGACCTGCCCCGTCAGGTCCACCTCGACGGCGCCGTTCACCGCTATCACGCCGAACGAGTCGATGAGGCCGGCGTCGTTGGAGACATCGACCGGGCGGAGGACGACCTGCTCGGCGTAGCGGCCCAGGTTCGCGAACAGGCGGTCCTGCCCCTCGCTCGAGAGCGCGAGCGAGGTGGCGCTCGCGGCGGCGAGGGTGCCGTCGTCGAGCGCGTCCAGGACGGCGTCCTGGACCACCTCACCGAAGTAAGCCACGTCGCGGTCGCCCAGGTCGACGGCGTCGAGCGCCGAGACGACGGCGTTCCCGACGCTCCCGACGCCGAACTGGAGGTTGAGTGTCGCATCGAATGCGGGGTTGCGGTCGAGTTCGGCGTCGAGGAAGCCCGCGAATTCGTCGGCGAGCGCGCGGTCGGCCGCGGTGGGCTCGCGGAAGGTGTAGGTCGTGTCGGCGCGGTCCGTGCGGACGACGGCGGCGAGTTTCTCGGATTCGAACTCGACACGAGGTGAGCCGATACGCGCATCGACGGCATCGAGGGCGAGCGGCTCGCGTTCCGGGGGAGCGGTCCGTACGAGCAGGTCGTGGAGCCCCTCCAGGTCGCGGGGCTGGGCCGCGTTCACCTCGACGATGACGCGGTCGGCCGCGTGGACGAGTGCCGGCGTCGACCCGACCGATGGCGAGGGGACGAACCAGTCCTCGCCGACGGCGACGGCCTCGACGACGGCCCAGTCGGGCGAGGGGAGCCCGCCGAACCGGACCTCGTCGGCGACACCCGCGACGTGCCGGTCGTGGAACGCCACCCCGCCGTCGTTGCTGGCCTCGCGCAGTGCCTCGTGGCCGATGAACGGGTAGCGCCGCGCCATCGCGCCCGATTCCACGAGGGCCTCGTCCACTTCGGGGCCGACGCTCCCGCCGCTGATGACCGTCAGGTCGAGGGCGGCGGCGTCGCTGCGAGCGGCGATGGCCTCCGGCACGAGTTTGGGGTAGCCGACGCTCCCGAAGCCGGAGATACCCAGCACGGCGCCGGACTCGATGCGGGCCGCGGCGTCCGCGGCGGACTCGACCGGCAGGTCACCCTCGACGCGCCCGCCGGTCCCGTCGTCTGTCATGGCCCGACCGTGGGCGGGCGGGTAGTTAGCGTTGGGTGTCGCGACCGGCAGTGGCCGTGGCGTTCCCGCCCCCGAACCCGTACTCGCTCCGGACGGCACGCCAGGTCGGGTCGAAGCGCCCACAGGGAGCCGTCTCCCACCGCTGCCCCTCGGCGAGCCCGAGCCGTCGCACGAGCCGCTGCTGGTTGGCGGCCCCGAACGCCCGGCAGTTGGCTATCGGGACCCGGTTCCAGTAGACGTACTGGCGTTCGACGCCGTCGAGGTCGTCGGGGCCCGACACGTTCAGCGCGTACTCGCGGGTGGTATCGTACGTCTTCGGGTCGGTCCGGGGCGGGTCGGTGACGAACCCACCCATCGTGGCGACGGCGACCGTCGCCAGCACCAGCACCGCGGCCGCGAGCGCCCGTGCGAGCGTGGCACCGTCGACGGGGAGCCGGGCGACGAGCCCCCCCGACCGGTCCCGGACGTCCGCCACGGCCAGCCCGACGCCGAGCGAGACGACCGCGAGCCACGGGAACAGGTCGGGCGGGTTGTCGTAGTCGAGCGCGGCGAGCTGGAGGGAGAACCAGCCGACGAGGACGAGCAGCGGCCACTCACGCGCCAGCCGCCCCGCCGTGATGGACCGGGCGACCCCGGCCAGGCCGACGAGCGCCACCGGCGCCCACGACCCCAGCGCCCACCCGATGTCCCCCACCCGCGCGAGGAGCGGCTGGCCGCGGGTCAGCAGCAGCGGTGCCAGCACCGTCTCGGCGACCATCGCCGGCAGCGCGCCCCAGTAGAGCACCGGCAGGAGGACGACGACGCCGGCTCCGAGCCCGCCAGCCACCGCCCGCAACGCGGCGCGCCGCCCACCTGTCTGCCAGCACACTCCGACCACGCAGCACGGGAAGACGAGAGCGAACTGCCAGAGCCCGACCGCCGCCGCGCTCACGGCGCCCGCCACGAGCGGGCGCTCGCGGAACGCGAGCCACAGACAGCCCAGCCCCGTCGCGATGACGAGGTACTTCGGCTTGAACCCGACGAGCGCGCGGTAGAAGTACGTCGGCAGCGCGAACGGCGCCACGCCCGCGACCACCGCCGCGAGGCGGTCGTCAGTCAGGTCGTGGACGAGGCCCGCGGCGGCCGCGGCCCCGACAGCGATGGTCACGGCGTTCGCCAGCAGGTTGAGCACGTGGTACAGGGCGACGTGCTCGCCTGCCAGCACCGCCAGCAGCGCCGTCACCTCGAACGAGAGCGGCGGCTTCACCTCCCAGACGTCGATGTAGAGCCGGTTCCCCTCGGCGAGGAACCAGCCGACGTACTCGAAGATGACCGAGTCGCCAAGCCACGGCCACGTGCCGGCGGGGAGCGCCGAGAACAGGCGGACGGCGGCGTACCCGAGCGCCAGCAGCGCCAGCGCCGCCGCGACGACCGGCGGCCGGGCGAGACACCACTCGCCTGCCGAAACTGCGGCCGCTCGCGTCCGCGCGACGTGCCGCCGGACCGCGGCAGTGGAGGGGGTGCCGGGGACCATACGCCCGGAACCGACGGCGAGCACAAAAATCAGCCGCCGGTGGGCGACGGGCGAGTGCCGGGGGGACGGCGGATACGCACGAGGGCCCGGGCACGATTCGTCGACACGAAGTCGAGCGGGGGCCTGCGTCGGCCCGGGCAGCGACTGGAGCCCGGAACGCGGGACAAACGCTACGACTGGCGCGCGGCGCCCGTCGACGTCGTGGGCGCCACTGCGGGCTGGCGCCTCAGCCGAGTTCACCACCACCGAGCGTGGTGAGGCGGGGTGGAACGCCCGATATTTCTTCCGTACGAGACCTATTTTGTAGAAGCATCTTC